>CAIOHT010000011.1 GCA_903858185.1 uncultured Caulobacterales bacterium
GCGACGGGGGCGGCGGCGGGGGCGGCGAAGGCGGCCGGCGCGGCGTTGAGCGCGGCGGCGAGACTGGCCACGACGGCGGTGCGGATGAGGGACAAGGCAGGCTCCAGAACGATGAATCGCATGGACTATTTGTGTCGTGAGGGCCGAAGTGCAAGCGCAGGGACCCTGCGCTTCATCGTTGACAGCTTGCGGCGAGCATTGCCGATCGGGCGCGGCGAGCCATACTGGTCCCAGAACAAGGAAACGTCCCATGCTCCGACACTCAGCCGCCGCGCTCGCCGCCCTGACTCTCGCCGCTTGCAACAGCGCCGCCGAGCTGCCCGCCGAGGCGACCTATGGCGCCTCGCCGACCCTGACCGCGCCCGACCCCGGCGGGCCGATCCCGACCATCAACCCGGCCAAGGCGGTCGGCTGGCCGGCGGGCGGCAAGCCCACGGCACCGGCCGGCTTCACCGTGACACGCTTTGCCGAGGGGCTGGACCATCCACGCTGGATGCTGTCGCTGCCCAACGGCGATGTGCTGGTGGCCGAGAGCAACAGTCCGCCGCGCGAGGAAAAGGGCCTGACCGCATGGGTCGCGAAGATGATGATGAAGCGGGCCGGCGCCGGCGTACCCAGCGCCAATCGCATCACCCTGCTGCGCGACGCCGACGGCGACGGCGTGGCCGAGGTGAAGACCCCGCTGCTGAACGGCCTGAACTCGCCGTTCGGCATGGCCCTGGTCGGTGAGTGGCTCTATGTGGCCAATACGGACGCACTGCTGCGCTGGCGCTATGTGCCCGGCGGCCCGGCGCCCACGGGTCCGGGCGAGAAGGTCGCCGACCTGCCGGCCGAGGCGCCCAACGGCCACTGGACCAAGGGCCTGCTGGCCAGCCCGGACGGCAGCAAGCTCTACATCTCCGTGGGCTCGCACTCGAACCTGGCCGAGGGCGGCATCGAGAAGGAAAAGAACCGCGCCGGCATCCTGGAGCTCGACCTGGCCTCCGGCGCCCTGCGGCAGTTCGCCAGCGGTCTGCGCAATCCGGTCGGGATGGACTGGGAGCCGACGGGCGGGGCGCTGTGGACCGCGGTCAACGAGCGCGACATGCTCGGCCATGACCTGGTGCCCGACTATATGACCAGCGTGCAGGACGGCGGCTTCTACGGCTGGCCGTACAGCTACTTCGGCCAGAACGTCGACGTGCGGATGCAGCCGCAGCGGCCGGACCTGGTGGCGAAGGCGCTGAAGCCCGACTACGCGCTGGGGGCGCATACAGCGTCGCTGGGGCTGGCCTTCTATCCGGCCGGTGGATCGCTGGGCGAGGCGTACGCTGGCGGGGCCTTCATCGGGCAGCACGGTTCGTGGAACCGGAAGCCGGTCAGCGGCTACAAGGTGGTCTTCGTGCCCTTCGCCGCCGGCAAGCCCGCCGGCAAGGCCCAGGACTTCCTCACCGGCTTCCTCGACGCGAAGGGCCAGGCCCTGGGCCGGCCCGTCGGCGTGATCCCCGACAGCAAGGGCGCGCTGCTGGTGGCGGACGATGTGGGGAACATCGTGTGGCGGGTGGCGGCGAAATGATCTTCCCCTCGTAGAGGGGAGGGGGACCAGCCGAAGGCTGGTGGAGGGGGCGGCGCAGAACGCCCCGGAAGAACCGGAATTCAGGATGGGGCCGCTCGCATTCGCGCTGCCCCTCCACCATGCTCCGCATGGTCCCCCTCCCCGCTTCGCGGAGAGGAATGCATAGAAAAAGGGCCGCCCACCTGTCCGGTGAGCGGCCCTTTCGTCAGAGGGTCAGGGCGCGATCAGAGCGCTTCGACGATCGTCACGTTGGCCAGGCCGCCGCCTTCGCACATGGTCTGGAGACCGTAGCGCTTGCCGGTGCGGCGCAGGTTGTGGACCAGGGTGGCCATCAGCTTGGCGCCGGAGCCGCCCAGCGGGTGGCCCAGCGCGATGGCGCCGCCCGAGATGTTCAGCTTGGCCGGGTCGGCGTCGTTGCCCTGCAGCCAGGCCAGCGGCACGGGCGCGAAGGCTTCATTGACCTCGTACAGGTCGATGTCGTTGATCGACATGCCGGCCTTCTTGAGGGCCTTCTGGGTGGCGAAGACGGGCTCTTCCAGCATGATCACGGGGTCACCGGCGGTGACCGTCATGTGGTGGATGCGGGCCAGCGGCGCGACGCCGAGGCGCTTGAGGCCGGCTTCGTTGACGACCATGACGCCCGAGGCGCCGTCGCAGATCTGGCTGGAGGTGGCGGCCGTGACCGTGCCGCCCTCGACCAGCAGCTTCACGCCCTTGATGCCTTCGAGGCTGGCTTCAAAGCGGATCCCCTCGTCGACGACGTGGGACTCGGTCTTGCCTTCGGCCGTGGTGATCTCGACCGGCACGATCTCGCCGTCGAAGTAGCCGCCCTTGGTGGCGGCGATGGCCTTCATGTGGCTGCCGTAGGCCCACTCGTCGAGCTGGTCCTTGGTGAAGCCGTACTTCCTGGCGATCATCTCGGCGCCGGCGAACTGGCTGAACTGGATGTTCGGATAGCGCTCCTGCATGTTCGGGCTCATGTAGTTGCCCATGCCGGCCTTCAGCGCGAGGATCGAGGGGCTGCCCATCGGCACGCGGCTCATGCTCTCGACGCCGGCGGCAATGACGCAGTCCATGGCGCCGGACATCACGGCCTGGGCCGCGAAGTGCAGCGACTGCTGCGAGGAGCCGCACTGGCGGTCGACCGAGGTGGCGGGAACGCTTTCCGGGAAGCCGCTGGCCAGCACCGCGTTGCGGGCGATGTTGACCGCCTGCTCGCCGCCCTGGGAGACGCAGCCCATGATCACGTCCTCGACGGTGGCCGGATCGGCGCCCGTGCGCGCGACGAGGGCCTTGAGGACTTCACCGGCCAGGTCGGCGGGGTGAACCCCGCTCAGACGGCCACCCTTGCGGCCGCCCGCGGTGCGGCCGGCGGCGACGATATAGGCTTCACCCATGGGGTATCTCCCGGTTGGAAGGTTTCGTTTACGTACGCGTCACTTAAGCCTTCGGATTGTCCGCGCCAAGTATGACCCAGCGTCAGGGGGTGTGACGATACTCAGTCCGTATGCACCTTGCGGTACCCGCCGCGCAGATAGACCAGCGGCTCGTGGTCGGCGTCGTGGTGGACCTTGAGAATGCGGCCGATCAGGATGCGGTGGTCGCCCGCGTCGATGCTTTGCTCGGCGCGGCACTCGAAATTGGCCATGCAGCCGGGCAGGACCGGGGCCCCGGTGTGCCAGGTCTCCGGCGTGACGCCCTCGAACCGGTCGGCGCCGCGACGGGCGAACTGGGCGGCCAGGGCCTGCTGGTCGACATGCAGCACATTGACGACGAAGACGCCGCTGGCGTCGAGCGCCGGGAGGCAGCTGGCCTCGTTGCCGACGCAGATCAGCGCCAGTGGCGGGTCGAGCGAGACCGAGGCGAAGCTGTTGGCGGTGAACCCGACGGGGCGACCGTCGCGGTTCAGCGTGGTGACGATCGTCACGCCCGTCGTGAAACAGCCGAACGCGTCCCGCAGTGCGCGGGCGTCGGCAGCGGCTTCGCCGGTCAGATCAATCGTGCGGGGGCCTGTCATCCCGACCATTTGGAGCGATCGGCGCAGGTCGGCAAGGGCTGGTTATGCCGCGCGCTTCGTCAGACCCGGAACCTCGTGCTCCAGATTGAACGTTACCGGCAGCACGCGCTCGTTGGCCTTCTGCAGCTTCAACGCCTTGGCGGCGCGGGCGGCGGCGACCTTGGCCAGGCCGAGGGGCGAGAAGCCCGGCTGTATGGACGGGCTCGCGCCAAGCCGGCGACGCAGCAGGCCGTTGGCGTAGATCACGTTGGCCCGCATCAGGGCCGCCGGGGTCATGTACTCCATCGACAGGGAGACATTGAGCATCGGTCCGTTCTCGATCCGGTGCGGGGCGTTCTGCGGCCAGGTCAGCATGCGGCCGGGGGTCAGCTGGGTCTTCGCTGCGCCGGCGTCCCAGTCGGGATCGAAGGCGAACTGCTCGGCCGTCTCGCGCAGCACGATGGCCTCCAGCGCCTCGGGCCCGACATAGGGGTCGGCGACCGGGTAGGCCCAGACCGTCTTCATGCCGCGGATCTGCCAGAGCGACACGAGCGGCACGTCCAGATGGTAGAAGACCTGGGCGTTGGGCGAGCTGATCAGCACGCCCAGGTCGCGCTTCATCGCGCGAAGGCCCTGGACCATCGCCTGCTTCTCGGTGAACACCTCGTCGGCGAGGGCGGCGTAGTCGGGCAGGTAGTCGTTGACCGCGCGCAGGTTCAGCCAGATGCGGCCCTCGCGCGCCATCCGCAGCAGGGTCTGGCCGGAGAGATTCCCGGCCACGCCGCGCCGCCAGGTGCGCCACTCGCGCGGGTCCTCGCCCATGGTGAAGACGCCGAGTTTGTCGCGCGGATAACGGTCCAGCAGGTCGGCCAGGCCGTCGTCATCGAACATCGGCCGATTGTGCAGGTCATGGTCAAAGGTCAGCACCTCCTTGCCGAAGGCGTGGGCCTTGTCCGGAGTCCAGTCGCGGATGACGGTCATGCGCTGCGTCCGTAGAAATTGATCTTGAAGGGGCCGAACCAGAAGGTCTTGCCGAGGCCGCGGGCCGCGCGGTCCAGGGCCTGGGCGCGATCGGGCGCGCCGATCAGCCATTTGACGGCCGCAACCGCGCCGAAGACAGCCGCCTGGCCCAGGCCGATCACCATCCAGCGCGCGACGCCGGGCCAGTCGGGCGGGGTCGATGAGGCGCAGTGCTCGCTGGGCCCCTGACCGTAGGCGAAGGCGCGCAGGAGGGTGTAGCGCAGCGTCAGCCGGTCCGGGATCGGATCCTCCCAGACCCAGGCGTCCGGCGCCCAGACAAAGGTTGCCCCCGCCGCCTGCATCGTGCCGAACAGCAGATCGTCCTCGCCGCCGATGCTGTTGCGGCCGACGTCGAACGGCTGGTCCGGATTGGGCAGGGCCGCGCGGCGCAGCAGACTGTCGCCGCAGCCGAAATAGCCCGGCATCGGTCCGGCGTCGGCCGGTCCCTCGCGGGAAAAGAAGCGTTCGAGATAGTCGCGGTGGAGGCTAACCGTCTCCGGCGCCCGGGCGCGGACCGGTCCAAAGACCACGTCGCCCTGATAGCGCTCCATCGCGTCCAGCAGCGCCGCGAGCCAGCCGGCCGGCGCCTCCTGGTCGTCGTCGAGGAAGGCAATCAGCTCGCCCCGGGCCCGGCGCAGTGCGCCGTTGCGGACGTTCGCGACGCCGGCCTTGGGGACGTGAACATAGCGCACCGGGAATGGCGCGCTCTTCGCTGCGGCCTCGACCGCGGGCCTGGCGCTGGATTGCTGGTCATTGTCGGCGACGATCAGTTCGAGCCGGGCGGGATCCACGCCGGTCTGGGCGAGCACCGAGCGCAGGGCGACGGCCAGGCCCGCCGGCCGGCGCTGGGTCGGGATGACGATGGAGATCGTCGCGCTCATCGAGCCTATTCGCCCTCCATCGTCGCCAGGCGGCGGCGCGGCTGGGCCGCGACCGCCTCGACGAATCCGCGCACGCGGCCGGCGGTCGACAGTTCGGTCACCGCGATGGCGTCCAGACGGCGGCGCAGACTGGCGACCATGCCGTCACGGCGGGCGCCGGCCAGGGTCCAGACCCGCTCGCGCCCCCCCGCCAGGACTCCGGCGGGGGTCGACGCGGCCGCCGTGCCCTCGCCGACCCGCTGTGTCGGGGCGGCGTAGTGTCGCTTGTAATGGTCATGGCTCGGACCGAGGTCATAGGTCGTCAGACCCAGACCCGGCATGGCGGCGATGGCCTTCATCAGAAAGGTCTGGCCTGGCGAGTATTCGCCCAGAGCCGGGTTCGTCGAGGCCACCCAGGGGTGATACCAGCCGTTCTGCGCCACGCCGAAATGGCCGGCGGCGATGGTGTCGCCCGCCCACATCGTCAGGGTAATGCCCCGCAGCGGTCCACGCGCGGTGGCGAAGTTCGCCAGCAGGTCGCGCGTCCAGTCCGGCCGCAGAAAGTCGGCGACGCCCGTGCGGATCAGCTGCTCGCGCTTCCAGTCCATGATCTGCTCGTAGACCGCGGGATCATCGCTGGCCTCGATCCGCACCGGACCAACCTCTCGTTCCAGCTTGCTGTCGAGACGGCGCCAGTTCTTGAAGCGTTTGGGCGAAGCGGCGCGCAGGCCTTCGAGATAGTCCGTCGGCGCGGCCGTCAGGGTCACCGCATAGCCGTACGCCTCGCCCGCAGTGGCCTCGGCGAAGACCCCGTAGGGATCGACCAGACCGGTGAAGCGCCAGGCGCTGAGCCCGGCCAGACCCAGGACGCGGTCGGCGGTGAGGTCGGCGTGCGGCCCGGCGATCAGGCCGTGATAGTCCGCCAGCGGCGCGCCGAGCGGCCGGGCCATGCCACCCGGACGCCGGTGATGAGGCAGGAAGCCGACGATGGCCGTATCGTCGCGATAGACCGTCACCCGGGCGTCGTCCCGCACCACGCCGACGGCGATTGAAAAGTCCGGCCCCAGCAGCGGATTGCCGAACGCGGGCTCGGCGACGACCAGCGCCGACCAGGCCGACACCTCGTCGAGGGTCAGGGCGGCGGGGTGGACTGTGCGGGCACTCAACATCGCGGGGCGGCTCACTTTGGGGACAAACCCTGTCCCTGTCAGGGATTCTCACCCCTGCCCAAGCAAGTACCGGGCCGGACTTAACGGCTGAATACGGACGCGAGGATTTGCTCGAGCCAGCGGGCGTCGACCGCGTCAAAGGCGGCCGGCTGGTCGGAATCGACGTCGAAGACCGCAATCAGGTCGCCGTCAGGGCCGAACACCGGGACCACCACCTCACTCTGCGAGCGGCCGTCGCAGGCGATGTGCCCTGGAAAGGCGTGGACATCGGGAACAAGCTGGGTCTGGCCGGTGGCCGCCGCCGCGCCGCAGACGCCGCGGCCGAAGGCGATGCGCAGGCAGCCGAGCGTGCCCTGGTAGGGCCCGACGACCAGCTCGCCCGGCTTGTCCGGATCGACGACATAGAAGCCGGTCCAGAAGTAGTGGTCGAAACTGGCCGCCAGCATCGAGGCGACTGTGGCCATCCGCGCGGTGCGGTTGGGCTCTCCGTCCAGCACGGCGGCGATCTCGGCGGCCACCTCGGCGTAGCGGGCCTCGCGGTCGGCGGACAGGGTCAGGTCGTTGAAAGCTTCGGCCATGGGGGCGGATATAGGCGATTGGCGTCGGCGATCCCAGAGCCGGATAGCAGAAGGGGCCCGCTCGATCTGAGCGGACCCCCTCCGTCCCGGCTTAGCCGGTTCGCCTCCCCCGAGGGGGAGGATTTCAGCCTTACATGCGCTCGATGATGATCGCAGGAGCCATGCCGCCGGCGGCGCACATGGTGATCAGGCCGTAGCGCTTGCCGGTCCGCTCCAGCTCATCGACCATCGTGCCGATGAGGATCGAGCCGGTGGCGCCGATCGGGTGGCCCAGCGCCATCGCGCCGCCGTTGACGTTGACCTTGGTGCGGTCGAGCTTCAGGTCGCGGATGAACTTCTCGGCCACGACCGCGAAGGCTTCGTTGATTTCCCACAGGTCGATGTCGTCGACCGTCAGGCCGGCCTTGGCCAGAACCTTGCGGGCCGCCGGGACCGGGGCGTTGAGCATCAGCGTCGGGCTGTCACCCATGTTGGCCATGGCCACCACGCGGGCGCGCGGCGTCATGCCGTTGGCCTTGGCGTAGGCGGGCGAGGTCAGCAGCAGGGCCGCCGAACCGTCCACGACGCCCGAGCTGTTGCCGGCGTGGTGGAAGAACTTCATGTCCAGGTCCGGATAGACCGCCGTGATCAGCTTGCGGAAGGTCGTGCCGTTGGCGTCGAGCGGAACATCGGCCAGGGCCTCGAACGAGGGCTTCAGGGCCGCGAGGCCTTCGGCGGTCGTCTGGGGACGCGGGAACTCCTCGTGGTCGAGGGCCAGCGTGCCGTCTTCCTTGTAGACCGGGATCAGGCTCTTGGCGAAACGGTTCTCGGCGATGGCGACGGCGGCGCGCTGCTGGCTGACCAGGGCCAGGGCGTCGAGCGCCTCGCGGCTGATGCCTTCCAGGGTGGCGATGGAGTCGGCGCAGATGCCCTGGTGCGACTGGGGATGCCTGGCGCGCAGGCGCAGGTTGCCCTGGTCCATGGTCACCGGGCCGTCTTCCGGCGAGCGGCGGTTGGGCATCGACATCATTTCACAGCCACCGGCCACGACCATGTCGGACATGCCGGCCATGATCGTCGAGGCGGCGAAGTTCACCGTGGTGATGCCCGAGCCGCAGAAGCGGTCGAGGGTCACGCCGCTGGACTTGATGTCATAGCCGGCGTCGAGCGCCGACATGCGGCCCAGATCGCCAGCCGCCGGACCGCGCTGGGAGCTGGTGCCCCAGATCACGTCGTCGACTTCGGCGGTGTTGATCTTGTTGCGCTCGGCCAGGGCCTTGAGCACCGCGGCGCCCAGCTGCTGCGGGTGCATCTCGGACAGGGCGCCCTTGCCGTACTTGCCGATGCCCCGCGGGGTGCGGACGGCGTCGATGATCCAGGCTTCACTCATGGTCGTGTTCCTTCGGAGGGGATGGGTTTGAAAGCGTCGAAAGTCAGCGGGGGGTCATGCGAATGGCGCCGTCGAGACGGACGTCCTCGCCGTTGAAATAGCCGTTGGTGATCATGGTGTGCGCCAGGTGGGCGTACTCGTCGGGCAGGCCGAGACGGCGCGGGTTGGGCACCTGGGCGGCGAGGCCGGCCTTCACATGCTCGGGCGCGCGGCCCAGCAGCGGGGTGTCGAAGATGCCCGGCAGGATGGTGTTCACGCGGATCGACTCGCTGGCGAGATCGCGGGCGATGACCAGGGTCATGCCGACGATGCCGGCCTTGGAGGCGGTGTAGGCCACCTGGCCGATCTGGCCGTCCTCGGCCGCGACCGAGGCGGTGTTGACGATCGCGCCGCGCTCGCCCTCCTCCGTCAGGTCCAGCGTCAGCATGCCGGCCGCGCTCTTGGTGATGCAGCGGAAGGTGCCGATCAGGTTGATGCCGATGATCCGCTCGAAGTTGTCCAGCGGGTATTCCTTGATCTCGCCGGTCTGCTTGTCGCGGCTGACCGTCTTGGCCCCGCCGCCGACTCCGGCGCAGTTCACGAGGATGCGCTCCTGACCGATGGCGGCGCGCGCCCTGGCGAAGCCGGCGTCGACCTCCTCGCTGGAGGCCACGTTGACCTTGCAGAAGACCCCGCCCAGTTCCTTGGCCAGAGCCTCGCCGAGCTCCTCGTTGAGGTCGAAGATGGCGACCTTCACGCCGTCGGCGGCCAGCCGTCGTGCGGTCGCCGCGCCGAGGCCGGAGGCCCCGCCGGTGATGACGGCCGAGATGGAAGAGTCGAGCTTCATGGAACCGGTCCTGTCAGTGAACGCGGAGAGCTAATCGCTCTCTCGTTGGGGAAGGCAACAGGGACGTGGCGGGAGGCCCCGCGCCTGCTAGACCGGGCGGGTGGATCTGGAGTCGGGAGCGGACGATGGCCCGTTGGCTGGTGAAGTCGGAACCGGACGTTTTCAGCTGGGATGACCTGGTGAAGACCGGGGCAAGGGGCGAGCCCTGGACCGGGGTGCGCAACCACACCGCCAAGCTGAACCTGAAGGCCATGACGCTCGGTGACGAGGTCTTCTTCTACCACTCCCAGGCCGGCAAGGAGATCGTCGGCATCTGCGAGGTGGTCAAGGAGGCCTACCTGGACCCCACCGACGCCAGGGGCCAGTTCTTCTGCGTCGACCTGAAGGCGGTGAAGCCCCTGCCCCGGCCCTTCACCCTGGCGATGGCCAAGGAGGACCCCGCGCTGGCGAAGATGAGCCTGATCACCAGTTTCCGACTGAGCGTACAGCCGGTGACGGACGAGCAATGGGCGCATGTGTGCGCAGTGAGCGGGGCCTAACGCCCCCATCGCCGCTTCCCCGGCAAAGGCCGGGGTCCAGATCGCAGAGCGCGATTTCGGGTCAGTATGGCCGACACCGAAGTTGAATCTGGATCCCGGCCTTCGCCGGGAAAACGGAAATGAGGCTGAAATCCTAAGCCGCGAACTTCGCCAGGCGCTGGCGGATGATCTCGTCTGCTTCGCTCATGATCCGGTCGATCAGTTCCTTGCAGGTCGGGATGTCGTGGATCAGGCCCGCGACCATGCCGCAGGACCAGGCCCCGGCGTCCATCTCGCCCTCGATCATGATCTTCGGATAGATGCCGGCGACCTCCTCGATGATGTCCTCGAACTTGATGTTCGCGCCCAGTTCCTTCTCCTTCTGGAGCAGGCGTTCGACGCCGGCGTTGGTCAGCACGCGCTCGGTGTTGCGCAGCGGGCGCATGACCAGGCGGGTGTCCAGCTCGCTGGCCGCGACGATGGCGTCCTTCACGTTCTGGTGGACCGGGGCTTCCTTGGTCGCGATGAAGCGGGTGCCCATGTTGATGCCGTCGGCGCCCATGGCGAGCGCCGCGACCAGCTGGGCCCCGTTGCCCACGCCGCCCGAGGCGACGAACGGGATCTTGAGCTCCTCGGCGGCCCGGGGCAGCAGCACCCAGTTGCCGACGTCGTCCTCGCCCGGGTGGCCGCCGCACTCGAAGCCGTCGACGCTGACCGCGTCACAGCCGATCGACTCGGCCTTCAGCGAGTGGCGGACCGAGGTGCATTTGTGGATCACCTTGATGTCGGCTTCCTTCAGCGCGGGAAGCCATTTGGCGGGGTTGTTGCCGGCGGTCTCGACGGCCTTCACGCCGCCCTCGATGATCGCCTTCACGTAGCCCGGATAGTCCGGCGTGTTCACCGACGGCAGGAAGGTCAGGTTCACGCCGAAGGGCTTGTCGGTCATCTCCCGGCAGCGGGCGATTTCCTTGGCCAGGTCGTCCGGCGTGCGCTGGGTCAGGCCGGTGATGATGCCGAGACCCCCGGCGTTGGACACCGCCGCCGCCATCTCGGCGAAGCCAACGAAGTGCATGCCGCCCTGGATGATGGGGTGCTCGATGCCGAACATCTCGGTGATGCGGGTCTTCATGGCGCGTGTCCTGTCCTGGGGGAGCGTTGTTGTTGGCAACGATCCTACGGACGCCGGAGCGCGATGGGTAGGGGTGTCGTGGCGTCAGGCTTCAGGGGACATGTACCGCAGGTACGTGTCCCCCCATCGCGCTGCAGCGAGCTTAGGGGACACGTACCTGCGGTACATGTCCCCGTCGTCCTATTTGATCAGCTCGAAGGTCGCATTGACGTCGATCCGCACCTTCAACTCGCCGGCCTGGACCGGCGTGGACTCGGCCTTGTCCATGCGGGCCATGGCCAACATCGGCATGGGCTGGGGCGGGCTGTAGCCGCCGCCTTCGCTGAGGGTGACCAGGCGGGCGCTGCTGTAGCCGGTCGCCCGGGCGTATAGGTTCATCCGCGCGAGCAGCACCCTGACCGCCTCGGCGCGGGCGGCGTCCTCGGCGGCAGCGCTGTTCTGCAGGCCGAACTGGATACCGCCGACATTGGTGGCGCCGGCTTTCACCGTGGCGTCAACCACCTGGCCCAGCTTCGTCAGGTCCCGTGCGATGATCGTCACCTGGTTGGACACCTGGTAGCCGGTCAGCTTCGGCGGCAGGTTCTCCTGGTAGACGTACTGGGGATTGAGACTGAGGCCGCTGGTCTGGATGTCGCGATCGGCCAGCCCGGCCTTTTTCAGGGCGGCGATCACCTGGTTCATCTTCACGGCGTTCAGGCGCATGGCCTCGGCCGCCGTCGGCGCCTCGGTCTGCACGCCCAGCGAGATGGTCGCCATGTCCGGCGCGCGGTTGACCTCGCCAAAGGCCGACAGGCTCAGCGTCGTGGCGCGGAAGAGGGTGTCGGCGGCCGAGGTCGGGGCGGTCTGGGCGAGCGCGGCGCCGGCGGACCCGGCGACGAGCAGCGCTCCGATGGCGGCGGCGCGGAAGAGGGCTTTCATGGTCGGTCTCCCTGACGGGCGGTTGATGGGGTCCCGTCGATGGCTGGTTTGCCTGACCCTATATGAACCGGACCTTTAAGGCGCGTTCGGGGCATGGTAACCGGCGGCTTCTTTACCTGAAGGCCCGTAGCTCAATGGTTAGAGCTGACCGCTCATAACGGTCTGGTTGGGGGTTCGAGTCCCTCCGGGCCTACCAGCCTTCGCGCCGCACTGATGTGCGCCGCTACGGCTTGGCCTACCCCTCGCTAGAGGCTTCGCAATACGAGCCAGAGCACGATCAGTATCGCGCCCGCGATCAGTCCACGCAGGGTGTTGCGGCTCACCGGCGGACGTCCGGGAACGGCTGCTTTGGCCGGCGGCGCCTCCACGAAGGGGACCGGCGCATGCGCCGCCGCAAAAGCGGTCGGGTCCGCGACAAGCGATCTCAGGAGCGCCTTGAACGCTTCCGATCCTTCCGGACCCGCAGCGGGGGTGGACGCGTTGAAAAGCGGCTCCGGCAATTCACCGTCCCAGAGCATGGCGTAGAAGCAACCATTGCTTCCTGACCAAAGGACCCGATAGGCCAGCCCTTCGAACGTCACGTTGAACGACCAATAGCTGGCCCTTCGATCCTCTGTCTCTCGCTCTATGGTGAAGCCAAGCCGGGACAGATAGCTTCGATACTCGTCTGGTTCAGGATACCAGGTCATGCGAGGGCCTTTACGGATCGTTCCGGGGTCCGGACCAGCGGATGATTGGGGGGACACGTACCGAAGGCGGATGTCCCCTGTGGCTAAAGCCCGGCCTTCCGGAACGCGCTCTCCAGCCGGACCTTGATCTCGCGGCCGGGAAGCACTGTCGGGCCCTGCATGTTGGCGGCGTAGGCGAGGTCGCCGTACTGGGCGCCCGGCGACGGGGTGATGGGTCCGGAGGCCCAGCCGACGCGTCCCGCATCGCCGGTCGCGTCGCAGCTGGTGGTGCGGGTGTCGCCCGCCGCAGCCAGCTTCGCGAGGTCATCGGTGCTCAGCGTGCCGGCGCCGTCGCAGGCAGGTCGGCCGAGGGCGCAGGTGGTGTATTCACCGTAGCGGAACACCACCTTCGCCGTGCCCTTCTCGACGATCAGCACGCAGGTGTTGGGGTCGCCGATGGCCTTGCTGACCTGCTGGGTCAGCAGTTCGCTGTCGACGCCCTTGGGGCCGGCCGGCTCACAGGCCGCCAGGGCCAGAGAGGCGAGGCCGACGGAGAGAACAGTCAGGGACGTGCGCATGGAATCCTCCTGTTGGAAGAACCCTGCGCCATCCGGCCGTTTCACTCAATGCGCAGGATCAAGCGGGCGGCCGCCCGGAAGACGCGGCTTTGACAGGGTGGGGGCGAGAGGTCAGCCTGCAGCAGGCCTGACTGCGGAGTCTCTCATGCGTGCGCTGCTGCTGACCGTCCTGCTGCTGCTGACGCCGGGCGCGGCCTGGAGCCAGTCGCTGGATGACGCGCCGCCGATCTATGTCGCCGGCGTCTACGACCGCCTGGCCAATGGCGGCGACTATGATCCGCCGGATGCCCTCTACACCCCGCGGCTGCTGGCCCTGTGGGAAGACATGCGCAAGGACGCTGCCGGCGAGGTCGGCCGGCTCGATTTCTTCTACTGGACCAATTCGCAGGACTGGACGCTGTCGGACCTGTCGATCGGCAGCGCGTTCGTCGACGGGCATGAGGACCGGATGACCGTCACCGCAGCCTTCCGGAACGGCGAGCGCCGCGAGCGGATCCACTTCCATTTCGAGAAGACCGGCGGCCGGTGGCGGCTGGACGACGTTTCGTCCGGCGGCGCCGATCCCTGGACGCTGTCGGTGTTGCTGAAATACGGCCGTACTGGCGGAGACTAGCCCAGCCGCCAGGGCGGGAAGCGACGCGCCTCGCCGGCGCGGTAGAGGCAGACGCGGTTGCCCGAAGGGTCGCGTAGCCAGGCCTCGCGCCAGAGCCAGGTCTGGTCGACCGGATCGCTGTCGAAGGCCAGGCCGCCGGCCTTCAGCCGCTCGACCGTTGCGTCGAGGTCGTCATCCTCGAAATAGACCGAGGTCGCCGTGACGCCGGCGGTGTCAGGGTCGAGATGCAGCGAGAAGGTCGCCGGCTCTCCGCCGTCGCTGTCGGGGCACTCGAAGCGGACATAGTGATCGGTCTGCACGATCAGCCTGAGGCCCAGCGCCTGGTAGAAGGCGGTCGAGGCGACGAGATCGCGGGCGGAGGCGGTGACCTGGTTCAGTCTCATGCCGGCTAGATGGGCGCCGGCGGGCCGGACGCTAGAGCCGCGCCTTCAGAAATGTCGCCATCTGGTCGAGGACGGGAGCGCGGCCCCGTAGCGGTCGGGACAGGGCCAGGACGATGCCCGCATGGTCAACGCCCGGATAGTAGTGCGCCTCCACCCGTCGACCGGCCTCGCGCAGGGCCTTCTCCAGCTTGCGGCTGTTGCGGGGATAGACGGTGGTGTCGGCCTCACCGGTCGCGAGGAAGACCGGGGGCGAGCCGGGGCCCACGAACCGGATCGGCTGTGTCAGGGTCAGGTCCGGCGCCTCGCCGAACGTGCGCCGGGTGACCGGACCGTCCAGGGGCAGGAAGTCGTAGGGACCGGCCAGTCCCGCCACGCCGCGGATGGCCGCCGGATCGACTCCCGCCGCCAGTAGCCAGGAGGGATCGAGCGCCAGCATCATCGCATTGTAGGCCCCTGCCGAATGCCCGATCAGGACAAGGTGCGAGGGGTCCCCGCCGAACTCGGCGGCATGGTCGGCCGCCCAGCGGACGGCCTGGGCCCCGTCCTCAAGAAAAGACGGGAAGCGGACCTCCGGATAGAGGCGGTAGTCGGCGACGATCGCCACGAAGCCTTTCGCCGCCAGCGCCTGGCCGACCCAGCGATAGTCCTGCCGACGCCCCGAATCCCACGAGCCGCCATAGAAGAACACCGCCGTCGGCAGGCCGGGCGCCGGGATGGCCGGGGCGTAGACGTCGAGCCTCTGCCGGGGCAGCGAGCCGTAGGCGATGCCGCTGGCGCCGCGACGGGCGCGGTCCTTCGGCGCCAGGGTGGCGAACATGGACAGCGGCGAGCAGGCGGCGGCCAGACTGGCGCTGAGCGCCGCGAGGCCGGCGAAGAGAGCATTGCGACGGGTGAAGGCCATGGGGAGGACTTAACCCGACCCGCCCGGCAGGCAAGACCTATCCCCGCCCCTCGATCAGCTTGCCGATCGCGTCGAGGTAGGCGGAGAAGGCCTTCCGGCCGGCGTCGGTCAGGGTCAGGGTCGTCAGCGGCTTGCGGTTGACGAAGCTCTTCTCGACCGTGACGAACCCGGCGTCCTCCAGCTTCCGCAGGTGGGCTGAGAGGTTGCCGTCGGTGGCCTGCAGCCGGGCCTTGAGTGTGTTGAAGTCGGCCGATCCGGCGCCGGACAGGTAGGCCATCACGCCCAGCCTGACCCGGCCGTGGATCACCTCGTCTATGCCTTCGATATCGAACCCGTCGGTCATGACGCGACCCTTCCTAAATCGTGTCCGACGGTTCCTGACGCATCAGCACCAGGCCCGGCACGACCGCCAGCAGGAACAGGCATCCGGCATAGCCGAGCATCTGCTGTGTCGAGCCGCTCATGAAGCCCATCAGCACCGCGCCGGCAAAGGAGCCAAGGGCAACCAGCTTGATCCAGCCCTTGCCCGACATGTCGCCGGCGACCAGCCAGGCGGCGCCGTAGAGGCCGAAGATGACCACAGGGAAGATGTTCATGACCTCCCATGCCTGGTTGCGCCAGGCGTAGGCCATGATCCCCAGCCACATGGCGAGGATGGCGAAGCCGACACCGGACCAGGCCGAACCGGTCGCCTTGTTGGCTGCGGCGCTATAGCCCGGCCGCGAACTGGCGCGCCGCACCAGGAGGGTGCAGACCACCCCGAACAGCGCCCCGGCGCCCACCCAGTTGATCAGATAGGCCCAGTCCGAGACCGCCAGGATGTCCATGGCGATCAGCCAGTGGCCGATCGACGCCGCCCCGAAGATCAGGCCGGCGGCGACCATGTTGCCGCCGAACAGCAGCGGCACGGAACTGCCCTCCTGGGCCAGCGCCTTCATGAAGGCGATGTCGTCCCTGAGGGTCTGGATTTTCTCTTCGGTCATGTCAGGCGCTCCCGGCCCCAAAAAGTCTGTGACTCCGGATTAGCGCCCTCACTTTGTATTGTAAAGTGCTTTTTCATAGACTGACCGACGGGCAGCCACGTCCCATCGCCGCTACATCAGACGCCCCGGGGGAACGCCATGACCGACCTGCCCATCCTGCATCACTTCGACACCTCGCCCTTCTCCGAGAAGGTGCGACTGCTGTTCGGGCTCAAGGGGATGGCGTGGAAGTCGGTCATCATCCCCAGCATGATGCCCAAGCCCGACTATCTGCCACTGACCGGCGGATACCGTCGCACGCCCTCGCTGCAGATCGGCGCCGACGTGTTCTGCGACACCCAGGTGATCCTGGCCGAGATCGAGCGGCGCTGGCCCGCGCCGCAAGCCGTGCGCGGCGGGATGGACTGGGCGATCAATCTGTGGGCCGACCGGCCGTTCTTCCAGGCGACCGTGCCGATCATCTTCGGCGCGATCGGCGACAGCGTGCCCGCGGCCTTCATCAAGGATCGGGAGGCGATGTCCGGGCGACCGTTCGACACCGCCGCCATGAAGGCCGCCGGTCCGCCGCTGACGCAGCAGTGGCGCGGCCACGCCGCCTGGATCGAGGATCAGCTGGCGCAGACGGGTTCGGGCTGGCTCCAGGCCGACGGCCCCGGGCTGGCGGACATTGCCGCCTACATGAACGTCTGGTTCCTCGGCGGCGCGCTGCCCGACACGATGAAGGCGCTGACGGCGGGGATGCCGCATCTGGCCGCCTGGAGCGCGAAGGTCGCAGGACTGGGCCACGGCAAGCCGGAAGCGATGACCGGGCCTGAGGCCCTGGCCGTCGCCAGGGCCGCCTCCCCCGCCGCGGCGCCGGCGCATGACGAGAACGATCCGCTCGGCCTCAAGCCCGGCGCGGCGGTGATGGTGATGGCCGACGACTATGGCCGCGATCCGGTGCGCGGAACCCTGGTGGCCGCCACGCCTGAGCGCGTCGTGCTATCGCGCGAGGACGAGGCGGTCGGGACCGTGCACGTGCACTTCCCGCGGGCGGGGTACTTCGTAATGCCGGGGTAGGACGTGCGTGGTTCGGGACGCCGGCCCGAGGGCCGGCTCCTCACCATGGCGAATAAACCGCGAGCCTGCCCCTCTTCGTCATCCTGAGGAGCGAGCCCCCGGCGAGCGTCTCGAAGGACGCCCCCCCCTAAAGCTTGAACCCGCCCTCGCAGATCTTCTCGAAGCTGGCCTTGGTGACCTTGGTCCAGGCCTTCTTCAGCGGGTTGCGGAAGTACAGCGGGTCCTTCACGCGGGCGGGGTTGAAGCCGTCCTCGACGAGGTCGACCTTGCGGTACTTGAAGGTGCCTGTCGTCTCGATCTGGCGCTGCAGCCGCAGGAACAGGGGCTGGGCGTAGGACGGCAGTTCCTTCTCCACATGGGCGTGGAAGTCGGTGAGGGCGAAGTCGTCGTCGACCGTCAGCGCGACCATGCCGACGCGGCCGTCCTGGCCTGGCACGGCGACGCCATAGACATTGGCCTCCAGCACACCCGCCGCCTCGGCCAGCCGGTCGGCGACCTCGCCGGTGGAGACGTTCTCGCCCTTCCAGCGGTAGGTGTCGCCGATCCGGTCGACGAAGTAGAAGTAGTTCTCCGCGTCGTGCCGCATCAGGTCGCCGGTCCGGAACCAGGCGTCGCCCTTCTCGAAGACGTCTTGCAGCACCTTCTTCTCGGTCGCCGCCTTGTCGGCGTAGCCCGTGAAACTGGTGCGGGCGTCGGACGTGTCGATCCGGCCGATGCATTCGCCGATCTCGTCCGGGCCGCACTCGATGCAGAAGCCGGCGGCATTGCGGACCGGCTGCTCGGTCTCGACGTCAAAGCGCACCAGGCGGGCGTTGACCTTCTTCTTCAGCCATTTCGGAATACGACCGATAGCCCCGATGCGGCCGTCGAAGTTGAACATCGAGACGTTCCCCTCGGTCGCGCCGTAGAACTCCATCACCTGGGGAATCCTGAACCGCGCGACCATCTGTTCCCAGACGTCGGCGCGCAGGCCGTTGCCGAACACCTGGCGCAGCTTGTGCCCGCGCTCGAGGGGATGCTCAGGGGCGTTGACGAGATATCGGCAGAGCTCGCCAATGTAGACGAACATCGTGCAGCCCTCGTCGTGCACGTCCTGCCAGAAGTGGCTGGTCGAGAACTTCTTGCGCAGCACGACCGAGCCGCCGGTCAGCAGGGCGGCGCCCATGCCGCAGAGGCCGCCGGTGGCGTGATACATCGGCAGGACCTGATAGATCCGGTCGCTCGCCACTGCGCCCGTCGCGCCGGCGAAACCGCGCATGTAGAGCTGGACCCGCATGTGGTTGATGCGGGCGGCCTTGGGCAGGCCCGTGGTGCCGCTGGTGTAGATCCACAGCGCCGTGTCCTTGCCGCGCAGGTCGCCGCGGGCGGTCTGGCGATCAGGACGCAGGCTGCTGCAGCTCTTCAGGGCGGCGGTCAGGTCGCGGCGGTCCTCGACGACCGGACCCAGCGTCCACTGGGCTATATGTTTGGTCAGCTGGCCCCGGACGGCCTCGAAGGCCGGCGAGGTCTCTCCGTCGACCACGCAATGCAGGGCGCCGGAGATGTTGAGGCAATGCGCCAGCTGGGCGCCGGTGAGGTTGTTGTTGATCAGCGCCGAGGCCACCCCGACCTTGGTCAGGCCATACCAGATCGGCAGGTAGTCCATGCGGTTGGGCATGAACAGCGCGACGGTCTGGCCGCGGGTAATGCCCTGCTCCTTGGCCCAGTGGGCGTAGCGGTTGGCGAGCGCGTCCATCTCGCCATAGGTGAGGGTCTTGCCCTCGAAGGTGATCGCCGGACGGTCCCTGTGCGCGTCGACAGCGGCCTCAAGGTCGTCGCAGATCAGCTCCTTGCTGTCCGGCGCAATGGGCTTGACCCACTTCAACGTGCGACCCAGGCCCTTGATGAACCTCAGCTCGCGCGCGATCCGCGCCTTAAGCTTCATGACAACGCCCTCCAAACGCCAGCAACCTTTCGCCTGACGGGCGAATTGAGGTCAAGCCAAGCCTAGGCTCGATGCGTTGCAGGCGGGTGAACGTGGCGCAAAGAGCGCACCTTGTGGTCAGTCGATGATCACGCGGCCGCCGCAGACGGCGCGACGACCTCCCCCTCCGGGAACGCCTTTTCTCAAGCGTGGTCTACACTGGCGTTCGACAGGAGCCCGATTCATGCCGCAGCGACTCGCCCTGACCGCCCTGCTGGTCGCCGAATATGATCCGGCCATCGCTTTCTTCACCACGGCGCTGGGGTGGGATCTGGTCGAGGATGTCGCGCAGGGCGGAGAAAAGCGCTGGGTCGTGGTCGCGCCGGCCGGCGGGTCTGGATTGCTGCTGGCGAGGGCGGCCGACGACGGCCAGCGGGCGATGATCGGCAAACAGGGCGGCGGCCGGGTGTTCCTGTTCCTCGAGACAGACGATTTCCACCGCGAACACGCGCGGATGACCGCGGCCGGGGTCCGGTTCCTGGAGACGCCCCGCCGGGAGGTCTACGGCACGGTGGCGGTGTTCGAGGATATCAGCGGCAACCGCTGGGACCTGATCGAGAAGGCCTAGGGGACATGTACCGGAGGTACGTGTCCCCCAAAACGTGCAGGCGGGTTTTGGTGCCGGGTTTGGGGGACACGTACCTGCGGTACATGGCCCCGCTACCCGGTCACCGCGGTCGCGCCGAGCGTCTCGCGCCAGTGGCGCTCGCGGCTCTTGAGCTTGCTGGTCAGCTCCCAGCCGGCGAGATCCTCCCCGTCGAGGGTTTCGATGTCCTCGATCAGGAAGGCCTCGGCGCCATGGGCCTTCCACTCGGCCTGCAGCGCCTTGTTGGGATGGGAGCCCAGCTTCAGCGGGAACCAGACCCCGTTGCGGCAGGTGTCGAGATTGACTGCCGCCTGCACCCAGACCTGACCCGTCGCCGTGCAGCGCACCGCAAACACGCCGGGGCGCGGCTTCTTCTCCCTGAAGGCGGCCAGCAGTTCCTTGCGGCGCTCCCGGCTCACGACGGCTCTCCGAAGCCCGGTTCGGCCAGGGTCAGGAGATGCTCGCGCACATCCCTCGGCCAGGCGGCGATGTGGGTCTCGAAGGCGGCGCGATCAGCGGCGTAGAGGGCGCGTGTGGCCTCCTCGAACCCGGCCAGATTGCCCGCCAGGGTGCTCATGAAACGGTAGGCGCCGTCGCGGGCGGACCGGGCCAGCTCGCGCGGATCCTTGCGGGCCGCCTCGACCAGCCGTCGCAGCGCCACCGAGGCGCCACCCTGCTGGGCCGAGAGCCATTCCCAATGCCGCGGCAACAGGGTGACCTCGCGCGGAACCACGCCGAGCTTCGGCCTCCCCGGCCCCTTTTCGACGGGGGCCATGCGGGCGGCGACCTCGGCCACCGTGCCGCGCAGGACGACCACGATCCGCCGGCTGTCGTCGTCGGCGAGGATCAGGATCGAGGCGTTCGGCCGCGCATCGAGCGCCGCCCTCACCTGGGGCGCGACGTCGCCCAGGGGGCCGGTGGCAATCCGGCGCACGCCTTCAAAGGCGGTGCAGGCGATTTCGGGGTCGAACGACATGGCGGCGCTCCTTTCAGCGAGCGCGCCTTTTACCCGGATAAAACCAGCTGTCAATATCGCCCGGGTAAAACCCTATTCGGTCGGGAGGGTGTAGCTGACGTAGCCGCGCTCGACCATCCGCCGCATGGCTTCATAGGCCTCGGCCAGTTCCTCGAACGTCTCACGCAGATGGGTCAGCTGGCTGAGATCCTGCGGCGTCATCTTGCCGCCGGAGGCCGAGACGGCGAGCGCCTGGGCGACCCAGGTGGCGCGAGCGGCAGCGGCCGCCACTGCCAGCCGCTGGAACTTGCGCGAGTCGCCCGCACCGAGCGCCTGGCTGATCACCGACTTGTTGGCCGCGAAGGCGGTGTAGTCGATGTGATCCAGAATGCCGCGCATTCGCCGCTGGGCGTGGGGGTCGCTCTGGTCTTCCGGCTCGAAGTGATCGCTGTGGCGCCGGAAGCTGTTGGTGCGGGTTACGGACATCGCGTCCTGCCTTGATCGAACGTCGGGAGGGCCCCGAATTCCCCCCAGATTGGAATGCTTCGCGTTAACAGGCGGTTAGGCTTCGACCGGCGTAAGCGGCAGCCAGTAGTAACCGTCCGTCGTGTAACGGTCCGCATCCAGCTTCAGCGCCCACGGCTCCAGGCCCCAGCGCCGGAAGCCGTGGCGTTCGTAGAGGGTGACGGCCGCCGTGTTGGTCGAGACGACCACGAGATTGAGGACCTCGACCTCGGTCCGGGCGTACTCGATCACCGCCCGCAACAGCCGGCCGCCCAGACCGAGGCCGCGCGCCGAGGCGCGGACATACATGCTCCACACCGTGCCCTTGTGCTGTTCCCGCAAGGGCTTCATCCGGGCGAAGCCGGCCATGCCCACCAGTTCGCCGTCGACGAAGGCGCCGAACACGGCGGTCGACCCGAGCGTGGCCGCGCTGGCCTCGATGGTCTTCACCCGCTCTTCGGCGATGTCCGTGCCGAAGCTCTCCGGCTCGGCGGTCATGGCCTCGATCCGCAGGGCGCGGAAGGCGGCGACGTCCGCGGTTGTCAGGCGGCGGATGGTGGTCATGGCGCTTTGCCGCGCGACCTCGCACCGGCCCGCGCCACGGCGTCGGCGATGATCCGGCGCAGCAGAGGATCGGGGATCGGCGCGTCCGGCTGGAAGCGGATCGTGCCCTTGCTGGTGGAGAAGGCCGTCAGTTCGGGGAGGAATTCATCGACCAGGCCGCCCGGATACAAGGCGCAGTGCTGTTTCGCCGCCGCGAACCAGCAGACCACCGTCCCCTTCACGCGGAAGGCGGGCATGCCGTAGCTGATGCCTTCGACCGCCGTCGGGGCGACGTCGAGGATCGTCTCGCGCAGGGCCTGCAGCGCCGCGCGCTGGCCCTGTGGAACCCCGTCGAGATAGGCGTCGATCGAGGCGGAAGAGGCGGCATTGCGCATGGCGTCAGCCGCCGCAGGCCCTGAGCAGCGGACCAAGCACCGCCGCCGCCCCAGCGCCGGGGATCACCCGCTCCTCGCCCAGCAGCATCAGGGTCAGATCGCCGCCGGCCATCAGGCCGGCCACGGCGTCCGAAGTGCGCGGCAGCGGCGCACTGACATTGGGGCCGTCGCCGAGTTCGATCAGCCCGCCTTCCAGCATGTCCATGCCCGCGTCAGTCGACGCGACGATCCGGACAAGCCCGTCCGACCCGGCCGAATCCGGATCCACCGGCGTGATCAGCACCAGGGTCTTTCCGCCCTCGCAGTCGATGCGCAGCGCGCGATCATCGGTGTCGGGAACCCCGAAGGCGATGCTGGTGTCGGTGTAGGTGTTCCAGACGTAGGCGGCGGCGCCTTCGGCCGGCGCCTCGCGGGCGGCGGCGGGGGCGGTCCAGACAGCAACGGCCAGAACCGCCAGGCTCAGATACCGCATCGAAACCTCCTACCGGAACGCGCAGGTCACGCCTGCCCAGAGGTGGGTGATCTTCGCGTCGGGAGCGGCGTCTTCGAACAGGCCGCCCATGTCGGCGACGGCGAACTCCGTGCCGAGCGTGCTGTCCTCGACGGTTGTGTCCGGGCGGGCGGCGAGCAGCTGGGCGCGGGTCGAGCCGACTCCGATGCCGTCCATCGTCGTCAGGCCGGCCTTGTCCATGGTCCAGCCGGCGAAGCGGTCCTCCTGGAACAGCAGGGTCAGGCCGCCCGGCCACTCGACGAAGGTCAGCGTCCCGGCGCCGCACTCGCTGTTGACCGTTTCCACGCCGGGGCTCGGCTCGACGCGGCTCATGGTCACCAGGGTCTGGGCCTTGTCGCGGCTGAAGGCCAGCAGCTGGGTCGACCCGTTTTCGGCGATGACCGTCAGACCCTCGCCGGTCAGGGCCAGTTTCAGCGGCATGGCCGGCGTCGCGGGCGCGGCAGGCGCTGCCGGCGTCGCAGCGGGCGCGGGGGCGGCGGGCGCCTCCGGCGTCGCGGCGGGCTTGTCGCAGGCGGCGACCGTCAGGGTCAGGGCGGCGGCGAGGATCAGGCGTGTGCGGGTCATGGCGAGAGCCTAGCCCCGCCGGCGGCCGGCGGTCGAGTCCCGCTCAGAGCGGCGGCTGGGCCGGAAACTCGAGCCGGCCGGTGTCGTAGCCCAGCGCCCGGGCGCGGGCGACCAGCATCGCCAGGGTCTCCGGGCTCGGGACCTCGCGCGTGTAGATCCACAGCTTCTCGAACTTCGGATCGGCCGAGATGAACCAGCTGTAGTCGTCGGCGCGGTCGAGCACCTGGTAGGTCCAGGTGATGAAGAACGGATAGCGCACCTTCAGGGTGGCGTTGTCCGACCCGGCGTCGAGCAGCGTCCCGGTCCCCTCGATGGACCGGGTCTTGCCGCCGGGGACGCCGACCTGGCAGCCGTCGAACACTGCGACCTTGCCGTCCGGGCGGCGGGTATAGTCGGTCCAGCCGGCGACGCAGCCGTCGGTCAGCCCCATCGGCAGGCGGGCGATCTCGAGCCAGCGACCGGTGTAGAAGCGGGCCGGGTCGACCGGTTTCGCGGGCGCGGGCGCCTCTGCGGCGAGGGCGGGGACGGCAGACAGCCAGACGGCGGCGGCGAGGGCGATGAGAGCGGCGGGGCGGCGGGTCATGGAGGACTCCTTCTCCCCCGAAACCTGGGGCGGACGCCCGCGGGGTCAAGCGGGATCGGCGGTCCGGCCGCCTGCGCGCCGGCTGGCCGCGAGGGCCAGGAAGATCGCCGGGGCGACCACCGCCGCCCCGAGCAGGAAGGGCCCGTCGATCACCTCGGCGAAGATCAGCCCGGCGCTGAGCGGCCCGAGCACGCGCGAGAGGGCGCCGGCGGCGTTGTTGAGGCCCATGATCTGACCCTGGCGATGGGGGTCGGCCGCGCGCGAGATCAGCGCCGCGACATTGGGGAAGGCCACCGAGGATCCGACCGCGCTGAAACACATCAGCACCGTGGTCATCAGTCCGCCGGTCGAGACCACCTGCAGCAGCATCGAGATGACCGTCATCGCCATACCGACCGCCAGCATCGGCCCCTCGCCGTAGCGTTCCGACAGGCGACCGGTGACCACGGTCTGGGTGAAAAAGGCGCAGACCCCGACCCAGGCGAAGGCGAAGCCGATGTCGCGCGGCGACCAGTCGAACCGCGCCTGGGCCCAGAGGCCGAACACCGACTCGATCCCGGTGAAGGCGAAGCCGATCAGGAAGGTCAGCAGGATCAGCCGGCCGATCACCGGATGGCGCAGCGCCTCGCCCGCCGCCGCCCAGCGGCTGGCCCGGTGGGAGATGTCGGTCTGGCGCACCCGGCTTTCGCGGATCACCGTGATCACCGCCGCCACGCAGACAAACGCCAGTCCGGACGCGATGAACAGCGGGATGCGGAAGCCCGCCGGGCCGATGCCGGTGTGGGCGAACAGCCCGCCGATCGACGGTCCGACGATAAGCCCGACGTTCCAGGCCGCGCCCTGGTAGCTGAGCTGGCGCGCACGCTTCTCCGGCGGGGTCACGTCGGCGATATAGCCCTGGATCACCGCCCCGTTGCCGGCCGCCAGTCCGCCCAGCAGACGGATCACGAAGGCCGCCTCGATGCTCGGGGCGAAGGCCAGGAACAGGTAGCAGAGGCCGTTGGCGGTGATCGTCGAGATCAGGATCGGCTTGCGGCCATAGCGGTCCGACAGGCGGCCCCAGAACGGCTCGCCGAAAAAGGCCCCGACCGAATAGGCCGAGAAGATCAGAGCCATCTGCCAGGGCGGGGCGTCGAACGAGTGGGCGTAGAACGGCAGCAGCGGGACGATGATCCCGAAGCCCAGCATGTTGATGAACACCACCCCGATCAGCGACGCGGCCGCGAACGGCGGCGCGGACTGCTCTGGCCCCGTTGCGGGCGGCGGCGGGGCGGAGGGGGACATGTAAGCGGTGATAAGTTGAGCGGCAGGGCGGGGCAAGGAAGAACGCGGTCATCTCCCCCGGAGCCCGAACCCGACCACTTGCGTCCGTACTCATATCCGTCTTCCCGGCGAAGGCCGGGATCCAGATCCAGCTACGGTATTCGCGACAGGACGCGCCAATCCCGCGCCCCATGATCTGGGCCCCGGCCTTCGCCGGGGAAACGGACGTTGGGTCAATCCGCCAGGTCGGTGAATTTCCGGGCGCTTGATTGGGCGGGTTATGGCGAGACCACGTAGCCGTCGTTGAACTCCACCCAGATCACCGGCTGGTTCATATCGGGTCTCGGCGCGCCGCCGATGGACACGTTGGCCATGAACCCTTCGCGGAACGGGACGTAGGTGGTGCAGACCTCGACGCCGTCGAAGGCGGTGAAGGCGCCGGCGATCTGGCCGCGCAGGTCGGCGGTGGTCGCCTCGTCGGCCGGCTTGCCGTCGATGGTGAAGGTCGCCTCCGCCGCGCCCTCCATCCGGCCGCAGACGGCAGGACCGCGCACCGTCACCGTCGTCAGGGTGGTCATCACGATAAAGGGGCTGGGTGTGATCACCACCTGGGCGCGGTTGAGGATCTTGCCGTCGGCGGGAAAGCCGTAGGCGGTCATGGCGGCGCAGGTCTTCAGCGCCTGGTCGGGGCTGTAGCAGAGCAGCCTGCCGAGCTTGGCCGGGGCCAGCGGACTGGCGACGGGCGCGGGCGGCGGGGCCGGCGGTGCGGCGACGACCAGCGCAGGGGCCGGCAGCGGCGGCGGGACCACGGGCGGGGTCGCGGAGACGGCGGCGGCAAGGACGAGGGCGAGCAGGCTCATTGCCGCAGGATACAGTCCCGCACAGGCGGGCCTACGGTCTGCACCTGAGCGGGGAAGTGGCGGGCGGGCCGCCGCCATTTCGCCGATCAGGTACAGCCCCGGTTGACGCAGGGGCACGATTCCCGCTTGCTGTTGGAAAGCGCGGTACGGCGGGCAGCAGTCCGCCCGCAAAGGCGCCAAAGCGGGAGGATACCGGACTTGAGTACGACGCCAACGGCGGCGCCCGAGCGCCTGCGCCTCGACACCAAGTTCTTCTTCGGCGTCGGCTCGGCGGCGGAATCCATCGCGCTCTACTCGGTCAGCGCGTTTGCGATGTTCTACTACAACCAGGTGCTGGGACTGCCGGCCGCCCTGGCCGGGCTGGCCATTTCCGCGAGCCTCGTGCTGGACGGGATTTCCGACCCGCTGGTCGGCTCGCTGTCGGACCGCACCCGCTCGCGGCTGGGCCGGCGGCACCCCTGGATGCTGGCCGCACCGATCCCGATCGGCCTGTCCCTGATCGCCATCTTCAACCCCCCGGCCGAGCTCGGCCAATGGGCGCTCTTCGCCTGGTTCGCCATCTCCGTGACCCTGATGCGCCAGTTCATGACCTTCTTCCACACGCCGCACCTGGCGCTGGGCGGCGAGCTGTCCAGCGACTATCTCGAGCGGTCCAGGGTGATGAGCTGGAACAACTTCTTCACCTGGGCCGGGGCGGCCGGCACCGCCTTCTATGCGCTCAGCTTCGTGTTCAAGGCGACGCCCGAATTCCCCCGCGGCCTGCTCAATCCCGAGCCCTACGGCCCCTTCGCCTGGGGGCTGGCGGCGGTTGCCGTCGTGATCCTGTTCGCCTCGGGCTGGTTTACCCGCGACCAGATCCCCCGCCTGCCCAAGGCCGCTGACAACCTGCCGAAGTTCAGCCCGTTCGAGTTCTTCGGCGACATCGTCAAGGTGATGCGCAACATCAACTACGTGTGGCTGCTGGTCGCCTATTTCTTCCTGTCGCTGATGATCGGCCTGAGGACGGGCCTGGGGCTCTACATCAACACCTTCTACTGGCAGCTGACGTCGGAGGAGCTGCGCTGGTTCATCCTCGGCAGCGCCTCGGGCTACATCGCCGGCTTCGTGTTCGCCGCCCGCATGCACCGCGCCTTCGACAAGCGGCTGACGATGATCGTCTGGGCGGTCGTCTATTCGGTCGGGCCGGCCCTGCCCAACATCCTCGGCCAGCTGGGCGTTCTGGGCCCCCAGACGCCGGGCCTGCTGGGAATCCTGATCGCCTTCTCCGTCGTCGGCTTCGCCGCCGCCAGCATCCTGAGCATCACGGTCATGTCGGCCCTGGCCGACGTCGCCGACGAGAACGAGCTGAAGTTCGGCCTGCGCCAGGAGGGCGTGCTCTACGCCACCCGCTCGCTGGCCGCCAAGGTCGACCAGGCCATCGGCGCCCTGCTGGCCGGGCTGGTGCTGGCCTGGATCGCCTTCCCGACCAAGGCCGTGCCGGGCCAGGTGCCGGACGGCGTCATCCAGAACCTCGCCCTGTGGGACGGCGCGCTGGCGGCGATCCCCGGCCTGATCGCGGCGGCCTTCTACGCCAGGTACGCCATCACCCGGACGAAGTACGAGGAGACCAGGACCGGCATCGCCGCCAATCGCGCTGCCGAGGGCGGGGCCGCCAGCCCGCCGCCGTTGCTGGTCGCGGAGATCGAGGGCGCGCTGGATGTCGACGTCGCGCCGGATCCGGGGAAACCCTAGGCCGGGCGGGACGGCGCCGGGACAGGAACTGAAGTCCATGTCCCCGGGCGGCGCCTTCCCATCGCCGCGCGGGCGGCTATCCTCGCGGCTGACGGGGGGACCATGATGACGCTGTTCGACTTCACCTTCGGCCTCAGCGCCGTGATCCTGGGCCTGGCGCTCGCGCAGATGGCCTCGAGCCTGCACCGGCTGGCGATGGCCGGCCGGCGCGTGAAATGGGCGCCCGAGCCGCTGCTGCTGGCGGTGCTGGTGTTCCTGGTGATCGTCTCGGTCTGGCTCTACCAGTGGGACGAGCGGCTGCGCACCAGCACGACCATCGGCCTGGTGCTGCTGAACGTGCTGAAGCTGCTGTTCCCCTACCTGGCCGCCGCCTTCGTCCTGCCCGAGCAGCCGCAGGCCGAGGGCGAGGTCGACCTCTACGCCCACTATGACCGCACCCGGCCGTTCACCTACGGGGCGATGATCTGCGGGCTGATCCTGTTCTGGGTGACCGGCCTCGTCGGCTGGGTGGTCCGCGTCGGCCTGCCGCAGCACAAGCCCCTTCCGTGGCTGGACGCACTGGCCGAGGGGCCCTGGGTGGTGGTGGCGATCTACGGCGCGCTGATCTGGATCCGCAACCGGTGGGTCCACCGGCTGGCCCTCATCGGGGCCGTCGGCTGGTACGGCTGGTCGATCGCCGGGATTTCGCTGACGCAGTAGGGGGGCTCGATCTCACGCTGGCCAGCCCGCCGAACTGGCTACTTCTTCGGCGGCTTCACGGCCGAGCCGCCGGTCGGCGGTTTGCCATGCTGGCTGGTCGAGGGCTGATAGCCTCCCTGCACCTTGCCCGGCACATAGCCGCGGTGCTCGGATCGACCAACCGGCGGCGCGGGCCGGGATGTCGTGTTCTCGCTCATGACGCCTCCGCGAAGATCTCGACGTGCCGGATATCCTTACCACAGAGCAGAATGCTCCGCGCGGGCAACAGTTCGCTCCAGGCCCCCAGGCCATCGATCTCCCAGACCCGCTCCACGAGCAGATCGCGTTCTTCCCGGCTAGAGGACGCGAATGACGCACCACCGAGAAGGCCCGCGATCTGGGAATCGTTGTTGAGGGTTACAAGGACAAAGGTGCCCTGCCGCATTCGGCTGAACGCGAAGTCCCATGCTGTCGGAACCGGATGGACGAGGTCGAGCCCCAGTCGTGAGGCCAGCCGACGCAGCCACTGTCCGTTGATCTCATAGGCCAGCAGGACGCCGAGCACCGTGGGCGCGACGACATACTGCAGCAGCGTCCAGAGCGTGAGCGGCAGGATCACACCGCCGGGCCAGTGGAAGACCGGCCAGGCGGCCGCATAGTAGATCGACGAGAGCGCCGCGTAGTGGAGCAGCCTGTCCTTCAGGTCCGGCTTCGGCCCAACCTGAACCGAAGCCCGGATCGTCAGTATGATGAGGCCCGGCGCGAGGATACTCGCGAGGGTCTTCAGCTTGTCCGGGTCGAGGACGGTGTCCATTTCACGACCTTAACGCGCATTTTCTGCAATGCAATTCGACAGGCGCGACACGCCTTCGATCTCATGCAGGCCAGCCTGCCGACCGGTCCAGGTCAGTCAAGGCCGGGCCTCTGGCCCGCCGCGCGCGGTGGCGCGAAGCGCCAGCCTTGAGTGACCTGGGCCGGTCGGCGATGATCTTGGCATGAGATGAAGCGTTAGATGGAAGGAAGTTGTCTGAAGGTTGACCTAGAGCTTCGAAAAATAATCTCGGATTTCTTCAAGAACGGAGATCGACTGCTCCCTATACTCCGTCCGAACAGTCCTGTTTCCTTCATTAAGAAGGCCAACTACCGCTTCGCGAGGCCGAACTGCGGGTTTTGTTCGAATATCGTCAGCGGGAATAGCGGTGAAGAGAAAGTCGGGGAAATCACGCGACAGATCCGTGACCATGGCCGCTCGGTTTCCGTCCACCAGCCCGGCAACCTTGCGAAATCCGAGTTCCCAGAGCATCTGCGCAATCGTTCGCATGTTGTCGGCTCCGCCAACACCCCAACCATAACTCGAACCACCGACCCTCACGCCCAAGTCGTCTTCGACGCGAGGCCAATAATAAATATCCTCTTGCCCCTCTAACAGGAGCACTCCGTCACTGGAAAATAGGGTTTCTCGCGCATTTATTCCGACTACGTGCGGATTATGGCTGTTCGCAACAAGTCGACCTACATCTCGCGCCGTTTCAATTGAAAGCTCATTTACCTTCGATCCAGTGTCGGATTGAGATACGCGAACTAATCTCATGCCATTAGATATACTAGGAATTTCGACAAAATAGGGAGAATGAGTCGAGATAATTATTTGCCTATCTTGTGAAAATTCCCTCAGCTTTCTGAATAGGCGACGCTGAAGGTCAGGATGCAGCGACAACTCAGGCTCGTCTATTACAATTGTATCGCCGGGGTTTGAGTCGTACAGAGCATCCACGATATACATCAAACTAACCAAGCCCTCTCCCATACCTTCACTTGTATGGTAGGCGCCCGATCCGTTTCTTATTTTGAGAAAATATTGTCCGTTGTCAGATTGGTCGATGCTCCAGTTTACCGGATGGCCAACAACTTCCTCCAATATACGGTCAAATCCAGATCGATCTTCCAGAATTTTGAACAGACGGTAGGCGAACTCATTGAGCCGACTTGAGCGAGCTGGCGGGAAGCCCATTTGTTGCATGTACGCGGAACGACCCGAGGTAGATTTTCCGAAGTAGGGATCAAATACGCGCCTCGATGGCAGTACAAAAATTCGCGACTGATCGACCCCTGGCCCTTGGTGGGTGAAAGTTGCCTCGCTTCCGCTCGCCATCAGACTCCGGAGCCGCCGAGAACCTCCGTCATCTCCGGTGACGGTGATATCCACTTGATCACCTGCAGAAAGGTTTCGACGTCCCTGGGAGAAACTCGGTGCATCCATTTGCGCGGCGGCGCGAATAGCTTCCACAAGCGTGGACTTACCGGAGTTATTCTCGCCAACAATTACGGTCAAACCCTCAGTGCACTCGCCGCCGGGAACGGCAAAATCCACCGATTGCTCGGTCCCAAAGCCCCGAAGGCCTTTGACCTTTAGATTTGATAGCAAGTGCCTGCCCTCCCCCTACTCCACCTTCACCTCAATCTCCCCGCCCAGCTCCCGGAACTTGCGGCTCATCGCCGCCATGCCCTCGACCGCCTCGTTCGGCGCCACCCCCGCCGCGAAGTCGCGCACCTCCTGGCTGATCTTCATCGAGCAGAACTTCGGCCCGCACATGCTGCAGAAGTGCGCCGTCTTGTGCGCCTCCTTGGGCAGGGTCGCGTCGTGGAACTTCTGGGCGGTCTCCGGGTCCAGGCCGAGGTTGAACTGGTCTTCCCAGCGGAACTCGAACCGCGCGCGGCTGACCGCGTCGTCCCGCAGGGCCGCCGCCGGGTGGCCCTTGGCCAGGTCGGCGGCGTGGGCGGCCAGCTTGTAGGTGATCACCCCGGTCTTGACGTCGTCGCGGTCGGGCAGGCCCAGGTGCTCCTTGGGCGTGACGTAGCAGAGCATCGCCGTGCCGAACCAGCCGATCATCGCCGCGCCGATGGCGCTGGTGATGTGGTCGTAGCCGGGGGCGATGTCGGTGGTCAGCGGGCCGAGCGTGTAGAACGGCGCCTCGTGGCAGTGCTTGAGCTGCTCATCCATGTTGGCCTTGATCTTGTGCATGGCCACGTGGCCGGGACCCTCGATCATCACCTGGCAGCCGTGGTTCCAGGCGACCTTGGTCAGCTCGCCGAGCGTGCGCAGCTCGGAAAACTGGGCCTCGTCGTTGGCGTCGCGCGTGCTGCCCGGGCGCAGGCCGTCGCCGAGGCTGAACGACACGTCGTAGGCCCGCATGATGTCGCAGATGTCCTCGAAGTGGTCGTAGAGGAAGCTCTCCTTGTGGTGGGCCAGGCACCACTTGGCCATGATCGAGCCGCCGCGCGAGACGATGCCCGTGACGCGTTTGGCCGTCATCGGGATGAACGGCAGGCGCACGCCCGCGTGGATGGTGAAGTAGTCCACGCCCTGCTCGGCCTGTTCGATCAGGGTGTCGCGGAAGACCTCCCAGTTCAGGTCCTCGGCCACGCCGCCGACCTTTTCCAGCGCCTGGTAGATCGGCACCGTGCCGATGGGGACCGGGCTGTTGCGGATGATCCAGTCGCGGATGTTGTGGATGTTGCGGCCGGTCGAGAGGTCCATGACCGTATCGGCGCCCCAGCGGGTCGCCCAGACCATCTTGTCGACCTCGTCGGCGACGGTGCTGAGCACGGCCGAGTTGCCGATGTTGGCGTTGATCTTGACCAGGAAGTTGCGGCCGATGGCCATCGGCTCCAGCTCGCCGTGGTTGATGTTGGCCGGGATGATGGCGCGGCCGCGGGCGATCTCCTGGCGGACGAACTCGGGGGTGACGAAGTCGGGGATCGAGGCGCCGAAGTCCTCGCCGTCGCGGACGCAGGGCGCGTTCTGCTCGCGGCGGAGGTTCTCGCGGATCGCGACGTATTCCATCTCCGGCGTGATGATGCCCTTGCGGGCGTATTCCAGCTGGGTCACGGCGGCGCCGGCTTTGGCCTTGTAGACCTTGCGGGTCTCGTCGTGGAACTGCGGCGCCAGATGCTTGCCGCGCGCGAAGCCGTTGTCTTCCGGTTTGACCTGACGCGGCTCGGCCACGACCTCGACGTCGCCCCGACCGGTGACCCAGGCCTCGCGGATACGCGGCAGGCCCTTGTCGATGTCGATCGTCGCGTCCGGGTCGGTGTAGGGGCCCGACGGGTCATAGATGGTCAGCGGCGGCTCGTTGGCCGTGGGGTGCAGCGCCACCTCGCGGAACGGCACGCGGATGTCCGGGAACAGCTCGCCCGAGGCGTAGACCTTGCGGCTGCCCAGACGCGGGCCGACGGCGACGTCGTCGGTCTTCGGCGAGGCGTTGCTGTCGGGCTGGGGGGCGTGGATGTTCATCGGACAACTCCTTCAGGAGGGCTGTCGACGTCGGGGCCGCCCCCTTCCCCGTTTCCCCGGCGAAGGCCGGGGCCCGGATTCATCCGCAGACTCGGCGGGCTTGACCTGGGCCCCGGCCTTCGCCGGGGAAACGGATAGAAGAAGGCGCCTCTCCCTTCGCCGGCATGACCCGGATCAGGTTCGGCGGGTCACGGCCTCAGCCGACTCTCAGCCACTCAAGCGCGGCCCCCCGGAGAACGGGTGGACAGTAGGCCGGTGCGGTCGTCGCATCAATGGCCGGCCCGATCACGGCCCGCGCCGCAAGCTGTGAGCGAACGGCGGTTGACTGTGATCGCAAGCGCCCCGCAGGGTGACGGCGCCGGAACGGGGCATGGGCGGGCGGCATGGATGACGGCGACCGGTTACAGGCGGCGGGCCTGATCGTCACAGGCGCGGGCGGCTATCTGGCGCTCGGTGCGCTGTTCGGCCTCATCTATGTGATCTGGCTGGCCGGACGGCTGGACCCCGGCGCGCGCAGTGCCGGGCTCGGGTTTCGGCTGATCATCCTGCCGGCCGCCGTGCTGATGTGGCCCTGGCTGCTGGTCCGGGTGCTGACGCCCGCGGAGCGTCGGCGATGATCCGGCGGCGGCGGCGCGCGCACCTGATCGCCTGGCTGGTGATCACGCCGCTTCTGGCCGTCACCGTGCTGGCGGCGGTGACCCTGCGCCCGCCAGTTCCCGCCGAAGCCCCTGTCGGGACGCCGCGCTGATGGCCGACAAGTATCAGGCGGTCGGCTGGAACGGCTTCAAGCTGCGGTACGACCTGTGGATCGGCGGCGCGGTGGCGGCGTTCGTCATCGCCTACAGCGTCGCGGCGGTGCTGTCGCCGCCGACGGGAGACAGCTTCCATCCGGTGCAGATCGCCATGCGTGCCAGCGGCGCGGCGGCGTTCGCCCTGCTGACCGCCGTGCTGGCCATCGGCCCGCTGGCGAGGTTCGTCCCGGGCGTCGCGCCGCTGCTCTACAACCGCCGCCATGCCGGGGTGATGGTGGGCCTGATCGCGCTGGTCCACGCCGCGCTGGCGATCGGCTGGTACTATAGCTTTTCGCCGCTGAACCCGTTCGTCGCCCTGCTGGCGTCGCGCGCGCCTTCGCTGGCCGTCACCGCCGTTCCGTTCGAGCTGCTGGGCCTGGCCGCGCTGGCGATCCTGCTGGTGATGGCCGCGACCAGCCACGATCACTGGCTCAAGGTGCTCGGCGCCCCGCGCTGGAAGGCGCTGCACATGGCGGTCTACGGCGCCTATGCGCTGCTGGTCGGGCATGTGGCGTTCGGGATGCTGCAGGTCGAGCGGGCGGCGCTCTATCCGCGGATGTTGCTGGGCGCCGCCGGAGGGCTGGCGTTGCTGCATCTGGCCGGGGCGCTGCGCGAGGCGCTCGCGGACCGACTGGCCGACCGCAAGGGCGACTGGCTGGACGCCGGCCCCGCCGCCGACATTCCCGAGGGCCGGGCCGTGATCATCGCCCCGGCCGGCGGCGAGCGGATCGCGGTCTGGCGCCATGAGGGACGGCTGTTTGCGCTGTCGGGCGTGTGCCCACACCAGAACGGCCCGCTCGGCGAAGGGCGGATCCTCGACGGCTGCATCACCTGTCCCTGGCACGGCTGGCAGTACCGGCCGATGGACGGCCGCTCGCCGCCGCCGTTCGATGAGCGGGTCGACACCTATCCTGTGCGGATCGAGGCCGGGCGGGCGCTGGTGGGCGCGCAGCCTCTGCCCGCCGGGGCGACCAGCGAGGGAGTCCTGATCCTGTGACCCGCAAACCCCTGCGCCCGGGCGGTGGGCCGCTGTTCATCGGCTACGCCGCGCCGACCGACGGCCTCAGGCGGACGATGATGCTGGGCGGCTTGGCGGCCATGGCGGGCGCCGGCCTGACCGGGGCGGCGATGGCCGCCTTCAAGATGGCGCCCGGTCCCGGCGTCTGGGACCCGGGCAAGGTCCGGACCTGGCGCGGGCTGGTCGTCATGGACCCCTATCCGATGCTGCGCTTCGTCGAGGCGGACGGATCGGTGCGCACGGCGCTGCTCGGCTGCCCCGACAAGTGCGGGGCTCCGCTGGAAGTGGCCGAGTTCGCCGGCCGGATGGTCGATGTGCGCGGGTCGGCCGCGACGCGCGGCGGCCATCTGATGATCACCGCTGCTGCGCCGTTCGGCTGGATCACCGCGGCGGACGGCCCGGCCCCGCCCGCGACGCCCGCCGCCGAGACCCTCGGCGCCCTGACGCTCGAGGGCGAGCTGATGGACGCCAAATGCTGGCTGGGCGCGATGCGGCCTGGCGAAGGCCTGACCCACAAGGGATGCGCCGAGCTCTGCGTGCGGTCAGGCCTGCCGCTGCTGTTCGTCACCGGCGGACGGGAAGCGGAGCGGCGGGTGTTCATCGCCCTCGGCCCGGATGGCGAACGGCCCGAGACGGACATTCTGCCGTGGGTCGCCGATCCGGTGCGGGTGACCGGCGCGGTCAGCCGAAGCGCAGGCTGGCTGCAGCTGCGGCTGGCGCCGGGTCAGGTCGACCGGCTGCGGGCGCGGGGGCTTTCCTGATCAGTCCTTGCCCGACCGCATGCCGGTGAACGCGGCCCAGGGGTCGGCGTAGAAGCGGGCGAGGCCCTTGCGGTACCAGGCCAGCGCCTGCGCCGGATCGCGCTCGACGCCGACGCCATCGGCGTACTGGCGGGCCAGCAGGGTGGCGCCGAGGGGATAGCCCTGGTCGGCGGCGGCGCGGAACAGCCTGGCCGCCAGCGCCGGGTCCTTCGCCACGCCCTTGCCGTCCAGCAGCATCAGTCCGAGGGTCAACTGCGACTTGCCGTCGCCCTTCCTGGCCTGTTCGCCAATCGTCGCAGCCGCCCGGCCGCCGAGCATGATCCGGTTCAGGTCGAGGATCACGATCGCCAGCGCGATGCCGCGGCCTTCGGCCTTGCGCATCCAGATCAGGGCGGCTTCGGGATCGGCCTCGACGCCGTCGCCGGCCTCGTAGGCCAGGGACAGACGCCAGGCGGCCGCCGCCGATTTCGCCTCGGCGGCCTTGCGGAACAGGTCAAGGGCGGCCGGCTGGTCGCGCGGAACGCCGCGGCCGAGGCTGGTCATCATCGCCAGGTCATAGTCGGCTTCCGGCAGGTTCAGCGCCGAGGCGGCCCTGACCAGCCGCAAGGCCTCGGCGTCGTCGGCCGCGCCCGTCTCGCCCGACAGCAGCTGGCCGGCGAGATTGATCATCGCCTGGCCGTCGCCCAGGTCGGCCGCCTTGCGGAACCAGCCGGCCGCCGCAGCGGGATCCTTCGGCAGCGCCTTGCCGTCCGTGAGGGCGACGCCGAGATTGAAGGTCGCGTCGACCGATCCGGCGGCGGCGGCCTTGACCAGCCAGTCCTGACCCGTCGCGGCGTTCTGCAGCGGTGCGGCGGTGGTCAGGAAGAAAACGCCGAGCGTGTTCATCGCCTGCGGATCGCCGGCGCGGGCGTCAGGCAGGGTCGCGACGGTGAAGCCCTGGGGCTTCCGGGCGTAGGTCAGGCCCCGCTCGCCATCGGGGCAGTAGAGGCTGGGCGTCGCATCCGGCCGCCTGGCCGACCGGCGCCATTCGCAGGCCGGCGGTGCCTCGACGTCGGTCAGCACGACCTCCGTCGGGGGCGGGGGCTTTGCGGCCTGCGCCGGGCTCACGGTCAGGAGCATGGGCAGCAGGAGGCTCGCGACGAACAGTCTGGCGGTCACGGCAGGTCTCACTCGGCGATGGAGGCGTTACAGGGCGCGCGCGCGGAAGGTGTCGCACTGGGCGGGGTCGCCGGTGTCGTAGCCGCGCTTGAACCAGCGCATGCGCTGGTCAGACGTGCCGTGGGTGAAGGCGTCGGGGACGACGCGGCCCTGGGTCTTGCGCTGGATGGTGTCGTCGCCGACCGCGCTGGCTGCGGCCAGACCCTCGGCGATGTCGCCCTCTTCCAGAGCGACCTGGCCCGCCGTCGCCGCGCCCGTGCGGGCGGCCCAGACGCCGGCGTAGCAGTCCGCCTGCAGTTCGACCCGGACCTGGCGGCCACCGTCGCCCTGCATCCGCGCGCCGTGCGGCGCGGACAGTTCGCCGCGCAGGTTCTGCACATGGTGGCCGATCTCGTGAGCGATGACATAGGCGCGGGCGAAGTCGCCGGCCGCGCCGAAGCGGGTCTCGAGCTCGTTCCAGAAGGTCAGGTCGAGATATACCTTCTTGTCCGCCGGACAGTAGAACGGTCCCATCGCCGCCTCGCCGCGGCCGCAGGCGGTCGGGGTCGCTTCGCTGTAGAGCACCATCCCGGCCGTCGGCGTGTAGGCCGCGCCGGACTGCCTGAAGATGTCGGTCCAGACGGTCGTGGTCGAGGTCTCGACCGCGCCGACGAAGCGGCCGGCCTCGTCCTCGGGCGTTCCGCGCGCGACCTGCTGCGACGCGGCGCCGCCCGTGATGTCGGTGACCGCGCTGATCATCTGTCGCGGCTCGATGTCGAAGACGAACACCCCGACGAGCACGGCCACCACCCCGCCGATGCCGAGCCCGCCGGCCGCGACGCCAGGACCCAGACCGCGCCGGTCTTCGATGTTTCCAGACTGCTTGCCGCCCTGCCAGCGCATCGCCGTGTCTCCGTCCGTTCAGGATTTACGCTGGGGCGCCGGGGGCGGTTCGTCCAGTAGTGTTCGCCTGAATGGGGAGTTGGGGACATGTACCGAAGGTACTTGTCCCCTAAACCCGGCCGCTCGATGAGGGGACACGTACCTGCGGTACATGTCCCCGGCACTACGGCCTGCTGACGGTGAACCGGGTCAGCTGTCGGGCCGGGAGGAGCCAGTCGGGGGCGAGGTCCTGGGCCTTGCGGTAGTCGAAATAGGCGGCACGGGCGTCGCCCAGGGACTCCTGGACCAGCGCACGGTTGTAGAAGGCCTTGGCCGGCTCATCGACGCCGATCGCCAGGCCGCGATCTATCTCCGCCAGCGCGCCGGCGTAGTCCTTGTCGGCCATCAGGGCCACGCCGCGATTGACGAAGGCCTCGCCGAGCGTGGGCTCCAGGGAGATAGCCTTGTCGAAGTCCGCGCGCGCCTCGCCGTAGGCCCGGGTGCGCAGCAGCATGACGCCGCGATTGACCAGGGTGCCCGCGCGATCCCGCCGGACCAGCCGCTCCTCAGAGAGGGAGCGGCTGCACAGCACGATGGCATCCCGGTCGCTGCGTCCGTCAAAGGCCGCCTTCGAGCAGTCGGCGGCGAGGCCGGAGCCGACCACCAGCACGGAGGCGGCGGCGGGCCCGGCCAGAGCGGCCAGGGCGACCGCGATCAGTCCGGTGCGTCCGATCATCGCCCGCCCCTATTTCGGAGTCACGGTGAAGCGGGCCAGCTCCTTGCGGGGCGCGTCCCAGCCAGGAGCGATTTCCAGCGCCTTGTTGTAGTCGCGCCAAGCCGCCGCCATGTCGTCGAGGCCTTCCCAGGCCAGCGCCCGGTTGAAGTAGGCCTTCTCCGGCTCGTCGGCGCCGAGAGCGAGACCCTTGTCGATGTCGGTCAGGCCCTCCTGCCAGCGGCGCTGGGCGATCAGGGCCGCGCCGCGGTTGACGAAGGCCTCGCCGAGCGCCGGCTGCAGCCGGATGGCGGTGTCGAAGTCGCGGTTGGCGGCCGCGAAGGCCTTGCGACGCAGCTGGATTACCCCGCGATTGACGAGTGTGGCGGCGCGGTCACGCTTGACCAGGCTCTCGGTCTCGAGCGCGTAGGTACAGGTGCTCAGGGAATAGTCGTCCGACCGGCCGTCGAGCGCGAAGCGGGAACAGGCGTCGGCGAGGCCGCCCCCGATAACGAAGGCCGCGCCCGAAGCCGGGGCGGATACTGCGAGAGACATGGCCAGTGCGGCCGACGCGAACACGACTTTGGGGGTCATTCCGGGCTCCTCCCCTGCGTGAGCTTTGACATAGTGTGCATACCACGAATTTCCAGACAGAGAGTCGCCTGATGAATCTTGCCCGCTTCGCCCGCGCCCGTTTCGCCCATCTGCCGACGCCGCTGGAGCCTGCGCCCCGGCTGAGCGCCGAACTGGGCATCGACCTGTGGATCAAGCGCGACGACTGCACGGGCCTGGCCGGCGGCGGCAACAAGACCCGCAAGCTGGAGTTCCTGGTCGGGGAAGCGCTGGAACAGGGCGCCGACACGCTGATCACCCAGGGCGCCGTCCAGTCCAACCACGTTCGCCAGACGGCCGCGGCCGCCGCCAGCTTCGGCATGGCCTGCGAGATCGTGCTGGAGAACCGTACAGGCAACCAGGCGGTCGACTATGTCGGCTCCGGCAACGTGCTGCTCGACCGGCTGCTGGGCGCGAAGATCCGCACGGTGCCGGCCGGCCTGGACATGAACGCCGAGATGGAGGTCAACGCCGCTGCCGTCCGCAAGCGGGGCGGGGTTCCCTACATCATTCCCGGCGGCGGCTCGAATGCCGTCGGCGCGCTCGGCTATGTCGACTGCGCGCTGGAGCTGGCGGCCCAGGCCAACGACGAGGGTCTGGTCATCGACCGGCTGGTCACCGCCACCGGCAGCGCCGGGACCCATGCGGGCCTCGTCGCCGGCATGGCCGTCAGCGGCGCCGACATCCCGGTGCTGGGCATCGGCGTTCGGGCGCCGAAGGAGAAGCAGGAGACGAACGTCTTCAACCTGGCCGTCGAGACCGCCGCCCTGCTGGGTCATCCCGAGCGGGTGACACGGGAGATGGTCGTGGCCGACTGTGACTATGTCGGCGCGGGCTATGGCCTGATCGATCAGGCCGTTGTCGACGCCCTGACCCTGGCCGCGCGGACCGAAGGGCTGCTGCTTGATCCCGTCTATACCGGCAAGGCAATGAAGGGCCTGATCGCGCTGTCGAAGGCCGGCGCGTTCGAGGGCGAGACCGTGGTCTTCCTGCACACGGGCGGCGCCCAGGGCCTGTTCGGCTACCAGGGCGAGCTGGACGGCATGCTGTGAAAACCCTCGGCGTACTGGGTGGCATGGGGCCGGCGGCGACGGTCGACTTTCTGGCCAGGCTGCAGGCCGCGACACCGGCGGCCCGTGATCAGGATCATCTGAGGGTGCTGGTCGATCTCAACCCGCAGGTGCCCGACCGCAACGCCGGCGACAGCGCGCCCGGTCCGGTGATGAGCGCGATGGCGGTGGGGCTAAGGAACGCCGGCGCGGAGGTCCTGGCGATCGCCTGCAATACGGCCCACGCCTGGTCCGGCGAGATCGAGGCTGCGGCGGGCCTGCCGCTGATCGACATGATCGCGGTCGCCTGCGAAGCCGCGCGGGATACCGGCGCCCGGCGGGTGGGCGTCATGGGCACGGCCCTGGCGCGGGACCTCTACGCCGACCGCCTGCGGACCATGGGACTGGAGCCGGTTCCGCCAACAGCAGCCGACGCAGCGGCGTTCATGACCCTGCTCTACCGGATCAAGGGCGGCGACCTCGGCCCCGAGGTCGCGGCAGGCATGGCGGCGCTCGCCGGCGCCCTGTGCGATGCCGGAGCCGAGGCAGTCATCGCAGGCTGCACCGAAGTCCCGCTGGTGCTGTCGGGTGAGAAACTGACCATCCCGCTGATCGACGCCGGGCAGACTCTCGCCGAGCGGTGCGTCGCGGTCTGCCGGAGCTGACGGTCGACGGGGCGCCGACAGAAAACGTCAGGTTTGACCCCCTGTTTGGGGTATGACGTTGCTGTTATCCAGTCACATATGGTGAGTGTCACCTGTATCACTTGGGGGAGTTCCTGTCGTGAAGAAGATCATCGCCGCCGCGGTTGCGCTCAGCGCCCTGGCCCTGGCCGCCTCGCCGGCTGCCGCCTACACCTATCCGGCCGCCGGCGTCACGGCCCAGGAAGTCGCCGCCGTGCTCAAGGCCAAGGGCCTGCCCGCCGAAATCGCCACTGACGATGGCGGCGATCCCATGATCAAGAGCAAGTCCGATGACCTGAACTGGCGGATCTACTTCTACCAGTGCGAAAAGGGTCGCTGCTCCAGCATCCAGTTCTCGTCGGGCTTCGACCTCGACGATGGCCTGTCGCTGGCAAAGTGCAACGAGTGGAACTTCACCAAGCGGTTCGGCCGCTGCGCGCTCGACGCCGAGATGGACCCCTATACCCGCTACGACATCGATGTGGCCAAGGGCTACACCTCGGAGACGCTGACCTACGCGCTCGAGACCTGGATGCTGATCGTTCCGACGTTCTCGGAATTCATCGGCTACTGAGACCGCTGACGGCGGGCGGCCAGGCCGTCCGCCGGGATGTCGCGAGACGCCATAGCGCCCGGCCGCCGTCCGTTCGGCGCGCCGGGCGTTTGTCTGTCCCGGTTCAGACGCCCGCCGCGTCGTCCCGATCGTCCAGCCGCCGCCGGATGTGGCCGTGGGCCTCCGCGTCAAGCCGGTAGCCGCTGATGAACCAGACCGCCAGCAGCGCCAGGATCGCCGGACCGAGGCAGAACAGCAATTGCAGCGTCAGCAGGGCCGTCGGGCTGTTGCCCCCCGAGAGTTCGGCGACGAAACCGACCTCCTTGAGCAGGAACAGGCTGCCGCCGACCGCGAGCATCGAGCCGATCTTGATCGAGCCCGTCAGCAGGGAGAACAACAGGCCGGTGCGGTCCACGCCGCTTTCAAGTCGCTCCTCGTCGGCCACGTCGGCCATCATCGCCTTGAGCATGATCGGGCCCGAGGCATAGGGCAGACCGGCGAGGAACATGATCGCGAAACCGAGCCAGAGGATGTTGGGCAGGAACATCACCCCCAACTGCATGATGGCCCAGGCGACGCCCGCGATCATCAGCGCGCGGTGCTTGCCCAGCCGGCGGGCGACGACCCGCCAGATCGGCGCCCCGGCAAGGGCGCCGACGAAGAACAGGATCAGCATCAGGCCGGCCATGCCCCGCTCGATCCCGCGAACGGCGTCGAAGAAGAAGAACAGCAGCAGCCCGGACACCGAGAGGGCCGTGCCCCAGCAGATGTCGGCCGCCAGCACCCGCAGAACTGATCCGCGGCGGAGCATCGCGATGATATGCGACAGCCGCGGCGTCTCGTGGTGCGGCTTCGCCGCCGGCTCTCCGGTCGCAGCCAGCGCCAGCAGGGTGGCCAGCGGCAGGGTGATGATGGTGAACCAGCCCATCGCCTTGACCCCGGTCGAGAAGTCTCCGCCGAAGCCGAACTTGACGATCGGCGGCATGAGCAGGATTGCGATGGTTCCGAAGACCGACATCGCCTGCCACCAGCCATAGACCCGCGAGCGCTCGTCGTAGCCCGGCGCGACGGTCGCGGCCCAGGCCATGTGGCCGAGTTGTGACATCGACTGCCCGCTGTAGCCGACGATCAGCCAGAGCAGGATATAGGCTCCGCCAATGCCCGGACTGGCCATGAACAGCATGTAGGTCGCCAGGATCGCCACCGGTGCGCCGAGCACGAACCAGGGCCTGAACCGGCCCCAGCGCGAGCGGGTCCGGTCCATCAGCAGGCCGACCGCCGGGTCGAACCACAGGTCGAAGAAGCGCACGACCATGAAGGCCCAGGCCAGTTCGGCCAGATCGACCTTGAGATCCTGGGCGTAATAGTTGGGCAGGTAGGCCGTCACCGGCAGCATCATGGCGGCCAGCGGAATCGTCGGGGTGGCAAAGGCCAGCAACCTCCACAAGGGCATCCGCGCCTCGCCCCCGCCGGCCCGGCTGACCTGGGTCGCCGTTACGGGGGAGGCCTTGGCCGGGTCCAATTCCACTGACACTCTGAACTCCCCGCGCTGTCCCCCTCTTTGCGGGGTGGTCCGACGATGTTCCGACGCTAGCGTTCGCGGCGCAAGGGAGCGCTGCGATGCAATACGCGAAACGGGTAAACGCCTTCGTCAGCGGCGAGGATGTCTGGACCGTCACGCCGGATGCCCTGGTGCGGACCTCACCGGGCGGCGGGACCTCGCGGCTGGTCTGGACGACGGTGACCGGGGTTCGTGTCAGTTACGCCCCGACCCGCCTGAAGGCCGACCGTTACCTGATCAGCCTGAGCGCAGGCGGCGGCGAACGCTGGACGATCGACAACCTGCACTTCGCCGGCATCGGCAATTTCGAGAACCGCTCGGACCGGTTCACGCCGTTCGTCCTCGCCTGTATCGAGCGGATCGCGGCCCGGGCCCCGCAGGCGACGGCGCAGGTGGGATCGTCGGCGGCGACCTACTGGAGCCAACTTGTCTTCGTCAGCGCCGTGTTTGTCCTGCTTGTCACCGTTGTCCTGCTGATGCCGGGCAGCATGTCCTGGCTCATCCTGATCAAGCTGGGGCTGATCGTCGCCATACTACCCGTGCTGTTCCGCTGGATCGGCCGGGCGCGTCCCCGGCGCGTCAGCCTGGATCGCGAGACATTCCGGGCCGAGCTGCCCTAGCCTGCGATCTCGTCCATGAACGACGCCAGCTGGACATCGAGCGCGGTGACCCCGTCCGCGTCATGCGTCGCCAGCAGAACCTCGACCCGATTGTAGACGTTCGACCACTCCGGATGATGATCGAGCTTGTCGGCCAGCAGGGCCACGCGCGTCATGAAGCCGAACGCGGCATTGAAGTCCGGGAAGCTGAAGGTCTTGACGATCGCGTCGCGGCCTTCGGCGGGCGCCCAACCCCTGAGTTGCGCCACCGCGCTCGTCGCGCCGATCCGGGTCTGGGCCATGGGTCGTCTCCAGGAAAGGCCCGGCTATAGCATGAGAGCGGGCGCGAGGGGTCCCCCTCGCGCCCGCCTTCGGATTACAGGACCCAGCCGCCGTCCGTCGGCAGCGAGCCGCCGTTGATGATCGGCGGAGCGATCGTCTGGTTGCCGTTGACCTGCAGACGGAAGTCGAACCTGCCGTCGCCGTCGACGTCCACGGCGAGCGTGGTGA
>CAIOHT010000012.1 GCA_903858185.1 uncultured Caulobacterales bacterium
CGCCCGGTCCGGCCAATCTGTTCGCGATCGCGACCGGCATCCAGCGGGGTGGGGCCCAGGTGCTGGTCGGCGTGGCCGGCATGACCACCGCGACGCTTGTCTGGTTCACGGGCGCAGCGCTCGGGCTCAGCGCCCTGATGGCGGCCTTCCCCCAGGCCTTCCGGCTGCTGGCGATCGGCGGCGGCCTCTATGTCGCCTGGCTCGGCCTGGCGTCGCTGCGGGCCGGCCTGCGGCCTGGCGACGATCCCGTCGAACGTCCCGCGGTCCACGCCGACCGGTCCGCCTTCCTCGACGGTTTCGCGGTGCAGATCTCCAATCCCAAGGCGCTGCTGTTCTTCACCGCTGTCCTGCCGCCATTTCTCGACCCGGTCCGCCCGATCGCCCCGCAGCTGCCGTTCTACGCGGCCGCGACCATGGGGATGGATCTTGTCGCGATGACCGCTTACGGCCTTGGCGGCGCCGCGCTGGCCGGGCGGATGCGCGAGTCCGCGTTCCGGCGCGGCTATGCCCTGACGGTCGGCGCCCTGTTGATCGCGGTCGCAGTCATGATCCTCGCGCGCGGCTGACGCGGCGCCTTGGCGCAACCCTGCCGGGGCGCCATGTGTTGAGGAGAGACGCGCCTTCTGTCCTGGAGCAATCGACGATGACTCTGAAAGCAGCCACCCTGGCGGTGGCCCTGGCCGCGACGGCGGGCCTGACCGCCTGCGCCACGCCCACCCCCTATCAGCCTGCTGTTCGCGGCCAGGCCGTGTCCGGCGGGTTTTCCGACACACGCATCGAGGCGAACCGCTTCCAGGTCAATTTCGCCGGCAACAGCCTGACATCGCGGGAAACCGTCGAACGTTACCTGCTGTATCGCGCGGCCGAGCTGACCGTGGCGCAGGGCGGGACCTGGTTCTCGCTGGTCGAACGCAAGACGGACCGCAAGGCGCGGACCTATGTCGAGCCGCCGGCCTATGGTCCCTACGGCGCCTATGGCTACTGGCGCCCGTCCTGGCGCTACTACGGCCCTGCCATGGGCTGGCGCGCCTGGGATCCCTGGTATGGCGATCCGTTCTGGGCCGACCGGACGGACGTTCGCACCGTCGAACGGTTCGAGGCTTCCGCCGAGATCCTGATCGGCCAGGGCGCCAAGCCGCAGAATGATCCACGCGCGTTCGACGCGCGGGATGTGATGGCGAACCTCGGCCCGGGCATCGTGCGGCCGCCGGCCGGATGACTGCCACGCAAAGGGGCGACGCCCTCGCGGACGCCGCCCCCTCGTCTTGCTTCAGGCGTGGCGGGTTAGCGCGGCGCCATACGGATCGAGCCGTCCAGACGGACGTCTTCACCGTTGAAGTAGCCGTTGCGGATCATTTCCAGCGCCAGCGAGGCGTACTCTTCAGCCTGGCCGAGACGCTTGGGGAACGGCACCTGGGCGCCCAGGGCCGCCTTGACCGCTTCCGGAGCCGCGTTCAGCAGCGGCGTGTTGAAGATGCCCGGCAGGATGGTGTTGACGCGGATGCCTTCGCTGCTGAGGTCGCGGGCGATCGGCAGGGTCATGCCGACCACGCCGCCCTTGGACGCCGAATAGGCCGCCTGGCCGATCTGGCCGTCCTCGGCCGCCACCGACGCGGTATTGACGATCGCACCACGGTCGCCGTCCGGCAGCGGCTCCAGGGTCAGCATGCCCGCCGCCGACTTGGCGATGCAGCGGAAGGTGCCGACCAGGTTGATCTGGATGATCATGTCGAAATGGGCCAGCGGGAAGTGCTTGATATCGCCCGTGTTCTTGTCGCGGCTGGCGGTCTTGGCCGCGTTGCCGGTGCCGGCGCAGTTGACCAGGATGCGCTCCTGGCCGTTGGCCGCGCGCGCCTTTTCGAAACCGGCGTCGACTTCGGCGTCGGACGTCACGTTGACGGCGCAGAAGGTCACGCCCAGTTCTTTCTCGAGCGCGGCGCCGCGATCAGCCTGGCGGTCGAGGTCGAAGATGGCGACCTTGACGCCCTGGGCGACCAGCGCGCGGACGGTGGCCTCGCCGAGGCCGGATGCGCCGCCGGTGACGACGGCGGAAATGGAGGAATCAAGCTTCATGGACGGCTCCCCGATCCTTATGTTGAATACAGTTCGGAAAGGGGTTTAGCCCGATGAGCGCCGATTCCAAGCCGTCACCCGACGTAAACCCGGTCATCGATCCGGAGAAGGCCCTCGTTCCCGAGGTCGTCAGGGTCAATGAACGCCGCGTCGCACAAGGGTTCTGGCCCAAAATACGACGCGTCGCCGCGCGCGTGCCGTTCGCGCCCGAAGCCCTCTCCGTCTGGTGGTGCGCCCGCGATCCGGCCACGCCGACGGCGGCGAAGGGGCTGATGCTGGCCGCGCTCGCCTATTTCGTCCTGCCGACGGATGCGATCCCCGACATCCTCGCGGGGATCGGATTCACCGACGATGCCGCCGTGTTCGCGGCCCTGGTCGCCGTCGTGGGCAAGAACATAAAGCCGCACCATCGCGCCGCTGCCCGGGCCTGGCTCGACCGGTTCGCGTCCGGCGACTGACGACATTCTGCCGGCGGGGGCCATGGAACAGACCAATACAGTGCTGACCGGCATTTCGGTCCTGGCGGCGCTGGGCTACGGACTGGTCCTGGCCGGCCATCCGCCGTCGCTCGAGCGGACGCTGCTGAAGATCGCAGCGGTCGGGTCCCTGGCGATCATGGCCTTCCTGTCCGACGCGCCCCTGTTGCTGGCCGCCGGGCTGCTGCTCTGCACGGTCGGAGACGGGTTTCTCGCCGGCGACCCGCGACGGTGGCTGCCTCTGGGCCTCGCCGCTTTCCTGCTCGGCCACATCCTGTTGATCTTCCTGTTTCAGGAAACCCGCGACCCGGCGCTGGAGATGACGCATCTGCAGATTGCGGGGTCTGTGGTCGTGGGTGTGGCGGCCGTGGCGATGCTGGCCTGGCTCTGGCGCACGCTGGGGCCGATGCGGCCGGCGGTGATCCTGTACGTCATCGCCATCGCGGTGATGGTCGGGTCCAGCTTCCTGCTGCCGGCCTTCTACTGGCCAGCCATGCTGGGGGCTGTCGCTTTCATGGCGTCGGACGCGATCCTGGCCGGCGACCTGTTTCGCCAGACGAAGCTGCCGGGATCGCAGCGCATGACCGGCTGGGCCATCTGGTTCCTCTACTACGCCGCCCAGGCCCTGATCGTATGGGCCTTCCTGAGGCCGCCCTTCTGACGATCAGTCCACGACCGCGGCCGCAGCCCGCGCCTGCTTCGCCTGGTGCTGTTCGCGGAAGGTGATGAACAGGGTCGAGGCCACGACGATGGCTGCGCCGATGATCGTCGGCCAGGTCGGGATCTCGCTGAAGATGAAGAAGCCCACGACGGCGGTGAAGACCAGCCGGCTGTAGTCGATTGGCGCCATGGCGCCGGCGTCGCCGATCTGCATGCCCTTGATGTAACAACCCTGGGTGATGGTCCCGACCACGCCCATCGCCGCCAGAAGCATCAGATCGACCGGTTCGGGCCAGCGCCAGACGAACGCCGCCGGCGGGATCGAGAAGACCAGCCCGAGCACCGCAGACCAGACCAGCAGGGTGAAGGGCGAGTGATCGCGGGTCATCACCTTCATGCCGGTGATGGTCATCGCGAACATCGCCGCCGAGGCCAGGGCCGCCATCTGGCCGAGGCCGAATCCGTGCCCCGGTGCGCCCGGCTGCAACATCACCAGCACACCCAGAAAACCGACCAGCGCCGCGCCGATGCGCAGGGGGCCAGTCTTCTCCCGCAGGATGAAAATCGCGAGCGGCACCATCCACAGGGTGCGGGTGAACGACAGGGCGTTGGCCTCCGCCAGCGGCAGTTTCTGGAAGGCGTAGAAGCTGAAGATCATCGCCAGGGTGCCGACCGCCGAGCGGAAAAACAGGATGCCCGGCCGGGTCGTGTGAAATGCGCCGCGCCAGTCGCGCAGGATCATCGGCGTCAGCACGATCAGTCCTGCGGCCTGCCGATAGAAGGTCTGCAACGCTGCCGGGTAGTCGTCGCCGAGAAACTTGATCAGCGTGGTCATCACCGTGAACGACAGCGCCGAGGCCAGCATCCACAGCGCGCCGCGGACATTGGGCGCCAGCGCCGGTCGAGCCGGCAGCGGCGCGACGGGCGGCAGGTCGTCGGTCACTGGCGCGTCCTGACCCCGGCGCTGATCGAGAGGCCCCTGCCGGCAGCGACCGCGCAGAAGCCTTCTCCGATCCAGATGGATCGAGGAAAGGTTCGAGCTCTTTTTCCCGAAGCATTTTCTGGCGGCGAACCGGCCTCCCGGCCACCCGAAAAAGCCATGGCGCCGGTCTCGGCATGGGCCTGCGGCGCGCGGAGCAGATTCAGGGCGTCGCGGGCCGGAGTGCTGTCCACTGCCAGGTGACCGTCCTCATCGAGGAAACCGCGGACCGCCGTCAGGCGGGCCGGAACCATGCCGAACGGGACGGTCACAGGGCGATCAGCCTCCCGCGCGCTGGGCGGCCATGGCCGCCTGCATCTGCTGGGCCTGTTCAGGCGTGATGCCCATCGCCGCCAGGATCGGGTTGTGCGCCTCGGCGTCCCAGGATCCGCGACCGCCGATCGTCAGGCCGCCATCGACGACGATGTGGGTGCCGGTGACGAACAGCGAGTCGTCGCTGGCCAGGTAGAGGGCAGCGCGGGCGATGTCTTCCGGCACGCCGGCCTTGGGGATAGGCTGGACCTTCGGTCCGGCTTCTTCAAAGCGCGCGGCCATCTGGTCGGCGACCTCGCGGGGCAGGCCCATCGAGGCCCCGAAGATCGAGGTTGCGATCAGGCCCGGGCAGATGGCGTTGACACGGATCTTCTGCGGCGACAGCTCCGCCGCCGCGCAGCGCGACATATGGATCACCGCGCATTTGGCCGCCGAATAGGCCAGCGGCCCGAAGCCCGCCTGCAGGCCGGCGATCGAGGCGGTGTTGATGATCGAACCGCCGCCGCGCGCCTGCATCAGCGGCAGGGCGTGCTTCATGCCCACGGCAGGTCCGCGCACCAGCAGGGCGAAGGTCTTGTCCCAGGCCTCGACGTCGACCTCCGAGACATTGCCCGGCGCGCCGCCATGGCCGGCGTTGTTGAACAGGATGTCCAGGCCGCCGAACTGGTCGGCGGCCATCTTCACCGCCGCCGCGATATCGGCCTCGCTGGTGACATCGCAGTGGGCGTAGCGGATGCGGCCGTCGAACCGCTTCTCGAGCATGGCGCCCTTTTCGTCCTGCAGGTCGGCGGCGACTACACAGGCCCCCTCCTGCGCAAACAGCTCAACCGTGCCCAGGCCGATGCCCGAAACCCCGCCGGTGATGAGGGCGACCTTGCCCTCCAGACGACCCGCCATGCGTTACTTCCCCTGCCTTGTTGTTCTTGTCTGATGTCAGCCGGTGACCACGACCACCTTGCCCAGAGCCTTGCGGCTGGCGAGGTGGGCGATCGCCTCGCCTGCCCGCTCGAGCGGGAAGGTCTCGGAGACGTGCGGCTTGATCTTGCCGGCGGCGTAGAGGTCCATCAGCTCCTTGACGTTCTGCTGGTGGGCCTTCGGATCGCGGGCGACCGCCGCGCCCCAGAAGACGCCGACGATGTCGCAGGACTTCAGCAGGGTCAGGTTCAGCGGCACGGACGGGATTCCGGCCGGGAAGCCGATGACCAGGAACTTGCCGCCCCAGCCTGCCGCGCGAATGGTCGCCTCGGCATAGTCGCCGCCGACGGCGTCATAGGCCACGTCCCAGCCGTTGGGACCGCAGGCGTCCTTGAACAGGTTGGCGAGGGCCTTCTTGCCGTCCTTGTCGAACGGGCCGGTCGGATAGACCACGCCGCTGTCGGCGCCGCGCGCGATGCAGAGGTCGACCTTGGCCTGACTCGAGGCGGCGGCGATCACCTTCGCCCCCATGGCCTTGCCCAGTTCGACGGCGGCCAGGCCGACGCCCCCGGCGGCGCCCAGCACCAGCAGGGTCTGGCCCGGCTGAAGATAGCCGCGGTCCTTCAGGCCGTAATAGGAGGTGCCGTAGGTCATCATGAAGGCCGCGCCTTCCTCGAACGACATCGAGTCGGGGATCGGCACGACTCGAGCCGCGTCCAGCGCCAGCTCCTCGGCCATGCCGCCCCAGCCGGTGTTGGCCAGTACGCGCTGACCGACTTTCAGATGGGTGACGCCTTCGCCCAGTTCCTTGACCACACCGGCCACTTCGCCGCCGGGCGCGAAGGGGCGCGAGGGCTTGAACTGGTACATGTCCTCGATGATCAGGACGTCGGGATAGTTCACGCCGCAGGCCTTGACCGACAGAACCACCTGGCCCGGACCCGCCACCGGGCTGGGCAGATCCTCGATGACCAGGGTCTCCGGCCCGCCCACGCTCTTGCTCAGCACCGCCCGCATGCGTCTCTCCCGCTCTTTCATTGATTGGCCCGGAAGCGTATCGCGGGCCTTTCCGCGTTTATAGGCGGGAGGGACCCATTGGCGAACAATTGTTTGAGGTTGGTGGTGCACGGCGGCGCGGGCGCGAAGCGCGGCCGCGACTACAGCCGCGAGATCGTCCACATGCGCGGCCTGGTCGAGGCCGGGCGCGACCGTCTGCTGGCCGGCGCCCTGGCCCTGGATGTGGCCGAGGAAACCACCGCCGCGCTCGAGGCGTCCGGCCTCTATGTCGCGGGACGCGGCGCCTCGCCCAACACGGCTGGCCAGTACGAGCTCGACGCCTGCCTGATGGACGGGTTCACCGGGCGGGCGGGATCGGTGGCGGCGCTGCAGGGGTTCGAGAGTCCGGTCGGGGTGGCGCGCGCCATCATGGACTGGACCCCGCATGTGATGCTGGCCGGCGAGGGCGCGACGCGGTTCGCGGCCTCCCAGAAGCTGGCCGCCATCGCCGATGACGCCGCCTGGTTCACCCGCGCAGGCCAGGACGAGTCCAACCATCCGCCCGGGACCCTTGCCCACGGCACGGTCGGCTGCGTCGTCCGGGACGGGGAGGGGCGGCTGGCGGCCGCCACCTCGACGGGCGGGGTGTTCGGCAAGCTGCCGGGCAGGGTCGGCGACTCGCCCCTGATCGGATCAGGGGGCTGGGCCGACCAGCGGGTCGCCGTCTCCTGCACGGGACAGGGCGAGTATTTCGTGCGCGTCGCCGCGGCGGCCCAACTGGCGCACCGCATGCGGTTCGGCGGCCAGACCCTGGCTGAAGCCGCCGATGCGGTGCTGGCGGAAATCCGCGCGCTCGGCGGCGAGGGCGGCCTGATCGCGGTGGATGTCGACGGCAATGTCGCCATGCCGTTCGTCTCCGCTGGCATGAAGCGCGCGGCGCTCATGCCTGACGGCGAGATTGTTTCGGCGGCGTTCTAAGCCCGCACAATCGTCATGGCCCGGCCCGTCCGGGCCACCCATGCACGCCGACAGGTGGCGCGGTAGCGCGAAACGATCCGCTCTCCCCGCTTGATCAACCGTGTTCCTGGGTGGCCCGAACAGGTCGGGCCAAGACGGCTAGGTACCGGCCTAAAGCCCGGTCAGCCTCTGGAACACGCCGAACGCGCCTTCGAAGCGCGCGCCGCCGCCGAGGCTGACGCCGAGCGCGAAACAGACCTCGTCCTTCTCGGCCAGAGGCGCGTGGACAAAGCCCGCGCGGGCGATGTTGACGTCGCCGGGACCAAAGCGCTCGTGGCCGTCATGAAAGGCGCCGGTGACAACGAGGGTGTATTCCTCGCCGTCGTGATCGTGCGGCGCGACCCCGTGGCCGGGCTCGATGCGCAGCAGCTCGGTCTCGCCCTCGCCGCCGATCTTGAGCTTCAGGCCGCGAATGCCGAAGCCGAGGAAGCGCCATTTGCGGCCGGCGGCCATCGACTCGAACACCGCTTCGCGCAGCGGATCGGGCAGGTCGAGCATCTCGCCCAGGCCCCGTCCGGCGCGATGGGCCGCCTCGCGGGCGCGACCGTCGATGGCCTCGAGATTGGCGATGCGCGCCAGGGCTTCAGCGGCTGCGCCGCCCACCATCGGGACCGGCGTCTCGCCGTCGAGGAAGGCGCCGCCCAGCACGTCCGTCGGGCGGGCCGGCGTCCGCTCTCCACGCAGGACAGCCGCCGTCGCTTCCATCAGGCGCAGGCCGGGATGGCTGGCGGGGTCGGGAAGGGTCGTCAGGGCGGTCATGCGATCAGGCAACTCCTTGAAAAGGCGGGATATGGATCGGCGCGACGCCGCGTCAAGTCGGGCGCGGGCGTCATCTGGCGGACTCCAGACGAATCCGCAATTTCTCGAACGCCAGCCGCAGGCGCGACTTCACCGTCCCCAGCGCCAGACCGAACCGCTCGGCGATCTCGCTGTGCGACAGGTCCTCGTAGAAGGCGGCGCGCACCATGTCGCGCTGCTCGGCGGGCAGGTCAGCCAGCGCCGCGGCCACCTGCACCTCCCGCTGGGCGGCTTCCAGCCCCGCGTCGGGCTGCGGCAGGGCCTCGGGATTGAGCTGCGGGTCGTCGGCGTCGAGGGTCGCGGTCCGCTCCCGGCGGAACAGGTCGATCCGCCGGTTGCGCGCGATCCGGTAGATCCAGGTCGAGACGCTGGCCTTGCTCCGGTCAAAGCTGCCCGCCTTGCGCCAGACCGCGACCATCACCTCCTGCGCCAGATCCTCCGCCCGCGCCGGTTCCAGGCCCAGCCGCGCGAGGTAGCCCTTCACCCGGGGCGCGTAGTGATCGAACAGCGTCGCGAAGGCCGCACGGTCGCCACGGCTGGCGATGCGTTCCATCAGCTCGGCGAAGGGGTCGCTCGCGGGTCCGGTCACGACCAAGGGATAGTCATGCCCGCCTTGATTGGTCCAGAGCGCGAAATTCTGATATGGGGACTCTCGTCTCATCGCATCGGAACCTGCCGTCTTGGGCGCGACCCTCAACCTTGCTCGCGCGACGCCCGCCGTCGCCCCCGCTCCGGTCAATCTTTCGGGTCTCACCCGCAAGCAGCTGGCGGCCGCCATGGTCGAGGCCGGTGCCGTGCCGCCCGAAAAGGCGAAGATGCGGGCGACCCAGGTGTTCCGCTGGATCCATCATCGCGGCGCGACCGATTTTGCGCAGATGACCGACGTGGCCAAGGACACGCGGGCGGCCATGGCCGAACACTTCACCCTGGCCCGGCCGGAAGTCGTCGAGCGGCAGGTTTCGAAGGACGGCACGCGCAAATGGCTGATCCGCACCGCGCCCGGGATCGAGATCGAGGCGGTCTACATTCCCGACGTTGGTCGCTCGGGCGCCCTGTGCGTCTCCAGCCAGGTCGGCTGCACCCTGAACTGCACCTTCTGCCACACGGGCACCCAGGCCCTGGTGCGCAACCTGACAGCGGCCGAGATCGTCGCCCAGGTCCAGGTCTGCAAGGATGACCTGGACGAGTGGCCCTCGGACCGCGAGGACCGGCGCCTCAGCAACATCGTGTTCATGGGCATGGGCGAGCCGCTCTACAATCTGGACAGCATTTCGGACGCCATCGACATCATCAGCGACAACGAGGGGATCGCCATCTCCCGTCGCCGGATCACGGTGTCGACCAGCGGCGTGGTCCCCGAGCTGAAGGCCCTGGGTGAGCGGACCCAGGCGATGCTGGCCATCAGCCTGCACGCCACCAACGACGATCTGCGCGACGTGCTGGTCCCGATCAACAAGAAGTACGACATTGCCGCCCTGATGGAGGGGATCCGCAACTATCCCGGCATCTCCAACGCCCGGCGGGTGACCTTCGAGTATGTGATGCTCAAGGGCATCAACGACACGCCGGCCGAGGCCCTCGCCCTGGTCAAGCTGCTCAAGGGCATCCCGGCCAAGATCAACCTGATTCCGTTCAATCCCTGGCCCGGGACGGACTATGAATGCTCGGACTGGGGGACGATCGAGTCCTTCGCCGCGATTCTCAATCGCGCCGGCTATTCCAGCCCGATCCGGACGCCGCGCGGCCGGGATATCCTCGCTGCCTGTGGCCAGCTGAAGTCGGAAAGCGAGAAGGTCCGCGCTTCGGTGCGGCGCAGGGCCGAAGCTCTTCCCGCATCCTGATTACGCGCGGCATCAATGATCGCGCGACGCTAGAAGCTTGCGCGGGACGCCGCCCGTCGTGCTAACCCTTGCTCACGCCGCACCTGCATGGACATTTCGATGCCGCCGCAACTCCAATCCATGGAAATCCAGGCCTTCTCGACCGGGTTCGTGACGACCCTCGGGCATGCCGGCCTGACCCTCGTGATCCTGCTGATGGGGGCGGTGCTCTACGCGATGCTCACACCCCATCGCGAGATCGCCCTGATCCGCGAGGGCAACACCGCCGCAGCCCTGTCGCTCGGCGGCGTGCTGGTCGGGCTGGCCCTGCCGCTGGCCTCGTCGTTGAGCGCCTCGGTCTCGCCGCTGGAGATCGCCCTCTGGGGCGCGGCGACGGTGGCCATCCAGCTGCTGGTGTTCCGGGCGATCGACCTGATTCTTCATGGCCTGCCGCAGCGTATCCAGGAGGGCGAGATGTCCGCCGCCATCCTGCTGGTCGGCGCCAAGGTGGCGAGCGCCCTTGTTCTCGCCGCAGCCCTGGCCGGCTGAAACGACGTGCATCTGCCCCGTCTACCCGACTGGCTGGTTTATCTGGCGATCGTGACGGCCCTGGTGATCGGCTCGATGGGCCGACGCGAGAAGGCCGATGCGCCGCCGCCGCCGCCGCCGATGGCGGGCGATGACTCCATTCCGCTTGGCCCTTCATCCCCCTTCGACCCGGCCGTCGTGGTGGATGTGCCCGGGCAGCAGAAGCCGGGGACGGGGACGGCCTTTTCGGTCGCCGAGACGGGTGTCTGGATGACCGCCCGCCATGTGGTCGACGGCTGCACCCGGATCGCGCTGGTCGTGGCCGAGGGCCGGGGCGTGGCCGCCCGGGCCATCATCGATCCCGGCGGCGAGGCGGCGATCCTGACCACCGACGGGGGTGCGCCGGCCCTGCCACTGGCGGGGGCTGCGACCACGCCGCGTCCGGGTGCGCTCGGCTTCCATCCTGGCTTCCCCCAGGGCCAGCCGGGCGAGGCAGTGTCGCGGCTGCTGGGCCGTGAAAATCTGGTGGTCCGGGGGCGGGGCGCGCGCACCGAGCCGGTGCTGGCCTGGGCGGAGATCGGCCGCACCGATACCCTCAAGGGAACCCTGGCCGGTCTTTCCGGCGCGCCTGTGCTCGACTCTGCGGGCCGTGTGATCGGCGTTACTGTCGCCGAGGCGCCGCGTCGGGGTCGCATCTACACGACCACGCCGGACACGGTGCAGAGCGCCCTGCGCAGCTCAAGGCGCCGGCCGGCCACCTACGCCGTCGGCGAGCCGATCAATGTCGAGAACTACGGCCGCGTCGCCGACGGTCTGCGCCGTGACCTGCGGGTCGCCCAGGTGGTCTGCCTGTCGACCAGCTAGGCGGCCGCCGGCGCCTCGGCCTGTCGTCGGGCGACCATGATCGACAGGATGATGGCGAAGATCCCGATCACCGTCGAATAGAAGTAGAAGACCATGTAGCCGACCCCGAGCGCCGCCGGGGACGAGCCCGACTTCTCCATTGCCATCGCGTAGCTTTCGGGGGGCAGGTGGATAAACAGGGTCTTGAGGGAGCTGAGGGAGCCGCTGTCCGCCGCCTTGGCGGTGCTCTCCACGATGCGCCCCGACTGGCTGGCCAGCAACTTGCCCGGAAGGGCATAGAGCGACGAAAACAGCGCATACTGCGTGGCGGTGAAGCCGACGGTCGTCAGGCTGGACATGTAGGCGATCAGGCAGGTTCCCGCGAAGCCGCCCGCGACGTTGTCCAGGGCGATGGCGGTCATGAAGGCGCCGATGTCGTGGCCCCTCACCGCGAGCCAGGCGAAAGCCAGGTTGCTCAGGGCGCCCAGGAAGGCGCCGGCGACCAGCGCCCGCAACAATCCCATGCGGACCACCGCGAAGCCGCCGAACGCGACCCCCAGGACCGACATCACCACGCCGAAGACCTTCCGGACCTCGGCGATCTCGGCCTTGGAGAAGCCGGCGTCGACGTAGAACGCCCCGTTGATGTTCAGGACGAAGTCAGCGACGCGGTAAAGGCAGATCAGCGCAAGGATCAGCCCGGCGACCTTGCCATAGCGGCTGAAGAAATCGCCGAGCGGCTGACCGAGAGCGCCTGACAGGTAGGCGCCCGGCCGGGTCTGGACGCCTGGAATCCGCATAGCGGCCACCGCGATCGCGCCAAGCCCGAAAATGACGGCGAGCAGCTGGTACCAGACCTTCGCATCGGACCCCCAGGCGGCTTTCAGTCCATCGCCCACGCCGCCGGCCCCCAGGCCGGACAGGACCGTGGCGAGGAAGTCCGCACTCGCCGCCAGGCCCGAGCCCAGCAGCAGGGCGCCGCCCAGGACGATCACGCCGCGCACAACCCATTCAAGCGCCTCAGGCAGCGGCCGGGCGACCGCGCCGCCGAGGTCCACCGCCCGCACGCTGTGCTGCGCCTCTCGCGGCGCGGCGAAGACCGCGGCGACGCCGACCAGCATCAGGGCGGCCATGACCCCATAGGAAAACTCCCAGCTCACGAAATCGGCCAGCAGCAGCGGCGCGACCCCGGCCACCACCATCGAGATGCGGTAGCCCCACTGGTAGGCCGCCGCCATCGGGCCTTGCCGGTCCTTGTCCGCCGCCTCGATCCGCCAGGCATCGATGACGATGTCCTGGTTGGCGGAGGCGAAGCCGACCATCACGGCGAACAGCGCCATCATGCCCAGATTGGCGGTCGGATCCGTCCCGGCAATCAGCCAGAGCCCCAGCACAATGATCCCTTGCGAGACCAGCATCCATGAGCGGCGGTGACCGAACCAGGCCGTCAGGAAGGGCACCTTCGTGCGGTCGACCAGAGGCGCCCAGAGAAACTTCATCGCCGTCGCCAGCGTGGCCAGGCCGAACACGCTGATCGTCTGAAGGGAAAGTCCCGCGTCGCGCAGCCAGATCGATAGGGTATCGAAGATCAGCAGGTTCGGCAGGCCTGCCGAAAAGCCGAGGAAGAGCATCACCGTCGTGCTGCGGATATCCCGGGTGGCTTCCGCCGCTGCGGCCAGCGGACGCCCCCAGGGATTACCCTCCGTCTGTCCGCGCGCAACGCCGAGGTAAAGCTGCCCGGCACCGGGGACCAGCGCCGCCAGCGCCCACCAGCCCGGCCGCCCGAGGTCGTGTGCGCGCTTGATGCTGGCAGCCGCCAGCGGCCACAGCAGCCACAGGGCGATCACCCAGGGCATGGCTTCCAAGATCTCCGATCCCGGGACCGTCGGCGGCGGCGGGGCGCCAGGCTCCAGGGGCGGCCGTACGTTCACGATGCCCCAGAAGAGACCGAAGATGACCAGCGCGCCGAGATGGATCAGCCAGTACTGCAGCCTCCCGATGCGTCCGCCGAACCCGAACAGCAGGTCGTTCACGGTGGCGTTGCGAGACGCGGTCTGGCTGGTCATTGGCAGGGGCCTCCGAGTGCGGGGACGCCCCGCAAATCAGGAGGCGAGCCTGCCCGCTTCGGTCCCGCCCGTCCAGCCGACCCAGCGGGCCAGAACGGCGCGCAGGGCGGTTTCGGTCAGCGGCTTGACGAGGAAGTCATCCATGCCGGCGCCCAGGGCCGCACGACGGTCATCCTCGAAGGCGTCGGCGGTCAGGGCGACGATGGGCGTCTTGACGCCGCGCGCCCGCAGCTCGCGGGCCGCCTCGACACCGGACAGGTCGGGCATCCGCAGGTCCATCAGGATCAGGTCGTAGGTCGCGGCGGCGACGGCGGCCAGCGCCTCCTGCCCGCTGGCGGCGCGGTCGACCTCGGCCCCCTCGCGCTTGAGCAGGGTGCGCGCCAGCAGGGCGTTGATCGGATTGTCCTCGACCAGCAGCACCCGCGCGCCGCTGGCCGTGGTGGCGGCGATGCGGTCATCCTCGGGCGGATGGTCGGCCTTCGGCGCCACGCCCTGCGCTGCCAGCACGCGCGCGGCCAGGGAATCGGCGCGCAGCGGCTTGATCAGATAGCCCGAGAACCCGGCGGCGCGGCTTCGCGGGATCCGCGCCCGCTCGTCAGGTCGCAACAGGATGACACAGGCCCTTCCCTCCGGCGCCTTGAGTGAGCGACGGCCAGTGGCCAGCAGATTGTCGATCAGCAGCACGGCGTCCGCCGGCGCCATCTGGGTCAGGTCCGCCACGGTGGCAGTGGTGATCACCTGGCCGCCTAGGCCGGCGATCTGGCGGCGGGCGGCCTCCAGCACGACAGGATTGGGCGAGGCGACGCCCACGACCTGACCGGCGAGGGGCCGGTCCATAGCGGCGCGCGCCACGACCGGGAAGGCGGCCTCCATCCAGAAGGTCGCCCCGCCACCGGGCGTCTCGTCCACGCCGACGGACCCGCCCATGGCGTTGCTCAGGCGCGTGACAATCGCCAGGCCGAGTCCGGCGCCGCCCAGTACTGCGCCATGCGAGGGATCAGCGTGCACAAAGGGTTCGAATATCCGTTTCCGCGCTGCCTCGGGCACGCCGGGGCCGGTATCGCTGACTGTCAGCCGCAGTCGGCCCTCGCCCGCGACCGAGGCTGTCAGAAGTACGCCGCCCGTCTCGGTGAACTTGACCGCATTGCCTGCGAAATTCAGCAGCACCTGGCGTAGCCGGCCCTCATCGGCCAGCACTGGCGGTGGGTCCCCGGCGCAGGCCCAGGCGATCTCAATGCCCTTTTCATGCGCCCGCGGGCTCATCAGCTCGGTGACCTGCCGCAGCAGGGCGGCGATGTCGGTCGGGGCTGGATGCAGCTCGATCTTGCCCGCGCCCAGGCGGGCCAGGTCCAGCACATCGTTGACCAGCGCCAGCAGGTGATCGCCGCTCTCGCGCAGGGCGGCGACATAGGATTTCTGCTCGGCGGTCAGGCGGGTGCCGTCGAGCAGCCGCGCCATGCCCAGCACCCCGTTCAGAGGCGTGCGGAACTCGTGGCTCAGCGTGGCCAGTTGCTCGGGCGTGATCGCGCGGTTGTCCGACATGCCGCCAGACTAGCGGCGTCGGCTTAACGGGCGGTCAAGCGACGGTCGGGCGACGATGGCCCAGAAGAAAGAGCAGGAACAGCGCCGCGAAGGCCAGATCGACGAGCGACAGGATGAAGGCGCTGCTGGACAGCGCCGCGGCGCCGCCGCTGATCCAGACCAGCAGGGGAATCGGCGCCTTGCCCAGAAAGCCGAGCCAGAGAATCGGCCGGTTCGCCGCCGGATCGCGGGCGACCATGCCATAGCCGATGCCGAGCACGACGATCAGCAGCGAGGCCAGCCGGGTCATCAGCAGGTCGGCCGGGACAGGCTGGCCCAGCGCCGCCAGCATCGCCTCCGGTGCAAGCAACATCGGCAGGCCGACCGCGAAATTGAACAGCGCCGCCACGACGAAGATCACGGTCCAGATACGCATGATGGTTCAGCCCCCGCCGAGCGCCCTGAAGATCGGCGCCGCGTCATCGTCGCCGACCGTTCGGCCGCTGTCGAGGATGCGGTCCTGTCCGACATCGCTTCGCATGTGCCTGTGGAGCCGCCGGGGGCCGCTACCAGGACCCGAAGTCGGGCCGCAGCGCCTTCGCGCCGGACATCACATCGCAGCGGCGCATGAGCGCCAGCAGCGGGGCCCGGTCACCCTGCTCGTATCGTGCGTAGGCCGCGTCGGCGACGGCGTCGCCGGCGATCAGCTGCCTCTGGGCATCAAGACGGGCGCGGCCTTCCGGCGTGTTGGGATAGGTCGGCGCCTTGGCGTCGAAGGCCTTCGACAGCTTGCCCAGGGCCTCGAAGTCCGCGTCCATCCTGGCCTTTCCGGGGCCGCTGGCGGCGTCATAGACGGTGGAGATCAGGTCCTGCATCGCCGTCGCCCGCTCCGTGCAGAGGATCGCCGCCTTCTCGACCGGGGTGAAGGTCACCGGCGGCATTGCGGCCCTCACCGCCGCCATGCGTTCGCCCATCACGGCCAGCTGCTGCTCCGGCGAGCGTGACGCGACCGGCTCTCCGGGGAGGGGCTTGTCGCCGCAGATCGCGGCGAACAGCGGAAAGCTCCTGTCCATCGGGCCCCACTCGTCCTGGCCCGTCCTGGCGGTCATCAGCTTCAGGTCTGCGCCATAGTAGCGGATGCCGCCATTGCGGATCTGGCCGGTCGCGCAGTTGAGCTGGACCAGCCGCATGTCGCCCCGTCGCGCCAGGATGCTGTCCGGCGCCGCGCTCGTCGAGAGCGGATCGCGCCAGCGCCACAGGATCAGGAAGGCGGCCATCTGACCGGTCTTGCGGACGGTGCTCGGCGCATAGGCGGCCGACTCGGTCCCTTCCACACTGACGATCCGCCAGTCGGTCGGCGGCGCGGCCTGGGCAAGGGCGGCACCTGGCGCGGACAGCAGGAGCAGGGCGGCGAGGAGGGGCTTGAGCATCGGAGGGCCTTCGACGGTGATGGCATCACCGGACCCTGCCGCGGCCGGGAGCCGGCCGTCATAACCCGAAAGTGGGGGGCCTATCCGTGGGCGTCGAAGAAGGCGTCGGGGCTCTCGACCTCGATCAGCTTCCCCCGGCGGATTTCCAGGAATCGCGTGGCCGCGGTGCGGGTGAAGTAGCGGTCGTGCGAGACGAACAGGCAGGAGACCTCGGCGTCCTCAAGTTCGGCCTCCAGCGCCTCCTGGCCCTCGATGTCCAGATGGTTGGTCGGCTCGTCCAGCAGGTACAGGTTGGGCCGCTCCAGCTTCAGCCGCAGAAACATCAGCCGCGACCGCTCGCCGTGGCTGAGCAGCCGGATCGGGTCGCCGATGCGGACAAACGGAAATCCCGCCTGGGCCAGCAGGCGCGTGGCCTCCTTCTCCGTCGCCTCGGGCGCGGAGGCCACGTAGTCCAGCAGGCTAATCTTCAGCGGCAGGGCGCGCATCGACTGGTCAAACACCGCCAGACGGGTCGCCGGGTTGAAGCGGATCGCCGCCTGGCCGTCGTAGTGCTCCAGGTCCGGATCGAACGCGGCGGCGATGGCGGTCAGCAGGGTCGACTTGCCCGCGCCGTTCGCCCCCAGGATCGCAATCCGGTCGCCGGCGGCGACGGTCAGGCGGTCGATGGTCAGCAGGGTGCGGGCATTGTCCGGGGTCTTCACCGTCACCCCCATCAGCCGTAATGCGACCTTCGCGTCGATCTCGCCGTCCGACAGTTCCAGCCTTCGATCGCGGGAAACATAGGCGGTGGTGCGGTCGGCCTCGATCCGGGCGATGCGGGTCTCGATGGCGGCCTTGCGCTTGTTGAGCTCGGGGTTCTTGACGGCCCAGACCTTGTAGCGGGCGGCGGCGGCCTCCAGCCGCTTCACCTCCTTCTCCTCCAGCCTGCGGTGCGCGGCGGCGGTCGCGTCGCGGCGCAGCAGTTCCTCCCGGGCGACCGAGAAGCGCGACTTGAACGCATGCACGCCGTCCGACCGCAGGAAAAGGGTGCGGTCCGTGACGCGGTTGAGGAACTCGCGATCATGCGAGACGATCAGCATCGGCAGGTCGAACGCCGCCGTCAGCCAGGTCTCCAGGATGTTGATGTTGGCGAGGTCCAGGTGATTGGTCGGCTCGTCGAGGATGAGGATGTCCGGCTCCTCCAGCCGGGCTGCGCCGGCGATCAGCAACAGCCGCTGCCAGCCGCCGGACAGGTCGCCGAACCGCTGCTCCGCCGTTTCGTACGAGACCCCGATCTCGTCGAGCAGCACGTCGATGCGCCAGTCGTCGTCGCCGGCCCCGATCTTCTCCAGCGACAGCCGCAGCACGTCGCGCACCGTGAGGTCGGCGAAGGCCTCGGGCGTGTCCTGCGGCAGGGCGCCGACGCGCAGGCCGCGGGACTTAAGCACCTGGCCCTTGTCGAGCTCCAGCGCGCCCGTCAGGCAGGCGATCAGGGTCGACTTGCCGGCGCCGTTCTCGCCCACCAGCGCCGTGCGGGCGTCGTCGAGCAGAAAGGACACGGTCTCGAACACGGGCTTGGCGCCGTGGTGAAAGCTGGCCTGATCCATGCCCAGTACGGCCTGACGCGGCGCCATGGCGATTGTCGTCCCTTGCCCGGCCCGTTCGGGCTCGTCCGGTCCTAGAGGATCACGATCCCGGCGGCTAGGACCCGCCCGCCGCCTCCGCGCCCGCCCCGACGCGGCGATAGATCAGCGCCTCGGCCACATGGATCCGGCCGACGCTCGCAGCCCCCTCCAGATCGGCGATGGTGCGGGCGAGGCGGATCGCGCGGGTCCAGCCGCGGGCGGTGAGGTGGCCGGCGTCCGCGGCCCTCGTCAGCAGGCCGCGTGCAGCGTCGTTGAGGTCGGCGGCCTTCTGCAGGAAGTCGCCGTCGGCTCGGGCGTTCAGCACGGGCGCGCCCTCGCCCAGCGCCAGGGACCGCTCGGTCTGCAGGAGGCGGGCCTGACCGACCCGGGCGGCGACCTCCGCCGAGCCCTCCGCGGGAGGCGGAAGGGCCAGGTCGGCGGCGGCCACGGGCGGGACGTCCACCTGAAGATCGATGCGGTCGATGAGCGGCCCCGACACCCGCCCCTGATAGTCGCGCTGGCAACGCGGAGCCTTGCCGCACCAGCCCTTGCCCGGGCCGCCATGGCCGCAGCGGCAGGGATTCTGCGCCGCCACCAGCTGGACCCGCGCCGGGTAGCGGATATGGGCGTTGGCCCGGGCGACCATTACCTCGCCGGTCTCCAGCGGCGCGCGCAGGGAATCCAGCGCCTGGGCGCTGAACTCCGGCAGCTCATCGAGAAACAGCACCCCGTTGTGGGCGAGCGAGACCTCGCCCGGCTTGGCCTTCAGGCCGCCGCCGGTCAGGGCGGCCATGCTCGCCGAATGGTGCGGACTGCGGAACGGCCGGGTGCGGGTCAGGGCGCCACGCGCGATCAACCCTGCCACCGAATGGACCATAGAGGTCTCCAGCAGCTCGGCGGCCGAGAGCGGTGGCAGGATGCCCGGCAGGCGCTGCGCCAGCATCGACTTGCCGGAGCCCGGCGGACCGCAGAACAGCAGATTGTGTCCGCCGGCCGCGGCGATCTCGAGCGCCCGCTTGGCCTGGTCCTGTCCGCGCACGTCGCGCAGGTCCGGAACCTGGGCGCCATCGAGCATCGGCCCGGCCTTGGGCTCGGACAGCATCTGGGTCCCGCGAAAGTGGTTGATCAGCCCGATCAGCGAGCGCGGCGCCAGCACGCGGGTCCCACCTGCCCAGGCCGCTTCCGGTCCGCAGGCTTCCGGACAGATCAGCCCCAGGTCCATCGCCCCGGCCGCGACGGCGGCGGGCAGGGTCCCGGCGACCGAAGAGATCGAGCCGTCCAGCGACAGCTCGCCGACGGCCGCCCAGCCGTTCAGGGCGTCCGGCGGGATCACGCCCATGGCCGCCATCACGGCGAGGGCGATCGGCAGATCGTAGTGGCTGCCCTCCTTGGGCAGGTCCGCCGGGGCCAGGTTCACGACAATCCGTTTGCCCGGCATCGCCAGGCCCAGACCGGTGAAGGCGCCCCGCACCCGCTCGCGGCTTTCGGCGACGGCCTTGTCGCCGAGACCGACCACGACCATCACGGCCTCGCCGCCGGTCAGCTGGACCTCGACATCCACACGCCGGGCCTCGACGCCCTGAAACGCGACGGTGACCACCCGCGCGACCATGCCCCCTCCGCGCTACAGCTGCTGTGACTTATCCACAGACTCAACCATGGCGGGTGGATCGGATCAAGAACAAAAATGGAACCAAGGTAGAAGCTGAAACGATTCAGTCATCTACCCGACACAACTCACTCACCGCGTCGGATCGCCTCAATGCGGTCGAACAGGGCGGCCGCCGCATCGGCCCCACCGAAGCGCTTCAGCTGCTGGGCGCCGGTCGGCGAGGTGACGTTGATCTCGGTCAGATAGTCGCCGATCACGTCGATGCCGACGAACAGCAGGCCCCGCCGCTTCAGCTCCGGCGCGATGATCGCGCAGAGCTCCAGATCGCGGGCGGTCAGCTCAACGGCGGCGGCGCGGCCGCCCCGGGCGAGGTTGGAGCGCACCTGGCCCTCGGCCGGAATGCGGTTGATCGCCCCGACGGGTTCGCCGTCGACCAGCAGGATGCGCTTGTCGCCCTTGCTGACAGCGGGAATGAACTTCTGGGCGATGACCTGGTCGCGGCCGATGAGGGCGTGCAGCTCCAGCAGCGCGTCGAGATTGGGATCGTCGGCCTTGAGCCGCACCACGCCCGAGCCGCCGCCGCCATGCAGGGGCTTGAGCACCATGTCGCCATGCCGATCGCGGAAGTCGTAGATCGCCTCGACGTCGCTGGTGATCAGGGTCGGCGGCTGGACGCCCGGGAAGTCGGTGACGAACAGCTTCTCCGGCGCGTTGCGCACCTCGGTCGGATTGTTCACCACCAGGGTCGTCGGGTGGACCTTGTCGAGGAAGTGGGTGGCCGTGATGTAGGCCATGTCGAACGGCGGATCCTGGCGCATCAGCACCACGTCGGTCTCGCCCGCCAGATCGATGGTCCGGGACTCGCCGAAGGTCACATGGTCGCCCTTGACCGCCTTCAGCGTAACCGGACGACCGCGCGCGGTGACCCGCCCTTCTTCCATCGACAGCTTGTCGGGCGTGTAGACGAACACCGAATGCCCCCGCGCCTGCGCCTCCATCATCATCATGAAGGTGCTGTCGGTCTCGATGTTGATCCCCTCGACGGGATCCATCTGTACGGCGACCTTCAGTGACATGGGGGCTCCTGGGCCTGACGATGACGGGCGACCGCTACATAGCGAGGGTATCGGTCGGGCGGGAGGGGGGCGTCTGTGGTTAGTTCAGCCTGAGCCGCACGCGTTCGCGCGCAGCCCTCGCGGCGAGCGTCGCGCCGCCGTCGAGAATCTGCGCCTGACCCAGCGCCTGAAGCGCCCCGGCGAGGGCGCCCTGGCCCTCCCGGGCGGCGGCGACGTCGAGCCAGGGGCGATGGTCAGCCGGGTTGAGCAGGGCCCGGCGCAGGGCCGAGCGCTCGGCGCGGGGCCAGTCCTTCGCCGCCTGGGCGCGGGCGAAGATGTTGTTCTGCAGCCGGATCAGCACCGCCCGGTCGCTCATCGGCGCCATCAGCACCTCCAGCCTGCCGGCGACGTCGGGCGTCAGGCCCGCGCGCAGGGCGCGTCGCGACAGTTCCGACGGCAGCACGATGCGCCCCTCACTGAACGGATCCAGCGCCATCGGCCCCTCCCGGGTCTCGATGCGCAGCAGGAAATGGCCCGGAAAGTCGACACCCCGGACCTCCAGCTCACAACGGCGCGCCGCGTGCAGATAGAAGACCCCGATCGAGACCGGGATCCCCTTGCGGCGCTCGGCCATGGCGATGACATCGGCATTGTCCGGATGGTCGTAGGTCATCAGGTCGCCCTGGAGGCGCAGGTCTCCGGCCATGGATTCGGCGATGGCTTCCTCGGGCGACTCCGTCTCGAGCCGGGCGGCCAGCCGGGCGGCGCCTTCGTTGGCCAGGGCGCGGGCGGACTCCGGGTCGCGGTCGGGGTCGTCGTGGACGGCGCAGGCGAGCGCAGCCTCGAACAGGGGGAAGGCGTCGTCCGACACCAGCCCGGCCTCCGTCAGAAAGGCCTCTGCCTCTTCGCGCGTCATGATCCCCTAACGCCTCAACCGCCCTTCCAGGCGTCCGGAATATGCAGCGGCAGGCGACCGGGGGCGAGGGCGATCAGGTCGAGGCGGATGGTCGCGCCTTTCAGGGCCGGCCTGCCCGCCGCGATCGCCGCCGCCGCGCGCCGCAGCCGGGCCCGCTGCTCGGGCAGCACCGCCTCCAGCGCGATCTCCCGCGTGGCCCGGCGCTTGACCTCGACGACGGCCAGAACCCCGCCCTTCATGGCCAGAAGGTCGATCTCCCCCTGCGGCGAGGCCAGCCGGAAGCCGAGGACGCGATAGCCCTTCACCATCAGAAGTAGCGCCGCCAGCACCTCGCCGCGCCGGCCGGCTTGCCGCGCCAGCCCGCCGCGACGGCTGCGGGCGCTGGTCACCGGCCGTCCTTCAGCGCCATGGCGCGGCGGTAGAGGTCTCGGCGGTTCAGACCCAGCGCCTTGGCCACTTCCGAGGCGGCCTCCCCCGGCGCCAGGCGGGTCAGGGCTTCGGTCAGGGCCGAGTCGGCGTCTTCTGCGGTCGAGGCCTGCTGTTCGCCCGGACCCACCAGGATCACGATCTCGCCCTTGGGGCCGTCCAGCCGGGGGTCCTCGGCCAGCGCCGACAGGGGGCCACGCACCGTGGTCTCGAACAGCTTGGTCAGTTCACGCGCCACCGCCGCCTCCCGATCGCCGAACACGGCGGCCATGTCCGTCAGGCTGGCGCGCAGCCGGGGGCCGCTTTCGTAGAAGATCAGCGTCGCCTGCACAGTGGCGACCTCTGCCAGGAACGTCCGGCGCGCACCGCTCCTGGGCGGCGGAAATCCGGCAAACAGGAACCGGTCTGTCGGGAGGCCCGCGAGGGTCAGCGCCGCGAGCGCCGCGGAGGGGCCGGGAATCGGGAAGACGCGATGTCCGGCCGCGATGACCTCCTTCACCAGCCGGAACCCCGGATCGGAGACCAGCGGCGTCCCGGCGTCCGACACCTGGGCGACGCTCTGGCCGGCCTCGAGCGCGGCCATGATCTTCGGCCGGGCGCGCTCGGCGGCGTGCTCGTCGTACCGCAGCATCGTCTTGGACAGGCCGTAGGCGGCCAGCAGCTTGCCGGTCACCCGCGTGTCTTCCGCCAGCAAAAGGTCACAGCCCGCCAGCACGTCCAGCGCCCGCAGGGTGATGTCCCGCAGGTTGCCGATCGGCGTGGCGACCACATAGAGCCCTGGCTCCAGCGGGACGGCCGACAGCGGCGGCGGGGGCGGATGACGTGACAAGGCGAACTCCGGCTCGCGGCGAGAGCGCCTTGCCCGCCCGCGTCCGTCAAGGGATAGAAGGGTGACCGCCGCAAAGGAAGCGCCCGTGAACAAGCTGATCCTCTGGCTCGTGCTGATCGCCATCGTCGTTGCGGGCGCGCTAGCCGCCTGGTGGTGGCTCGACGTGCGGTGGCGGCCGAAGACGGTCACCAGGCACCAGGCCGAGATCGCGAAGATCCTCGACGAGGCCGGCTGGGTCTCGCCAGGCCAGACCGGACCGAAGCTCTACATGATCGCCTTCCGGTCCTGTCCTGACTGCGTGCGCCTGAAGGCCGAGGTGTTTCCGAAGGTCCACAAGGCCGGCGTCGACACGCGCGTGATCGTGATCGCCCGCCGCGACCTGAACGGCGCAGCCAAGTCCACGCCCGCCGAGCGTGCGACCGTGGCGGAACTCTGGATCAACCGCAGCTGGGCGCTGATGGAGCGCTGGGACGGCGCGCCGCTCGAGACCTGGACGGCCGAGGGCATTCCGCCTGCCGATGGCGACATCGCGCGCACGGCAGTGATCAACGCCGGCCGCGATGTCGTGGAGCAACTGCGCCCGCTGCTGGCCGCAAACGGCCTCAAGGTCGGCGAGGGTGGCGTCCGCTATCCGACCCTGGTCTGGTGGACCAAGGACGGGGTCATGCGGGCCTGCGTCTGCGAGGAGCCCCGGACCTATCGCTCCGTCCTCCGCGAACTGGGCGCGGACTGATCGCTACAGCGGGGCGAACTTCGCCGTGAAGTGACGCATGGCCGACGGCTGCCAGGTGATCTTCATGCCGCGCAGGCTGTCCTTGCGGGCGTGGATCTCCTCGAACACCTCGACGATGTAGTCGGCATGGCTCTGGGTGTAGACGCGGCGCGGGAAGGCCATGCGCACCAGGTCCATCGGCGCCTCCACCTCGGTCCCGTCCGGCTTGAGGCCGAACATGACCGTGCCGATCTCGCAGGAACGGATGCCGCCCTCGACATACAGGGCGACCGCCAGCGACTGGCCCGGATACTCGGAGGGCGGGATGTGGGACAGCATGGCGCGGGCGTCGATGAACACCGCATGGCCGCCGGTCGGCCGCACCGTCGGCACGCCCATCGCCTCCAGCCGCTCGCCGATGTAGGCCATGCTGCGCAGGCGGTAGCGCAGGTAGTCCTCATCGATGATCTCGACCAGGCCCTGGGCGATCGCGTCCAGATCCCGGCCGGCGAGGCCTCCGTAGGTCGGGAAGCCCTCGGTCAGGATCAGCCGGTTGCGCGCGGCCTGGGCGAGCTCGTCGTCGTTCAGCGCCAGCCAGCCGCCGATGTTGGCGAAGGCGTCCTTCTTGGCCGACATGGTCATGCCGTCGGCATCGGCGAACATGTCGGCGACGATCTGCCTGACCGTCCGGTCGCCCTGGCCGGGTTCGCGCATCTTGATGAAATAGGCGTTCTCGGCGAAGCGGCAGCCGTCGATGATGAAGGGCTTGCCATGGGCCTTCGCGATCTTCGCCACCGCCCGGATGTTCTCAAGGCTGACGGGCTGGCCGCCGCCGGCGTTGTTGGTCACCGTCAGCATCACGCACGGAACCGCGTCGCCGTGCTCGGCGAGGAAGGCCTCCAGGCGCGGCAGGTCCATGTTGCCCTTGAACGGATGGTCGCTGCGCGGGTCCAGGCCCTCGGCGATGACCAGGTCATGGCCGGACGCGCCGGTCGATTCGATGTTGCCGCGGGTGGTGTCGAAATGGGTGTTGGACGGGATCGCCTTGCCCGGTCCGCCGAGGATCGAGAACAGGATCGCTTCCGCCGCCCGGCCCTGATGGGTCGGGATGACATGTTTGAACGGCATCAGGTCCTTCACCGCCGCCTCGAAGCGGAAGAAGGACGGGCTGCCGGCATAGCTCTCGTCGCCGGCCAGCAGGGCGGCCTGCTGCTTGGCGCTCATGGCCGAGGTGCCGCTGTCGGTCAGCAGGTCGATCAGCACATCCTCGGAATGCAGGGAAAACAGGTTGTAGTCGGCCTTTTCGATCAGCTTCAGCCGTTCTTCCCGCGTGGTCATACGGATGGGCTCGACCGCCTTGATGCGGAAGGGTTCGATTATGGTGCGCATGGACGTCTCGATATGCGTTGAAGCGCGCGTCCCCATTGTGGAGGCGAAGGGGCCGCGCTAACCGGTTTGGCGATGCCTTTATCCGTCCGCGCCGCCTACCGCGAGCGTCTTTCCCGGGGCGACATCAGGCCCGATGCGGCGCAGGAGCAGGCGCTGGGCGCCCTGTCGCGCCTGGAGGGCGACCTCAACGCCTTGTCGGAGCCGGGGTTCTCCTCGCTGTTCCGCAAGCCGAAAGGCGCACGCGGCGTCTATCTGTGGGGACCGGTCGGCCGGGGCAAGTCCATGCTGATGGACCTGTTGTTCGATTCCGCGCCGGTGGCGAGGAAGCGACGCACCCACTTCCATGTCTTCATGGCCGAGGTCCACGCCAGCATTGATGCCTGGCGCAAGGGCGATGCCGCCGCCCGCAAGGCGCGGTTTGGCCAGGGCAGGGGCGATGACCCGATCGGACCGACCGCCGAGCTGATTGCCCAGAAGGCCCGACTGCTCTGTTTCGACGAGTTCCAGGTCACCGACATCGCCGACGCCATGATTCTCGGCCGGCTGTTCGAGGCGCTGCTCGCCCGGGGGGTCACGGTGGTGACAACCTCCAACCGCCCGCCCGACGACCTCTACAAGGACGGCCTGAACCGTCAGCTTTTCCTGCCGTTCATTGGCATGCTGAAGGAGAAGCTGGAGGTGGTCGCGGTCAGGGGACCGGTGGACTTCCGCCTCGACCGCCTGCGCGGCGCCCGGACATGGCTGGCCCCGGACAGCGCCGCCAACGCCGAAGAATTCGACCGGCTTTGGGCCGACATGCTCGACGGAGCGGTGGAATCCGGCGCCACGCTGGAGGTGCTGGGCCGCAAGCTGCACCTGCCGCGCGCCAGCGGCGGGCTGCTCCGCGCGAGCTTCGCCAGCCTCTGCGAGCATGCGCTGGGGCCGCAGGACTACCTGGCCGTCGCCGACCGGTTCCACACGGTGTTCCTCGAGGACGTTCCGCGCCTTACGCCCGCCCGGCGCGATGCGGCCAAGCGGTTCAACACCCTGATCGACGCCCTCTACGAGGCCGGGACAAAGCTTGTCGCGCTCGCCGCCGACGAGCCTGAAACCCTCTATCCGCAAGGCGACGGCGCGTTCGAGTTCGAGCGCACCGTCTCCCGGCTGCAGGAAATGCGCTCGACCGACTGGCTCGAACGCGTCAGGGACTGATTCATAACAAGGGAAGGAAACCACACATGTTCTCTCACATCATGGTCGGGACGAGCGACCTGCAGAAGGCCAAGACCTTCTATGACGCCGTGCTCGGCACGCTCGGCGTCCCGCCGTCGTTCCTCGATGGCCACCGCATGTTCTACATGGCCAACGGCGGCGTCTTCGGCGTGTCCCTGCCGATCAACGGCGAGCCGGCCTGCTACGCCAACGGCGGCACCATCGGCTTCACCTGCAGTTCGCCCGAGCAGGCAGACGCCTGGCATGCCGCCGGCATCGCCAATGGCGGGACCACCTGCGAGGACCCGCCCGGCGTTCGCGAGGGCGGCATGGGCAAGATGTATCTCGCCTATCTGCGCGACCCGGACGGCAACAAGCTGTGCGGCATTCACCGGATGGGCTGACCGCCCGGCAAGCCCTGACCGGGCGTCAGGGGGGCGACTACGGCGGATGGGGTCTGAAAAGGTCCCGCTCGCGTTGACACCCCCTGTTCCCGGCGTAAATAGCCCTGCTGCTCGCAACCGTCGGGAACCAAATGACCGAAGCCTCGTCAGGGGTCCGTGAAAGGCCCACTTCGCCGCACCTTGAGGTGTGGCGCTGGCATGTGACCATGCTTGGCTCCATCCTTCATCGCGCCTGCCTGATCGGGCTTTACGTCGGCGCGCTGATCCTCGTCGGCTGGGCGGTCGCCCTGGCGTCGGGCCACGCCGCCTACGCCGCCTATACGGCGCTGCTCGCGTCCTGGCCGGGCAAGCTGGTCCTGCTGGGCCTGACGTTCGCCCTGTTCTTCCTGGCGGCCAGCAATCTGCGCCACCTGATGTGGGACACCGGTCACGGCTTCAAGCCGAAGACGGCGGACATGATCACCATCGCAGGCATCGCCTTCGCCCTGGTCGCCACGGCCGTGGTCTGGCTGATCGCCGGCCAGACGGGAGGCCTGTCATGAGTGCGAAGGCCGGTTTCCGCACGCCGCTGTCCCGCGCCCGCGGCCTCGGCTCCGCCAAGCACGGCGTGGGCCACTTCATCGCCGACCGGGTTTCGGGTCTGGCCCTCATTCCCCTGTCGATCTGGGCGGCCTATGGCGGCCTGAAGCTCGCGGCGGGCGGCTATCTGATGGCCGTCGAATGGCTGGCTCACCCGGTCAACGCCGTGCTGCTGAGCCTGTTCATCGCGGTCGGCTTCGTGCACCTGCGCCTGGCGATCCAGGTGGTCATCGAAGACTACATCGAAGGCTTCGTGGCCAGGTCCGCGGCGCTCATCGCCAACTATCTCGTGTGCGTTCTCGGCGCCGCTCTGGGGGTCTTCGCCATCCTCAAGGTGGCCCTCCTCGGAGCCTTCTGATGCCGGCCTATGATTTCATCGACCACCGCTTCGATGTCGTGGTGGTAGGGGCCGGGGGATCTGGCCTTCGCGCCGCCGTCGGTTGCGCCCAGGCCGGTCTGAAGACCGCCTGCATCACCAAGGTGTTCCCGACCCGCAGCCACACCGTGGCGGCCCAGGGCGGCATCTCCGCCAGCCTCGGCAACATGGGCGAGGACGACTGGCGCTGGCATATGTACGACACCGTCAAGGGGTCGGACTGGCTGGGCGACCAGGATGCCATTGAATATCTGACCCGCAACGCCCCGGCCGCCGTCTATGAGCTCGAGCACTGGGGTGTGCCCTTCTCGCGGACGCCGGAAGGCAAGATCTACCAGCGCGCCTTCGGCGGCATGACCAAGAACTACGGTGAGGCTCCGATCCAGCGCACCTGCGCGGCGGCCGACCGCACCGGACACGCCATGCTGCACACGATGTATGGCCAGGCGCTGAGCAAGGACGTCGAGTTCTTCATCGAGTATTTCGCCCTCGACCTGATCATGGATGACGGCGTCTGCGTGGGCGTCACCGCCTGGAAGCTCGACGACGGCACCCTGCACCGGTTCCAGGCCCAGAAGACGGTGCTGGCCACGGGCGGCTACGGCCGCGCCTATCTGTCGGCGACCAGCGCCCACACCTGTACGGGCGACGGCGGCGGCATGGCCCTGCGCGCCGGCCTGCCGCTGCAGGACATGGAGTTCGTCCAGTTCCACCCGACCGGCATCTTCCCGGCTGGCTGCCTGATCACCGAAGGCGCCCGGGGCGAGGGCGGCTATCTGACCAATTCCGAGGGCGAGCGGTTCATGGAGCGCTATGCGCCGTCCGTGAAGGACCTGGCGCCGCGCGACATGGTCAGCCGCGCCATGACCATCGAGATCCGTGAAGGCCGCGGCGTGGGCCCCAACAAGGACCACATCCATCTGCACCTGAACCACCTGGATCCGGCGGTTCTGCACGAGCGGCTGCCCGGCATTTCGGAGACTGCCAAGGTGTTCGCCGGTGTCGACGTGACCAAGGCGCCGATCCCGGTCCTGCCGACGGTCCACTACAACATGGGCGGCCTGCAGACGAACTATCACGGCGAGGTCGTGACCAAGAAGGGCAAGAACGCCGACGAGATCGTCCCCGGCCTGATGGCCGTAGGCGAGGCCGCCTGCGTGTCCGTGCACGGGGCGAACCGCCTCGGCTCCAACAGCCTGATCGACCTGGTGGTGTTCGGCCGCGCCGTAGGCCTGCGCTGCGCCGAACAGCTGACGCCGGGCGCGACCCAGCCCGAGCTCAAGGCCGGCATGACTGACGCCCACCTCGCCCGCTTCGATCGCTTCCGCAACGCCGCCGGCGCCCGCCCGACGGCCGACCTGCGTCTGGAGATGCAGCGGGCCATGCAGGAAGACGCTGCCGTCTTCCGCACCGGCGAGACGCTCCAGGGCGGCATGGACCGTATCAACGCGGTCGTCGCCGCCCGTTCCGACATCGCCGTCAGTGATCGCGGCCTGGTCTGGAACAGCGACCTGATGGAGACGCTGGAGTTCGACAACCTGGTCTGCCAGGCGGCCGTCACGGTCGCCGGCGCCCTGAACCGCACCGAGAGCCGCGGCGCCCACGCCCGCGAGGACTTCCCCGATCGCAACGACGGCGAATGGATGAAGCACACCCTCGCCTGGTTCGACGACGCCACCGGCAAGGTGAAGATCGATTACCGCCCGGTCCACAGCTACACGATGTCCAAGGACATCGACTACATCCCGCCCAAGGCGCGGGTTTACTAGGCGGCGAACGCGCCTACCCCTCAACCTTCATCCCGGATCGGCCCGGCGGCCGTCCGGGATGACCGTTGAGGGTCGCCGATCTCACGTCTCGCATCCCGTTTCTCCACCGTCCCTGCACATGCCGCTGCCAACCTGATGCTCCGCGACGGGGGCCTCAGTGCGAAGGCTCTTGCGCCCACCCCTGATGTATGTGAACAATCGCTCACATTCTGGACGGAGACGCTCCGATGCCTTCTGGCCCTGACGACCAAGCCTTCATTCCACCGGCGATGCCGTCGCGCCTGCCGCGACCGAGGTCGGCCGACTGGGGCGGCAAGGCGCTGCTGGTCTGCGCTCTCGCCCTGCTGATGACCATTCCGGGCCTGTTCGTCTGGGCGCTGATCAAGGACCGGTCCGACCGGTCGGAGGGTGTCGTCCGCGAGGTCTCGCAGCTGCAGGGCGGCGCCCAGCAGATCACCGGACCCCTGCTGGTCGCCCCCTGGACCGTCACCCCGACGACCAAGGAGGGCGAGGTGCTCACGGGCTGGTATCTGGTGTCGCCGGACACCGGCACGGCGGACGTGAAGGTGAAGACCGGCACGCTGCGGCGGGGCATCTTCGATGTGCCGACCTACAAGGCGACCGCCAACCTCGCGGCCGGCTTCAGCAAGCTCAAGCCGGTGCAGGGCCTGCCGACCGGGGCGGTGATCGACTGGAGCCGGGCGCAGATCGTTCTGGGCTTCTCCGACCTGCGCGGCGCCCAGACCGACGTCGTCGCGACACTCACCACGCCGTCCGGTGATACCCGGCTGGAATTCACCCCGGCCTCCGACGTGCGGCTGGGCCGGCCGATGACGCCGCCCGACAGCGACGGACGCGTCCAGCCTGATGGGGACCTGGGCGACTACGGCCTGGTCTCCGCCCCGGCAGCGCCGCTGCTGGCGGCAACCGAGGGCGGGACGATCCGCACCACCCTGACCCTCTCCGGCGCCCAGCGGCTGAGCGTCGTCCCGTTCGCCAAGTCGACGACGGTGGTGATCAATGGCGACTGGCCCGCGCCGCGCTTCGACGGCGGCTTCCTGCCGACGAAGCGCGACACCACCGCCGACCGGTTCAGCGCCGACTGGGCCGTGCCGTTCATCGCCCGGGGCCTGCCTGATCGCGGCTCGACCACCACCCTGTCGCTCGGCGAACTGGGCAAGCGCGATCTCGGTGTCAGCTTCGTGCGGACCAACAACCCCTACCAGAACGTCATGCGCGCGCTGAAATACGCGGTGATGTTCATCGGCCTGGTGTTCCTGACCTTCTTCGTCTTCGAGGCGCTGTCGGGCAGCCGGCTGCACCCGGCGCAGTATGTCCTGATCGGCCTGGCGCAGATGGTCTTCTACCTGCTGCTGCTCAGTCTCTCGGAATACATAGGGTTCGACGCGGGCTTCGCGATCGCGGCGGTGGCGACAGTGCTGCTGATCGGCCTCTATGCCGGGGCGGCCTTCAAGGCATCCCGCTACCGGATCCAGGCGCTGGTCGTATTCAGCACCGTCTACGGCCTGATCTACCTGCTGATGCGGCTGGAAGACTTCGCCCTGCTGGCCGGTTCGATCGCCGCCTTCATCGGGCTGACGGCCGGGATGTGGCTGACCCGGAACATCGAATGGTACGGCGGACGGGCCGATCAGACGCCGGCGGCGCCGCCTGTGGGTAACTAGGTTGGGCGCAGGCGCCTGTCCTCCGTGGACAGGCGCCCCGCTGCGCCTTAGATGGAACCCAATCGTTCCTCGAAGTGTGATGCAGCGGCATGGTTCAACTCGCGCTCCCCAAAAACTCCCGGGTCGGCAAGGGCCGTCACTATCCCGCGCCCAAGGGGGCGAAGCGGGTCAAGACGTTCCGCATCTACCGCTACGATCCGGAAGGGTCGGAGAATCCCCGCTGGGACACCTACGACGTCGACGTTGACGCCTGCGGCCCGATGCTGCTGGACGTGCTGATCCACATCAAGAGCACGGTCGACCCGACCCTGACCTTCCGCCGGTCCTGCCGTGAAGGCGTCTGCGGCTCCTGCGCGATGAACATCGGCGGCCGCAACACGCTCGCCTGCACCCACGGCTGGGAAGACACGCCCGGCAAGGAGATCCAGATCTCGCCGCTGCCGAGCCAGCCGGTGGTCAAGGACCTGGTTCCCGACCTGACCCTGTTCTACGCCCAGTACGCTTCGATCGAGCCCTGGCTGCACACCGAGACCCCCGAGCCGCGCACCGAATGGAAACAGTCGGTCGAGGACCGGTCCAAGCTGGACGGTCTCTACGAGTGCATCCTCTGCGCCTGCTGCTCGACCTCCTGCCCCAGCTACTGGTGGAACGGCGAGAAGTACCTCGGCCCGGCCACGCTGCTGCACGCCTACCGCTGGCTGATCGACAGCCGCGACGAGGCCACCGGCGCCCGGCTCGACGCGCTTGAAGACCCCTTCAAGCTCTATCGCTGCCACACGATCATGAACTGCGCCCAGGTCTGCCCCAAGGGCCTGAACCCGGCCAAGGCCATCGCCGAGATCAAGAAGCTGATGGTGGAGCGGGTGGCCTGAGGCAGGCCCGCGTCCTCGCCGCCGCCGCCCTGGTCTGGGGCGCGGCCGAGGGGTTTCTGTTCTTCATCGTTCCCGACGTCCTGATCGGCTACGTCGCGCTGAAGCATGGGCTGAGAGCCGCCGTCGTCGCCTGCCTGCTGGCGGCCATCGGCGCAGGGCTCGGCGGGGCCGCGATGTACGGCTGGAGCGCCCGCGATCCGCAGGCCGCCCTCAGCGCCGTCGCCGCCGTGCCGGCGGTGTCCACGCCCATGATCATCCACGCCAGCGTCGAGATGGGTCGCCGGGGCTGGTTCAGCGCCGCGCTCAAGGGGCCGGTGACGAGCACGCCGTTCAAGGTCTACGCCCTGCTGGCCCCGTCGAAGGGCGCGAGCCTGCCCGCATTCGCCCTCGGCGCCGTGCCGGTCCGGCTGCCGCGTTTCCTGCTGGCGGCGCTCGCCTTCGCGGCTGTCCGGCGCCTGGCGCATGGACGAATTGACGCCCGCTGGCTCATGACGGGCTTCACGGCATGGTGGGTGCTCTTCTATGTGTGGTTCTGGGTCACCCATCCGGGCTAGGGCCCTTGCAAAAAGTTGACGCGGGCGTCATTTTCTCGCGCGATCCGAGTGGAGGGCAGGTTGGCCGATCCGAAGGCGAAGGTTGTGATTCTGGGCGCGGGCCACGCAGGTGGTTCGGCGGCCGCCTTCCTGCGCCAGTACGGGCACGAGGGTCCGATCGTGCTGATCGGCGACGAACCGATCGCCCCCTACCAGCGTCCGCCGCTCAGCAAGGCCTGGCTCAAGGGTGAGGCCGACGCCTCCAGCCTCGCGCTCAAGGATGACGCCTGGTACGCCGAGAACGACTGCGACCTGCGCCTGGGCGTCACCGCTGTTTCGATCGACCGCGCCGGCAAGACCGTTCAGCTGTCGGTCGGCGGCGCGCTCACCTACGACTATCTGATCATCGCCACCGGCGCCCGGGCGCGCAAGTTGCCGATCCCCGGCGCGGAGCTGGACGGCGTGCTCGAGCTGCGCACCGCCGCCGACGCCGAACTGCTGAAGGCCGCGCTCGGCCCGGGCAAGCGGCTCGCGATCATCGGCGGGGGCTATATCGGCCTGGAAGCGGCCGCATCGGCCCGCGCGCTCGGGGCCTCGGCCCTGATCATCGAGCGCGAGCCGCGCATCCTCGCCCGGGTCGCCTGCGAGGAACTGTCGACCTTCTTCCAGGACTACCACCAGGCCAGGGGGGTTACCTTCGAGCTCTCGGCGGGGGTCCAGGCGCTGGAGGGCGAGACCGGGCAGGTCCGGCGCGTGCGGCTGAGCGACGGTCGCGTCATCGACTGTGACGCCGTGCTTGTCGGCGTCGGCGCCCTGCCGAACGAGGAGATCGCCCGCGACGCCGGCCTCGACTGCGCCAACGGCGTGGTCGTGGACCTGCAGGCCCGCACCAGCGACCCCAGCGTGTTCGCCATCGGCGACGTGACCAACCGGCCACTGCCGCTCTATGGCGTGCCCCATCGCCTGGAGAGCGTGCCCAACGCGCTGGAACAGGCCAAGCAGGTCGCCAGCGCCATCACCGGCCACGCCCCGCCAAACCCCGAAGCGCCGTGGTTCTGGTCCGACCAGTATGACCTGAAACTGCAGATCGCCGGCCTTCCGTTCGACGCGGACAGCCGCATCGTCCGCGGCGACAGGGCCGCGGCGAAGTTCGCCATCTTCCATCTGAAGGGCGACCAGGTTCAGGCTGTGGAGGCGGTCAACGCCCCGGCGGAATTCATGATGGGCAAGATGCTCATCCTCAACCGCAAGCCCGTCTCACGAGAGAGGCTTGCGGATTCGTCCATTTCCATGAAAGAGGTCGCCGCCTGATAAGGCGGGATCACGAAGAAGAGGCGTCAGGGAGCGTATGGCCAAGATCACCTACATCGAGCACGACGGCACCGAACACACGGTCGACGTGAAGACCGGCCTGTCCGTCATGGAAGGGGCGATCAAGAACAACATCCCCGGCATCGACGCCGACTGCGGCGGCGCCTGCGCCTGCGCCACCTGCCACGTCTATGTCGACGAAGCCTGGGCCTCGAAGACCGGCGAGAAGTCGGCCATGGAAGAGTCGATGCTCGACTTCGCCGAGAACGTCGAACCCTCCAGCCGCCTGTCCTGCCAGATCAAGGTCACCGACGACCTCGAAGGCCTGACCGTCCGCATGCCGGAAAGCCAGCACTAGCGGGCGCCGGGGACATGTACCGAAGGTACGTGTCCCCCAAATCGAGCGCGCGGAGTGTTTAGGGGACACGTACCTGCGGTACATGTCCCCTCCTGCCTAGAACCCCAGTTCCTTCTGCCCCGTCTCCACGTGCGCAGCTTCCGGCAGGTGGCAGGTGAAGGTCGAGCCGTGGCCGGGTTCGCTCTCGAGCGCCACCCAGCCGCCGTGCAGCTCGACCAGCGCCTTGACCAGGGCCAGGCCCAGGCCAGGTCCGCCGCGGTCGCGGCCGACGAAGCGGTCGAAGATGTGCGCCTGGACGTGGAACGGCACGCCCCGGCCGGTGTCGCTCACGGCCAGCCGCACCTCGCCCGCCGACCGCATCGCCGACAGGGTCACCACCCCGCCCGGCGGGGTCTGGCGCAGGGCGTTTTCCACCAGATGGTCGAGGGTCTGGACCAGCCGGCGGTTGTCGCCGCGGATCAGGCCGATGTCGTCGGGATCGCCTTCAAGCGCCAGGGTGACCTTCGCCGCCTCGGCCATGACCTTCCAGCGCCCGGCGACCTCGGTCAGCAGGGCACCGACGCGGACGTCGCCCATTTCCAGCGCCATCTCCTCGGCGTCGATCGCGGCGATGTCGAGCACGTCGTCGATCGACCGGCCAAGCTGGACGGCCGCCTGGCGTACCGCGCCCAGGTGTGAGCGGCCGCGCTCGGGGATCGCTTCGCCCATTCGGTCGAGCAGCTCGGAATAGCCGATGATCGTGGTGAGCGGCGTGCGCAGCTCGTAGGAGACGTTGCCCACGAACTCGCGCTTCAGCCGCTCGGCGCTGTCCAGCGCGGCCTCCTTGTCGGCCAGGGCGCCCTCCAGCTGGCGGGCGTCGGTGATGTCGGCGAAGGCGATCAGGGTCGCGCCGTCGGGCAGCGGCCGGGTCTGCCAGGCGACGATGCGGCCGAGCGCGTTGCGGATTTCGCCGGCCGTCGGGGCGCGGGCTTCCGGGTCGGGATCGCCGACGCGGCCCTTGAGCTCCTGCCAGAAGGCGATGTCGTGCAGGCGCGGCGTGCAGAGCTCGACCACCCGCTCGAAGTTGACCCCTTCGTCGAGGTCTTCCTCGGCGACGTTCCAGAACCGCGCGAAGGCCTCGTTGTGCAGCCGAAGCCGGCCGTTGGAGCCGAACACCACGACCGCGTCGCTGAGCTTGTCGAGGGTCGCCTGCTGCACCTGGATCAGGGCGTTGTACTGGGCGCGCAGCCGCACCTCGCCGGTGATGTCGGAATAGAGCAGCAGCAGGCCGCCCATCGGGTGCGGCTGGCGGATCAGCCGCAGGGTGCGCCCGTCGGGCAGGGTCCAGCGATCATCCGGCTGGGGGCCGAGGGTTTCGTAGCGGGCCAGCTCGGCGGCCTTCCAGCGGGCGTAGTCGGGTGTCTCGGGTAGCCGCTGGCGCTGGCGCAGCCGGTCGAGGATCTCGCCATGCGTCGGCCGCTCGGCCAGCCATGCGGTTTCCAGCCCCCAGAGGTCGGCGAAGGCGGTGTTGTGGAACGACAGCCGCCGGGTCGGGCCGAAGATGGCCACGGCCTCGGCGATATGGTTCAGCGTCTCGTCGTGAGCGGCCACGTGGCGCTTGAGGGCGTCCTGGATTTCCTCGGCCTGGGTGACGTCCGCGGTCCAGACCGCGACCCCGCCGCCGTCCAGCGGCTCGGCGGTGATCCTCAGCGCCTTGCGACGGCCGGACACCGACATCCAGCGGGTGGCCTCGCGCCGCTCGCCCAGGTTGGCCGCCTCGCTGGCCAGGGCGTCCGCGCCCTTGTCGAGGGTCAGGCCAAGGTTGGCGGCGTCCCCGGCATCCCGGGCGCTGACCGCGGCGAGCCAGGCCTTGTTCGCCCACTGCACCGCGCCGTCGGCCCCGGCGATCCAGGCGGGTTCGGGACGTGCGTCAAGGAAGGCGGCCAGCCGCGCCGCGCTGGGCAGGGCGGTCTCGTCGCCCGGCGCGGCCGTCAGGCGCAGCCAGGCCAGGGCGCCCGCGGCGCGACCCTCGACCGAGACGACGCCCTTCGGCCCCCGGGCCTCGAAGGCGCAGGGCTCGCCGCGCTCGAACAGCGCCCGCAGCCGCGCGGCGTGATCGGGTTCGGCGCGCATGATCGCGTTGACCATCGCCTGGGCTTCGGCGGCCGGCAGGTTGAAGGCCGCGGCGCAGGCCTCGAGGTTCTCCTCGCCTGACGCCAGCAGCGCCCGGCCGTCGTCGATCACCAGCAGGGTGGAGTCGAAGGCTTCGGCGGAGGCCTGGGCGGCGGCGGCGCGGCCCTCGACGGCCTCAAGCCGGTCCTGCATTACCCGCAGACGGTGGTCCATCGCCCGGCGCTGCACCAGCGCCCACAGCACCGCGCAGATCGCCAGGCAGACGGCGCCTGCCGTGGCGGCGACGATCAGTTCCATTTGCGTCATGCGAGACCCGCCCGAATCATGGGTGCCATACGATAGGCGAGGCGAAGCCGCCGGGCGACTGGCGAAGCGACCCTCGCGGCGCCATCTTCCCCGCCATGACCTTTCCGGCCGATACCCTTGCGCCCTCTCTCGATGATTTCGCGCGGATCGCCCGCGCGGCCTTCGACGACCTCCCCGACCCCTTCCGCCAACTGGCGGGCGAGGCGGTGATCCGGGTGGCCGACTTCGCCGAGGACGACGTGCTGGCCGAACTGGGCATCGAGGAGGCGTTCGAGCTGACCGGCCTCTACCAGGGCGTCGACCTGTCGCGCCGCTCGGTACTCGATCCCCTGCCGCAGCCCTCGATGGTGTTCCTCTATCGCCGGCCGATCCTCGATGAGTGGGCGGAACGGGGGAACGTGACCCTCGGCGAGCTGATCACCCATGTGCTGGTGCACGAGATCGGCCACCATTTCGGCCTGTCCGACGACGACATAGACGCCATCGAAGCCCGCGAGTGAGGCCGCCATGCCCGACTTCATGTTCCTGATGCACGACGACCTGACCGCACCGGAGGACGAGGACGCCTGGGGCCCCTGGCTGGGCGGCCTGCGCGCGGCGGGCGTCTTCCAGGGCGGCAGCGGGATGGCCGGCGGTGTCACGCTCCGCAAACAGGGGACGCCCCGCGCACTGTCGTCACAGATTACGGGCTATATCCGTATCGAGGCCGAAGACATCGACCACGCCGCCAGACTGCTGGCGGGAAACCCGGTGTACGAGGCCGGCGGCACGGTCGAGATCCGCGACCTCCCGCGCGATGATTGACCGGGCGCAGTCGCCCAAGACAAACCGTGAACGAATCGGATAGGACACCCGTCATGCTCGCGCCCGATTTCGACTATGACGCCGTTCGCCGGGATATGCCCGAGGCTCGCGTGATGCGCGGTGAGGCCTATGCGGCCAAGGGCTGGGTCGATCTGGTGGAGGTCTTTCCGACCGGCGTCCTGGCCCATGTGACCGGCGAGCGGGGCATCGCCTATGTGGTCGAGGTCGCCGTGCCGGACGGCTCGGACGCCCGCTGCACCTGCCCGGATTTCGAGGACAGCGGCCTGCGCTGCAAGCATGTGGTGGCGACGGTGTTCACGGTGCTCGACGCTGATGACGCTGCGCTGGAGGCTGCCGCCGGCCGCCTGACACGCCTGACGGATCTGCTCGAGATGGAGGGCCGCGACGACGCCGGTCTCGCCGTCGAGCGCGCCCGTCGCGACCCGGCCCTGCTCCGCGCGCTCGAGGGCGAGCCGGTTTCCTGAGCAACCGCACCAGCCGGACTGAGGACTAGTCCGCACCCAGAAGTTGACGCCCCCGTCACTTTCTCGTTGACGACCCCGGGAATAAGTGGACAGTGTTCACCTTGCGTGAGGTCCGGGTTCAACGGGCCCGTATTCCCATGACTGGCCGGAGGATCGTTGCGATGACCGACAAGAACATCACCAAGGACGCCATGTACGACGCGGTTGCGCCGGACGACTTCGAGTCGATGCTCGAGCTCGATCGCTACGGCAACCGCTCCACGGCCTTCGACAAGATTATCTCCGCGACCCACGACCACTTCTGGGATCCGCTGGACAAGGACTACATCGATTTCGACGAGCCCTTCGACATGGTGAACCAGGCGCTGGTTCCCGAGGACATGGTCGTGGCCCTGTCGACCGACTACGTCTCCAACCACCTGTCGGACCCGCTGGAGCGCATCCGCTTCATCAACGAGTCCACGCTGCGCAGCTTCTCCTCGATCCTGCACGGCGAGCAGGGCGCGCTGAACCTGTCGGCCAGCCTCTGCCATGTGCTGAAGGACCAGGGCGCGCAGGAGTACGCCGCCAACCAGACCCGCGAAGAGGCCCGCCACGTCACGGCCTTCGCCAAATACGTCAAGGCGCGCTGGGGCAAGCCGGTTGAATGCGGCCCGACCCTGAAGGCCCTGCTGGTCGAGATCATCGGCGCGCCGGAGGTCTACAAGAAGATCATCGGCATGCAGATGCTGGTCGAGGGCCTCGCCATGGGCGCCTTCGCCACCTTCTACAACAAGCTGAACGACCCGGTCGGCAAGAAGCTGATGCAGCTGGTGATGACCGACGAGGCCTTCCACCACAAGTTCGGGAAGATCTGGGCCGATCGCACGATCCCCAAGCTGAGCCCCGAAGAGCATGCGATCATCGAGGACTGGGCGGCCCACTGCTTCCAGGCGGTGCTGTTCAACCTGGTTGGCCCGAACCAGCAGCGTGACCTGTATGAGAGCTTCGGCCTCGACCCCGACAAGGTCATCGCCGAGTTCGCCCAGATCATGACCGACGACATCCGTCGCGAGAGCATGAAGGAGCAGACCAACATCTTCCGTGTGCTGGTCAAGACGCTGCTCAACGCCGGCATCATCACCGACCGCACCAAGTCCTTCTACGGCATGTATGTCGACCTGGAAGAGCTGAAGCTGGAAGGCGACCGGATGGTCGGCGACGACATCGCCGAGGACGGCATCCGCTATCTGCAGGCGATCAACTTCAAGGATCGCGACCACAAGCCGGTCAGCATCGCCGCCGAATAAGGTCTCCGCTTCGACGGACCCGCGAACGCCCCGCCGCAACCCGGCGGGGCGTTTTGCGTCCAGCGGTCCCCGCACGGGGCAGAGTCCACATTTCTGCCGGGCCGGCTAGAATAGGGCCATGAACCGAACACGCCTGGTCGCCCTGTTCGCCGCCCTGCTGATCGCCGGTCCTGTCCTGGCCGCCGTGCCGCAGCCCGCACGGTCGGTTTCGGCCAGCTTCTACTCCGGGCGCTGGTACGAGATCGCCCGCATCCCCAACGCCGGCCAGCGCGATTGCCAGGCCGCGGAAAGCCAGTTCGCCCGACCGGTCGGTGACGGGGACGCCAGCTTTGTCAGCGACACCGGCGAGTTCTCCGTCCGCCAGGTCTGCCATCGCGGAACGCCGAACGGCGCGACCAGGGTGTTCGCCACCCGCGGCCGTATCCTGCCCGGCAGCCGCAACGCCAGGTTCGAGTTGAGCTTCCTCGGCGGGATCCGGAAGCAGGAATACTGGGTGCTTGAAACCTCTCCGGACGGCGGCTGGGCCCTGATGGCCACCCCCGGCGGGAACTACATCTGGCTGCTGTCGCGCAAGGCCGTGATGCCCGCCGCCGCCAAGGCTGCGGCCATCGCAAGGATCAGGGCGCTCGGCTACGACCAGCCGCTGGAGTTTCCGGCCCAGGCCGGTTGACAACGAACGAAACCGGAACATCAATGACGGGGTGGAAATCGTCGCCCTCACGCTCGTCACGGTCACCCGGCCGGAGACCACGCTCGCCGTCACGCGCGGGGCGGCGCGGCTGCTGGTCGAGATGGGCTATGCGCCGCTGGCCGAGGTGGGTCTGCCCAACGGGCGGCGGGCGGACCTGATGGCGCTGGGACCCAAGGGCGAGGTCATCATCGTCGAGGTCAAGTCGAGCCCCGAGGACTACCTGACCGACCGCAAGTGGGCGGAGTACGCGCCTTACTGCGACGCCTTCTTCTTCGCCGTGTCGCCCGGCTTTCCGGTGGACCTGATCCCGCCCGAGCCCGGCCTGATCGTCGCGGACGGGTTCGGCGGCGCTGTGGTGCGGGAGCCCGGCTGGACGCCGCTGGTCGCCGCCCGACGCAAGGCGCTGACCCTGGCCTTCGCAAGGCTGGCGGCGTTTCGGGGGTAATCCTACCGCGGCGCGCGCTTGGCCAGGATGCGCTGCAGGGTCCGGCGATGCATCGACAGGCGGCGCGCGGTCTCGGAGACATTGTGGCCGCACAGTTCATAGACCCGCTGGATATGCTCCCAGCGCACCCGGTCAGCGCTCATCGGATTGTCCGGCGGCGCCGCCTGCATGTCGCCGGCGGCCAGCAGGGCCCGGGCCACGTCGTCCGCATCCGCCGGCTTGGCCAGGTAGTCGACCGCCCCGGCCTTCACCGCCGCGACGGCCGTGGCGATGTTGCCGTAGCCGGTCAGCATGATCACCCGGGCGTCCGGCCGGGCGTCACGGATCGCCTCGACCACCTTCAGCCCGGTCCCGTCTTCCAGCCGCATGTCGAGCACGGCGAAGGCGGGCGGGGCGGCCCGGACGGCCTCAAGGGCCTCCACCACCCCGCCAGCCGTGGTCACGACGAAGCCGCGCTGCTCCAGCGCCCGGCCAAGCCTTGTCCTCAGCGCCAGATCGTCATCCAGCACGAGCAGGCTTCGGTCGGGCAACGCCGCTATGAGATTCGACAGATCGGTCATCGCCCTGGTCTCGCACGCATTTCAAGTCGCGGTTGTAGCACTCGCGTCAAACCGTCGCATCGTTTCGTGCGGCGCCGGGCGCCGATAGCTCGCCGAACGGGTCGGGCAGGGCCGGAGCCTCGATCGCCTCCCGCCGCCAGCGCGCAGTGATAACGGCCCCGCCGTGCCGACCGTTCCGGAAATCCACATTGGCGCCCGTCCGCTCGAGCAGGGTCTTGGCGATGAAGAACCCCAGTCCCATGCCGACATGGCCGCTGCGCATGGCTTCGGCGCCCGGTCGGCTGGTCACATAAGGCTCGCCGAGCTTGACCAGGACCTCCGGCGCGAAGCCCGGCCCGTCGTCTCGCACCTCAATGGCGATGTGACGCGCATCGAACCGCGCCGAAACGAGGATTTCGGAGCGGGCGAAGTCGACCGCGTTCTCGACGAAGGCCGTCAGGGCGTGCAGCACCTCCGCCAGACGCCAGATTTCCGGCGCCGGCTCGCCGTGCGCCCCGGACACAACCGCCTCGACCCGAACGTCGGGCCTTCGGGCGTGCGGCGCGATCGATTCCTGCACCACCTGCAACAGGGTCATGCGCTCGTGCACCGCGTCGCCGGCTTCCGGTGTCCGGGTCAGTCGTCTCAGGATGTCCCGGCACCGCTCGGCCTGGGCGATCAGCAGGTCGGCGTCCTCGCGCAGGGGCCCATCAGGCGTGTTGCGGCCCATCTCCTTCGCCACGATCGAGATGGTCGCCAGCGGGGTGCCCAGCTCATGGGCCGCTGCTGCGGCCAGGGCGCCAAGGGCCGACAGCCGCTGCTCGCGCGCCAGCACGGTATGGGCGGTGTCGAGCGCCAGCTCCATGCGAGCCGCCTCCTGCGCGGCATACCAGGCGTAGGCTGCTGTAAAGGCGATCCCCAGCACCCGGGCCATTACCGCGCCGATGCGGTTGAGCAGCGGCGGATTGAAAGGCTCCGCGTCCGGCGACGGCAGCGGCAGGGCCGTTACCGCAAGGAAGATGCAGGCCACGATGGCCAGCAGCGCCAGCAGGACCGTGTGGCGCAGCGGCAGTGTCGCCGCCGCCAGGGTCGCCGGCCCGATCAGCAGCAGGGAGAATGGATTGACGATGCCGCCCGTCAGGTAGAGCAGGGCGGACAGCTGCAGGATGTCGAACGCGATATGCCCGGCGGCCTCGTTGTCGGTCGCCAGCCGCTGGCCCGATGTTACGAGGCTGACCAGCACGTTGAGCCAGGCGGAGATGGCGATCAGCGCAAAGCAGCCGGCGACAGGCGTCGGCAGGTTGAGTCCATAGGCCACGACCACGACCGTGATCGTCTGGCCGGCGATCGCGACCCATCGCAGGTTGGTCAGGGCCCGCACGCGCAGCCGCCCGCGGCGAGGCACGCCGGCCGGCCAGAGCGCGTCCCAGCCTTGCGCGGCGGGCCTGTCCGGCCTATCGAGTCCCGGCTCCGGATCGGCCATCGCGGCCGGTGATGGTGTCAGCGCCATGGCCGTCAGAGTGGGCCGAACGCGCGCCGATGGCGAGCCCTGATGGAGAGACTCTTGTCGCGTCAACGCCTGTTACTGATCGTCACCGTCGCCCTTGGACTGGTGCTGGCCGTGCTGATCGCGCTCAGCTTCAACGCCGGCCGCCCGAGCCAGAACCAAGGCCAGGGCCAGGCGCTGGTGGGCGGGCCGTTCCAGTTGGTCAACCAGGAGGGCCGGCCGGTCGACCAGTCGGTGCTCAAGGGCAAGTGGAGCGTGGTCTTCTTCGGCTTCACCTACTGCCCGGACATCTGCCCGGCGACGATGCAGGCGGTCCGCAGCGCGGTCGACCTGCTCGGGCCCGCCGGCAAGGATGTGCAAATCGTGTTCGTTTCGGTGGATCCCGGGCGCGACAAGCCGCGGGTGCTGAAGGACTGGCTGGACGCCCAGGACCTGCCTGCTTCGACGCTCGGCCTCACCGGCACGCCGGAGCAGGTGGCGGCTGCGGCGAAGGCCTATCGCGTGGTCTACCAAAGGCAGGGCGACGGCCCCGACTACCAGGTCAACCACTCTACGGCCGCCTACCTGATGAATACCGACGGGCGATTTGACCGGGTACTGGCCTACGGCCTGACGCCCGAGCAGATGGCCGACCAGATCCGCAAGGGCATGCGCGGAGACTAGGGCGTTAATTGGCACTGGACTTCGTTAAGCAGCGTTGTGTTATGCTGCGCTGCACAACGAACGAGGTTCGATTGCTCTACGCCCTGCACGAAGCGACCTACTACGCCGCCTCCCCGATGCGCGCCGCCGCGCGCATGACGCGCGACTGGTGGACCTCGCCGCTCAACCCCGCCCGCAATTCCCAGCTCGGCCGCAAGATTTCCGCCGGCGCCGATCTGTATGCCAACGTCACCCGTCGCTACGGCAAGCCGGACTGGCATATCGACGAGATCACCGTGAATGACCACAAGGTCCGGGTCCGCCCGACGGTGGTCTGGGAAAGCCCGTGGTGCCGCCTGATCCAGTTCGATCGCGACATGGCGGACATGCGTCGGGCCGGCAAGCTGCAGCTCGATCCGGCCGTGCTGATCGTGGCCCCGATGTCGGGCCACTACGCGACGCTGCTGCGCGGCACGGTCGAGGCCTTCGCGCCCGACCACGCCGTGTTCATCACCGACTGGTCCAACGCCCGCGACGTTCCGATGATGGAAGGCCGCTTCGACTTCAACGACTACATCGACCACATCAAGCTGATGCTCGAGGCCCTTGGGCACCGGGCGCACGTGGTGGCTGTCTGCCAGCCAGGCCCTCCGGTTCTGGCCGCCGCTGCCCTGATGGCGGAAGAGAACAACCGCTATCGGCCGCGCACCATGACCTTCATGGGCTCGCCGATCGACGCGCGTCTCTCGCCGACCGTGACCAACAAGCTGGCCGAGGAACGGCCGTTCACCTGGTTCCAGTCGAGCATGATCTACAACGTGCCGGCGCCCTATCCGGGCGTGGGCCGGCGCGTCTATCCGGGCTTCGTGCAGCTGGCCAGTTTCATGTCGATGAACCTGGAGCGCCACAAGGACGCCCACCGGCGCTACTTCGACAACCTGGTCGCCGGCGACGGCGACAGCGCCGACAAGCACGTCGCCTTCTACGACGAGTATCTGGCGGTGATGGATCTGACCGAGGAGTTCTACCTCGATACGATCGACAAGGTGTTCCAGTCCTACGCCCTGCCCAAGGGCGAGCTGATGCACCGCGACCGGCTGGTGAACCCCGCTGCGATCACCGACATCGGCCTGATGACGGTCGAGGGCGAGCTGGACGACATCTCCGGCATCGGCCAGACCCAGGCGGCCCACGACCTCTGTCCGAACATCCCCGCCGACATGAAGCTGGACCACGTCCAGCAGGGTGTCGGCCACTACGGCGTGTTCAACGGCAGGCGCTTCCGCGAGGAGATATTCCCGCGCGTGCAGGACTTCATCCGCCAGTGCGATCCCGACTTCTGAATCGGGCTTTGCGGGACGCACGTCCCGGCTTAAGCACGGGATGATGAACCTGTTCGGACGATCCGGCTTCAGCCACGGCGACCGTATCGAGGCGGCCGGCCAGCCCGTTCGCCTGTCCGTCAACGCGCGCGCGCGGCGGATCAGTCTGCGGGTCGACCGGGTCAAGCGGGAGGCGATCGCCACCGCGCCGAGCGTCCGCCGGCTTGGCGAGGCCGTCGCCTTTGCCCGCGAGCGGGCGGACTGGATCGCCGACCAGCTCGCCGACCTGCCAAAAACCACCCCGCTGCGGCCCGGCGCCGCGCTCACCCTGTTTGGACGGCCCGTCCACCTCGTCGCGGGCTCCGGCCGGGCGAAGCTGGCCGAGGGCCTGGACGGCTTTACCATCACCGCGCCGGACGACGCGGCCTACGGCGACCGGGTGCTGCGCCTGGTCAAGGCCGAGGCGCGACGCTGGCTGACCGAACGAACCGTGGTGTACGCTGCGGCGCTGAACCAGCCTGTGCCGCAGATCGCCATCACCGACACCCGCGGCCGCTGGGGCTCGTGTCGCCCGACCAGCGCGCGCGGGCCGGCCGCGATCCGCTACAGCTGGCGGCTCGCGATGGCGCCCGCCGATGTGGCCGACTATGTGGTCGCCCACGAGTGCGCCCATCTGATCGAGGCCAACCACGGCCCGCGTTTCTGGGCCCTTGTGCGCCAGATAAATGGCGACCCGGCCCCGCATCGCGGATGGCTCAAACGCGAAGGCGGCCGCCTTCAGGCCGTTGGGCGCAGCCCGGCGCCCTAGTAGGGAATATCTTCCGGAATCCTCGTCGCCGGCCCCCTGGGCTCGGGCGGTGGCGACGGACGATCCTGGTCGCCGCCACCCATGCCGAGCGTAGACAGGATATCGCCGATCGCGTCGCGCGGCGCCTCGACCTCGACCACGCCGCCCGGGATCGCCTGGGCCTTCAGCCGCGGCAGGGCCTGGGCCATGAAGCTGCGCCAGATGGTGGCGGGGGCGCCGCCGCCGGTGACGCCCTTCATCGAGGTGTTGTCGTCCTTGCCGGTCCAGACGGCCGTGACGAAGCCGCCCGTGTAGCCGACGAACCAGGCGTCGCGATAATCGCTGGTCGTGCCGGTCTTGCCGGCGATGTCGTAGCCGGAAACCTTCGCGCGCTTGCCGGTCCCGCTGGTCACCACCTCGCGCATCATCTGGTTCATGTACTGCAGCGACGGTGAGCCGATCACCGAGCGGCGCGGCCGCTTCTCCAGATTGCGGTCATAGAGCACCCGGCCTGTGGCCGTGCGGATGCGCTGGATGCCGTAGCCCTTGGCGAAGAAGCCGCCGTTCGAGAAGGCCGCGTAGGACTGCGCCATCTCCAGCGGGTTGACCTCGACGGCGCCGAGCGCCATCGACGGCGCCAGCTGGATCTTGCTGGTGATCCCCAGCCGGCGGGCGACGGCGGCGACGTTGCCTGCGCCGACCTCGTTGGCCAGGCGCGCCGCGACGGTGTTGACCGACTGGGCCAGGGCCGTCTGCAGGGTGATCGAGCCGAGGTATTTGCCGGTGTAGTTGCGCGGCTCCCAGCCGCCGATGCGGACCGGCTCGTCGACGACGACCACGGCCGGGGTCCGCCCGGCCTCCATTGCCGCCAGATAGACGAACGGCTTGAAGGCCGATCCCGCCTGGCGACGGGCGCTGGTGGCGCGGTCGAACTGGCTTTCGTTGTAGTCCGCCCCGCCGACGTAGGCGCGGATTCGGCCCTCGCCGTCGATCGCGACAAGCGCGGCCTGCTGGACGCCCTGCCCCCTGGCGCCCGCGACACCGCTGCGGACGGCGGATTCGGCGGCGGCCTGGATCGGCAGGTCCAGCGTGGTCTCGACGATCAGGTCCTCGGTCGGCTCACCGACCAGGGCGCGGACCTGGGCGTCGACCCAGTCGGTGAAATACTGCGCCCGCTGGTTGGCCAGCACGGCGGAGACCCGAACCGGACTGCGGAAGGCCTCCGCCCGTTCCTCGCTGGTGATCGCGCGAGTGTTGACCATCTCGTCGAGCACGATTGTGGCGCGGCGTGCGGCGCGGTCGGTCGCCGATACCGGGCTGTAGCGCGACGGCCCCTTCATCATCCCGGCCAGCAAGGCCGCCTCGCCGAGCGTCAGCCGTGACGCCGGCTTGTTGAAGTAACGCTGGGCGGCCGCCTCGATGCCATAGGCGCCGGCGCCGAAATAGACCCGGTTCAGATAGAGGGCCAGGATCTCCTTCTTGGTGAACTTCATCTCCAGCCAGAGCGCCAGGATCAGTTCCTGGGCCTTGCGGCGCGGCGTCTGGTCGAGCGTCAGGAACAGGTTCCGCGCCAGCTGCTGGGTGATCGTCGAGCCGCCGGCGGCGAAGCACCAGCAGCCGATGTTCTTGACCACCGCGCGGCCGATCCCGATCGGGTCAAAGCCGGGGTGATAGTAGAAGCGCCGGTCCTCGATGGCCATGAACGCCTTCGGGACATAGTCGGGCAGCTTCTCCAGATCGACGGGCGGCGCGTACTGGCTGCCGCGCACCGCGATCAGGGCGCCGGACCGGTCCAGATAGGAGATCGACGGCTGCCGCGTGACGGTGTTCAGCCTGGACACGTCGGGCAGATCGGTGGCGAACACCGCGAAGAAGGCGACCAGGAAGATCAGTCCCCACACGCCGACCACCGCTCCCCAATAGAGGAAGGCCTGTAGGGGTGTCCGTTTGACGCCCTGCTGGTTCGCCATGTCGCTGTCGCTGTTCCGGAAAATGCCGCCGTCGCTTCCGTCGAAGCGCCGTAATCCTGATGCCTTGATCATGGTTGATGGGCAATGAACACGCCCTTTTCGCGGCGTGTCCATGCAGAAACGGCGCAGGGGGTTAGCAAGCCCCCGCCCGGAGGCCATAAGCGGGCCGTGACCGATTCTCTCGCTCCCGCCCGCGACATCCTGCGCCGTGTCTTCGGCCATGCCGAGTTCCGCGGGCTGCAGGCCGCCGTCATCACCGAGATCCTCGCTGGCCGGAGCGCTATGGCCGTGCTGCCGACCGGCGGCGGCAAGAGCCTGTGCTACCAGATCCCGGCCATGCTGCGCCCTGGCGTCGGCCTGGTGGTCTCGCCGCTGATCGCCCTGATGGCCGACCAGGTCGAGGGCCTGAAGCAGTCCGGCGTGGCCGCCGAGCGCCTGGATTCCAACCATTCTCTCGACGAACGGGCCGAGGTCTGGCGACGGGCCGAGCGAGGCGAACTGGACCTGCTTTATCTGTCGCCCGAAGGCCTTATGCAGGGCGCGACCCTCGACCGGCTGCGACGGCTGCCGCTGGCGCTGGCGGCCATCGACGAGGCCCACTGCGTCAGCCAGTGGGGCCACGACTTCCGGCCTGAATACCGGATGCTGGGACGGCTGGCGGAGGTGTTCCCGGACGTGCCGCGCCTGGCGGTCACCGCGACCGCCGACGCCCGGACCCGCGACGACATCCGCGCCGAGCTGCGGCTCCAGGACAGCGCCGAATTCGTCGACAGTTTCGCCCGACCGGAACTGGCGCTGGCCGCTGAACGCAAGCGCGGGCAGGGTCATGCGCGGGTCGAGGAGCTGGTGCTGGCCAGGCCGGGCCGGTCGGGCGTGGTCTACGCCGGCTCGCGCGACGGCACCGACAAGCTGGCCGAGCGACTGGCCGCCGTAGGGGTCCCGGCCTTGGCCTATCACGCCGGCCTCGACCGCAACCTGCGCACCGAACGGCTGGAAAAGTTCCTCGAGGCCGATGCCGCCGTGATGGTGGCGACCATCGCTTTTGGCATGGGCGTCGACAAGCCGGACGTCCGGTTCGTCATCCACGCCGACCCGCCGGCCTCGATCGAGGCCTACTGGCAGGAGATCGGCCGCGCGGGCCGCGACGGCCAGCCGGCCGAGGGGATCACCCTCTATGGCTCGGCCGACATGGCCTGGGCCCTGCGCCGCACCGCCGGCCGCGAGGTCAGCGAGGAGGTCCGCCAGGTCCAGAACCGCAAGCTGCGCCAGCTCTACGGCATGCTCGACGGGGTCTCCTGCCGCGCGGCGGCCGTGCGCCGCTATTTCGGCGAGGAGGGGGTCGAGCCTTGCGGGGTCTGTGATCTGTGCCTCGCGCCGCCGGAGTCGATCGATGCGACGGTCCCGGCGCAGAAGGCCCTGGCCGCCGTGCACCGCCTGGGCGGCCGGTTCGGGCGCGGCCGTCTGATCGACCATCTGCTGGGCAAGACCAAGGACGTCCATGACAGCGAGGCGGCCCTGTCGACCTACGGTGTGGGCAAGGAGTTCAGCCCGAACGCCTGGCGCGACCTGATCGACCAGCTGCTGTTCGACGGCCTGCTGAAGGAAGATCCCAACGACGGCCGGCCGCTGATCGGGCTGGGGGACGCGGACGGGGTCAAGGGCGTCTACCGCGGCGAGCGGCGGGTGGCGGTGCGCAAGCAGCCCGAAGGCCTCGACCCGTCGACCCGCTCAGGCCGCCCGCGCAAGCGCACGCGCGAGGCGATGGCCGAGTTCACCGGCGATGATCTGGTGCTGTTCGAGGCCCTGCGCGCCTGGCGCCGCGACGAGGCGCACGAGCAGCATGTGCCGCCCTATGTGATCTTCGGCGACAAGACCCTGCACGACATCGTCCGGCTCAAGCCCCGCTCGCCGGCGGAACTGCTGCTGGCCAACGGCGTCGGCGACTCCAAGCTGCAGCGCTACGGCGCGGCGGTGCTGAAGGTGGTCAAGGACAACTAGACGTCCACCTCGGCGTCCAGGGCGTTGGCCTGGATGAACTCGCGGCGGGGTTCGACCAGTTCGCCCATCAGGCGGGCGAACATGTCGTCGGCGTCGTCGGCGTGATTGACCTTCACCTGCAGCAGGGTCCGGGCCTCGGAATCCAGCGTGGTTTCCCACAGCTGCTCGGGGTTCATCTCGCCCAGGCCCTTGTAGCGCTGGATCGACAGGCCCTTGCGGCCGGCGTCCATCACCGCGGCGACCAGGTCGAGCGGACCGCGGACCGTCGTGCTCTTGTCCTTGCGGCGGAACACCGCCTGTCCCTGGAAGGTCTCGGCCAGGGCGGCGGCGCGTTCGGCGAGACGGCGGGCGTCCGCAGCCTGCAGCAGGGCGTCCTCCAGCACGATCTTTTCCGACACGCTGCGCTTGACCCGGCTGAACACATAGCCGGTCTCGCCGCGCTCGCCTGACCAGGGGCCGTCGCCTTCCTGGGCGTAGAGGTTCAGCCGGCGGGCCGCTTCCATCGGATCGGGCTTGTCGCCCATCAGCCCCGCCAGGGCCGTCTGTTCGATGGCGAAGGACGGCGCGCGCGCCGACAGCCGCTCGATGTTGGCCTTGGCCGCGCGGCAGGTCTGGACCAGCGCCAGCAGGTCCGCCCCGGTCATCCGCTCGCCGCTGGACAGGTCCAGCTCCGCCCCCTCGACACCCTCGTCGATGAGGAAGATGTCCATCTCCGCGTCGTCCTTGAGGTAGCGCGAGGACTTCCCCTTGGCCGCTTTGTAGAGCGGAGGCTGGGCGATGTAGAGGTAGCCGCGCTCGATCACTTCCGGCATCTGCCGGTAGAAGAAGGTCAGCAGCAGGGTGCGGATGTGGGCGCCGTCGACGTCGGCGTCGGTCATGATGACGATGCGGTGGTAGCGCATCTTGTTGATGTCGAACTCGTCGCGGCCGATGCCGGCGCCCAGCGCCATGATCAGGGTGCCGACCTGCTCTGACCCGAGCATCTTGTCGAACCGGGCGCGCTCGACGTTGAGGATCTTGCCGCGCAGGGGCAGCACGGCCTGGTTCTCGCGGTTGCGGGCCTGTTTGGCCGAGCCGCCGGCGGAGTCCCCTTCCACGATGAACAGTTCGGACTTGGCCGGGTCGCGTTCCTGACAGTCGGCCAGCTTGCCGGGCAGGCTGGTGATATCGAGCGCGCTCTTGCGCCGGGTCAGTTCGCGCGCCTTGCGGGCTGCCTCACGGGCGGACGCCGCCTCGGCGATCTTCATGACGATCGCGCGGCCCTCGGCCGGGTTCTCCTCGAACCAGGTGGCCAGGCCCTCCTGGACCAGGCCCTCGACGGCCGGGCGCACTTCGGAGGAGACCAGCTTGTCCTTTGTCTGGGACGAGAACTTCGGGTCCGGCACCTTGACCGACAGCACGCAGGTCAGGCCTTCGCGCGCGTCCTCGCCGGTGACCGAGACCTTCTCCTTCTTCGCCAGGCCCGAGCTCTCGGCGTAGTTGGTGATCACCCGCGTCAGCGCCGCGCGGAAGGCCGACAGGTGGGTGCCGCCGTCCTTCTGAGGGATGTTGTTGGTGAAGCACAGCATGTGCTCGTGATAGCTGTCGTTCCACTGCAGGGAGAGGTCGATCTCGACCTTCTCGCGCACGCCCCGGACCGAGATCGGCGCCCTGATCAGGGCCGTCTTGGCCTTGTCGAGGTGGCGCACGAAGGCTTCGATGCCGCCCTCGTAGTGCAGGATTTCTTCCCACGGCTCGGCATCGCGCAGGTCGCGGAAGTGGATCGTCACGCCGCTGTTCAGGAAGGCCAGCTCCCGCAGGCGGTGCTCGAGGGTCTTCCGGTCGAACTCGATGAAGGCGAAGGTCGTGGTCGAGGGGAAGAAGGTGACCTGCGTCCCCGTCAGGGGCTGGCCCTGGCGGCTGTCGCCCTCGCCGCGGATCGGCGCGTCGCCGGTGATGACCAGCGAGGACACCGCGTCGCCGCGCTCGAAGCGCATCTGGTGCGCCTTGCCATTGCGGAAGATCTTAAGCTCCAGCCAGTCGCTCAGCGCGTTGACTACCGAGACGCCCACGCCGTGCAGGCCGCCGGAGACCTTGTAGCTGTTCTGGTCGAATTTCCCGCCCGCGTGCAGCTGGGTCATGATGACCTCGGCGGCGCTGACGCCCTCGCCTTCGTGCATGTCCACGGGGATACCGCGGCCGTCGTCGGTGACGGTGCAGGAGCCGTCGGCGTTGAGGATCACCTCGACCCTGGTGGCGTGCCCCGCCAGGGCCTCGTCGATGGCGTTGTCGACCACTTCATAGACCATGTGGTGCAGGCCCGAACCGTCATCGGTGTCGCCGATGTACATGCCGGGGCGCTTGCGCACGGCGTCCAGGCCCTTGAGCACCTTGATCGAGTCGGCGTCGTACTCGCCGTGCGCCTGGGGCGCGCCATGGTCTTCGGTTTCGTCGGTCATTCAGCAGTCCAGAACGGTCAGGCCGGAGGCTTCCACGCGGATGCCGAGGGCCTGACCCTTGAAGGGGTCGAACAGCTGCTCGTCCGTCCCTGTCAGGAATGCCTGGAGGCCGAGCGCCGCGATTTCATCCGCCAGCGCGGCCCGCCGGAGCGGGTCGAGATGAGCGGCGACTTCGTCCAGCAATAATACAGGAGCCGGCGCTGATTCTGCAGCGGAAAGTCGCGCCGCCTGGGCCAGAACCAGGTTCAGAATCAAGGCTTTCTGCTCTCCGGTCGAACATTCGGCGGCAGGCCGGTCCTTTTCGGCGTGGATCACCGCCAGATCGCCCCGGTGCGGGCCGGTCAGCGCCCGTCCGGCGGCCGAATCGCGGCTCCGCGCACCGGCCAGGGCGGCGGCGAGCCGGGTCTCGATATCGGCCGTTTCGGCCCCTTCGGCGGCCAGCTTCTCCCACTCGCCGGTGAGGCTCAGCCGGGCCTGCGGGAAGGGTCGCTCGCCGCGGCTGTCGATCTCGGTCTGCAGGGCGGCGAGCGTTCGCGCCCGGGCGTCGGCCATCAGGGCGCCGGCCTCCGCCATCCGCGCCTCCAGCGCCGATAGCCACACAGGATCGGGCCGCTGGGCCTCGTCGGTCAGCAGACGCATCCGCTCGCGCAGCGCCTTGTCATAGGCCCCGGCATGGGCGGCGTGTGCGGGCTCGGCGGCGAACACCAGCCGGTCGAAGAACCGGCGACGGTCGCCGGCGGCCTCGAGGAACAGCCGGTCCTGGGCCGGAGTCAGCCAGATCGGCCGGATGTGGTCGGCCATGCGCCCCGGCGGCACGGTCTCGCCCTCCAGCCGCACGATACGTCGCGCCGAGCCGGGGGCGTCGACGCCGGTGCCCAACTGGACCGGGTCCTCGCCCGTGTCGATCAGCGCGGACACCGCCCAGGCCCGCCCGACGGCCTCGCCCGGCATCCGCCGCCCGACCTCCGCCAGGCTCGACCCGCGCAGACCCCGCCCTGGCGACAACAGGCTGATCGCCTCCAGCAGATTGGTCTTCCCCGCCCCGTTCGGCCCGAACAGGAACACGGTCCGCCCCGCCGCGCGCAGTTCCGCCCGCCCGTAGGAGCGGAAGTCGGTCAGGGTCAGGGCGGTGAGGGCCGAGTGCATTGTGTTCCGTTTAGCCTGCGCCGGGCCAGGGAGGAACGGTGACTGCGCCCGTGTCTTTCCTCTCCCACTTGGGAGAGGGGGACCATGCGGAGCATGGTGGAGAGGGAGGCGTCGGTGGTGGCGGAAGGTATCCCACACTGCTCCAAATCAAACTCATGACATTTGCCCTTTGGCCTTGATGGAATGATGCGCTCCGGACGGTCGTCCTGGTCAAGGACGGGCCCTGCGGGCCCGCCGCTGCGCGGCCACCGAAGGCGGTCCTTGAGCAGGCCGTCCGCCGGAGCAAAACTGGCCTTCAAGACATCAGGGCAGGTCTGCCGTGAGGAAGCGCTCGCCTACCGCGCCCCCAGCCGGGCCAGCACGTCCTTGGGAATCCCGTAAATCTCGATCACCGGCTTCTGGTCGCGTTGGCCGCAGATCTCGCGCTGGACGAACAGGCTCCAGACCGCGTCGGCGGCGGCCTTCAGGGCAGCGGGACGGTCTTCAGCGGACGCCTCGCGCAAGGCCGCCAGCGTCGTCTCGACCCGCTTCCCGGCCCGCCCGAGCGAGGCGGCTTTCTCGGCCATCAGCTCGGTCTGCAGCCCGGCGTCGAAGACGTCGACGCTCGAGGCTGTAGTCGCCAGGGTCTGGGGCAGGCGCAGGGACATGGACGCAATCTAGCGCTGGCTGGCGCGAATGCGTAGCCTCCCGGCCATGACGTCCGCGCCCGACATTCTCATCCGACAGGCCCGCCCGGACGACGCGGCGGCGTGTCAGGCGATCCTGCGCGACACCTTCGAGAGCACCTGGCTGCCCGAGCTGACCGCTGAGGCTGCGGGGGCGTTTCGGAGCGAGGACCGGCCGGCCGCCTATGTCGGCGAGCGGGGGTTGCTGTTCCACGTGGCGGAGGTCGGTGGCCAGGTGGTCGGGTTCATCGACTGGAACGGCGACTTCATCAACGCCCTGCATGTGCGGGCGAGCCACGCGCGGACGGGCGTCGGCGGGCGGCTGATGGATCGGGCGGAAGCGGCGATCGCCGAGGCGGGGTTCCCGGCGGCGCGGCTGGAGACAGACACCTTCAACCAGCGCAGCCAGGCCTTCTACGCCGCGCGCGGCTACCGCGAGGCCGACCGCTATCCCGACGAGGAGTGGAACAGCGGTCTGACGACGGTCCTGCTGGTGAAGGGGCTGGGCTGAGCGCCCCTAAACCCGCAGCGGCATCAGCACGTACTTCACGCCCGCATCCGTCGGATCCAGCACCAGCGTCGGGCTGGCCGGATCCGCAAACCGGAACTCGGCCGTCTCGCCGCCGATCTGGCCGGTGACGTCGAGCAGGTAGCGGGCGTTGAAGCCGATCTCGAAGCTCTCACCGTCGTAGTCGACCTCGACCTCTTCGACCGCCTGGCCGGCTTCCATGTTGCGCACGGTCAGGGTGACCTTGCCCGGCTCGATGGCCAGTTTCACCGAGCGGCTCTTTTCCGCCGAGATGGTCGCCACCCGGTCGACGGCCTTCGCGAACAGGGCATTGTCGACGATCATGACCTTCTGGTTGTCGCGCGGGATAACCCGCATGTAGTCCGGGAACGAGCCGTCGATGACCTTGGAGGTCAGGGCGGCCTGGCCAAACTCGAACCGCACCTTCTGGGCGCTGACCTGGAAGTCGACGCTCTCGCCGGCGTCGTCGAGCAGGCGGCGGGCCTCGTTGATGGTCTTGCGCGGGATGATCACGCCCGGCTGGCCGGCCGCGCCCTCGGGGGCCGGCATCTCGGCCAGGGCCAGGCGGTGGCCGTCGGTCGCCACGCAGCGCAGCATCGGCTGGCCGTTCTCGACCACGGTGTGCACGTACAGGCCGTTCAGATAGTAGCGCGTCTCCTCGGTGGAGATGGCGAAGCGGGTCTTGTCGATCAGCCGGATCAGGTCGCCGGCGTCCACCGGGATGCGGTTCGACAGGCCGTCGGAGCTCATCACCGGGAAGTCGCCAGCCGGCAGGACCGGCAGGTTGAACTTCGAACGGCCGGCCGCGACCTGCAGCCGGGGATCATCGCCTGACAGAGTCAGAGAAACGTCGGCGCCTTCCGGCAGCTTGCGGACGATCTCGTACAGGGTGTGGGCGGGCGCGGTGATCTGGCCCGGGATGTCGACCTGGGCCGCGCCGCCGTCGATGATTTCCATGTCCAGATCGGTCGCCGAGAAGCCGACCCGCTCGCGCTCGGCGGTCAGCAGTACGTTCGACAGGATCGGGATGGTGTTGCGCCGCTCGACGACGCTCTGCACGTGGCCAAGAGCCTTCAGCAGCGCCGCCCGCTCGATCGTAAGCTTCATGTCTCGTCCGAAGTCCGGAATGGGCAGGCGAATCGTCGAGTCCCTCGCCGCTTCGCCTGTCAGGGGACTATGGACATTAGCGGAAAAGGCGCGCCAAGGAAGGGGGTCGGGGAACCAATCCTCTCCGCGAAGCGGGGAGGGGGACCGCTCGAAGAGCGGTGGAGGGGCAGCGCGAAAGCAAGCGGTCCCGTCCCGAAATCAGGTCCTTCCGGTTAGCCCGGCTCAGCCCCTCCACCATCCTTCGGATGGTCCCCCTCCCCGCTTCGCGGAGAGGATTGTCGGGCTAGGCCTTCGTATCCACAGAACCGCCCGCATCCGCGCCATCGGCGTCGGCATAGGGGTTGGCGGCCGGGGCCGCGCCGGCGTCCGCGGCGCCGGTCTTCGAGGCGACCACGACCATCGCCGGGCGCACGATGCGGCCGTGCAATTCGTAGCCGGCCTGCAGGGTCTTGATGATCGCGCCGGGGGCCACGCCGTCGCCGGGCTGTTCCATCATCGCCTGGTGCAGGTGCGGGTCGAACTTTCCGCCACGCTCGGGGGCCAGCTTCTTCAGGCCGTTGCGCTCGAACGCCGAGGCCAGTTCCTTTTCGGTCATCTCGACGCCGACGACGAAGTTCTTGACCACCTGGTCGTTGAAGTCGCGCGGCGCGTGGGTCGTGGCGGCCGACAGGTGGTCGGCGACCGCGAACAGGTCGCGCGCGAACTTCTGGATCGCATAGGCGCGGGCGTCGTTCGACTCGCGCTCGGCGCGGCGCCGGGTGTTGTCGGCCTCTGCGGCGTAGCGGAGGATCTGGTCCTTCAGCGCCGCGATCTCGACCTTCATCGCCTCGACGTCGGCTTCGGCGGCTTCCTCGGCGGTCTCGATCTCGGGATCGTGGCCGTTGGCGGCGGTTTCGTCAGTCATACTCGTCTATCCGTCCAGCATTCGGCCCAGGACCCGCGCGGTGTAGTCCACCAGCGGGATGATCCGGGCATAGTTGAGGCGGGCCGGCCCGATCACGCCGATCGCGCCCAGCACCTTCTGTCGGCCCGTCATATAGGGCGCCGCGATCACGGCGGAACCCGAAAGCGAGAAAAGACGCGTTTCGGCGCCGATGAAAATCCGCACGCCCTGGGCGTCGCGGACCCCGTCGAGCAGGCCGATCAGCTGTTCCTTCTGCTCCAGATCGTCGAACAGCCGCTGCACCTTGGCCAGATCGCCGGCCGTGGCCGGATCGTTCAGCAGGTTGGCCCGGCCCCGGACGATCAAGGCCCGGTCGGCGCCCTCGCCGCCGCCCCAGGCTGCCAGACCGTCCTCGACCAGCCGGGCGGCGGTCTGGTCCAGTTCAGTGCGGGCGCGGTCCAGTTCGGTGCGGATCTCGGCCTGGGCCTGGACCAGCGTCCGGCCCTTCAGCCGCGAGGCGAGGAAGTTGGACGCCTCCTGCAGCGCCGAGGGCGTCAGGCCGGGCGACAGTCGCATGAGGCGGTTCTCGACCTGGCCGTCCTCAAACACCATCACCGCCAGGGCGCGGTCCGCGTCCAGGGCGACGAACTCGACATGCTTGACCCCGGCGTCGCGCGAGGGGCTGACGACCATGCCGGCCCCGCCGGCCAGGCCCGACAGGATCGAGCTGGCCTCGTTGAGGGCGTCGTCGAAGTTGCGCCCGTGGGCGGACAGGCGGGCGTCGATCTCGCGCCGCTCTGCCTCGCCGACATCGCCGACCTCGAGCAGGCCGTCGACGAACAGCCGCAGGCCGGCGTGCGTCGGCATGCGCCCGGCGCTCGTGTGCGGCGAGTCCAGCAGGCCCAGCATCGCCAGGTCCTGCATGGTGTTGCGGATCGAGGCCGGCGACAGCTGGACCCCGCCCTTCGACAGGGTGCGCGAGCCGACCGGGTCGCCGGTCTCCAGATAGCTCTCCACAATCCGCCGGAAGATGTCCCGCGCGCGGTCATCCAGATCGGTCAGGCTGGCGGTGCGGGAGGGGCCGCTGGTGAAGATCGGGGTCATGGGTCCTGGCGCAGGCCGGTGGACGACCTGTCGGCCAATAGGATAAGCGGCGCCTGCCTGCGCGCAACCCGTGCGCCGATCCTGGGGACAAGACCATGCGACCTTCCGAGCGCGCGCCCGACCAGATGCGCACCGTGACTCTGGAAACCGGCGTCAACCGCTATGCCGAGGGGTCCTGCCTTGTGACCTTCGGCCACACCAAGGTGCTGGTGACCGCCAGCGTCGACGAGGGCGTCCCGGGCTGGATGCGCGGCAAGGGCGCCGGCTGGGTCACGGCCGAGTACGGCATGCTGCCCAGGGCCACCCACACCCGCGGTCGCCGCGAAGCCGCCCAGGGCAAGCAGTCCGGGCGCACCCAGGAGATCCAGCGGCTGATCGGCCGGTCCCTGCGCGCCGTGGTCGACATGAAGGCGCTCGGCGAGCGGCAGATCCAGATCGACTGCGATGTGGTCCAGGCCGACGGCGGCACCCGCACCGCGGCGATCACCGGCGCCTGGGTCGCGCTGCGGCTGGCGACCCGCTACCTGCTGGACGAGGGAGTCATCAAGACCGACCCGATCCTCGACCAGGTGGCGGCAGTGTCCTGTGGCGTGCACCAGAACCTCGCCGTGCTCGACCTGGATTACGAGGAAGACTCCTCGGCCGAGGCCGATTCCAACTTCGTCCTGACGGGCAACGGCGACATCGTCGAAATCCAGGCCACCGGCGAAAAGCGCGGCTTCACCCGCGCCGAGTTCGAGGCGCTGTTCGGCCTGGCCGAAAAGGGCATCGGAGAGCTGTTCGCGCTGCAGAGGGCCGCGGTGGGCTAGGCGCCAGGGGACATGTACCGCAGGTACGTGTCCCCCAGTCGAGCGGCTGGTTTAGGGGACACGTACCTGCGGTACATGTCCCCTCTAGGCCCCGCCGTAGGCGTCCTCGTCGTCCTCCAGCTCCATGCCGGGGCCCGGTTCGAAGATGACGATATCGCCCGGCTGGCACTGCAGCTCGCGGCAGAGGGCGTCGAGCGTGGAAAAGCGCAGGGCGCGGGCCTTGCCGGTCTTCAGAATCGACAGGTTGGCGATCGTCACGCCGACGCGGTCGGCCAGCTCGGTCAGCGACATCCGTCGCTCCTGCAGCATGCGGTCGAGAGTGCAGCGAATGGCCATGGCGCCCGTCTGTCCTAGATCGTCAGTTCGGCTTCGTTGCGCAGGCGGGCGCCTTCACGAAACACCTCGGCCAGCACGAAGATCACCAGAACGGCGAACCAGGTGGTCAGGTTGAGCGTGCCTTCGACAGTCCGGACCTCTCCGGGCATCATCAGCGCCAGAACGGCCGCCAGGACGTAACGGCCGATCTCCAGCCCGCCGAAGATCAGCCCGACCAGACGCAGGCGCCGCACATTGTCCGGATGGAACGGGTCGCCCGCGGTCAGGGTGACGAAGATGCGCCGCAGGATGTCGACGATGGCCAGCACCCCGCCCATGTAGGCGGCGCCGGCGACGAGCACGGTGGCGAAGGCCGGGCCGCGTTCGACCAGCCCGGCGAGTCGTTCACTGAACGGGACCCAGCCCGCCAGCAGGCCGGGATTGAAGCTGAACAGCAGGGAGACGAGCGCGAACAGCAGCGCGCCGCCGATAAGCACCCACAACGCGTAGTGCACGACGTCGAGAATGGTCTTCAGGAAGCTCGAAACAGAGCCTGGTCCCAAGGCGCGCATGGCGCAGTCCCCCGTATGCTTTTTTCCGGTCCGAATGCCCGGATCCCGCCGGCCGCTTCAGCCCGGGCTCGCCTCGCCGGACGGATGCGCCAGGCATCGGTCGGGGGAGGCGAGCCGCGGAGCGGCCGGCGAGGATGCCCTGATCGGGGCCCTCATAAAAGAGGCCGATCAGAGCGAGTTGGAGACGAACAGCACCGCCGCCAGAGGCAGGGCGGCCAGCAGTGCGGCGTTGACGAAGGTCATCGCGATCTTGTCGACGATGTTGGTGAGCTTTTGCGCGGACATGAGTCCCTCCTTGATGTTGCAGTGCAATACGAATGTGGACCTTTCCACACCCTGCGGCCTGAACTGGCGTCCCGTCCGCATCCCCAAACTAGGAATTTGCCGTTCTTCGATCAAGAAGATTATCGATAAACGATATTAAACTTGCGTAACATGATTACGCGGCCGTAATGCAGTGCAGCATAAATTCCCCCGCTTGCGCCGGAGCCGCTTCGGGGCGAGGAAGGCTGCCGCGAAAGGACACTCTCATGCCGCTGATCCTCCAGCCCGGAACCACCCTGGTCGCCGCGACCCACAATCCCGGCAAGGCGAAGGAACTGGTCGCCCTGCTCGACGGCCGCTTCGAGATCCTGTCGGCGGGCAGTCTCGGCCTGCCCGAGCCCGACGAGACCGAGTCGACGTTCACCGGCAATGCCCTGCTCAAGGCCCGCCACGCGGCGGACCTCAGCGGCAGGATCGCCCTGGCGGACGACTCCGGGCTGTCGGTGGCGGCGCTGGACGGCGCGCCCGGGATCTTCTCGGCGCGCTGGGCCGGCCCGGCCAAGGACTTCGCGGTCGCCATGGGCAAGGTCGAGGAACGGCTGATCGAGACGGGTTCCGACGACCGTTCCGCCTGGTTCACCAGCGCGCTGGCGGTGGCCTGGCCGGACGGACCGTCGGTCGTGGTCGAGGGGCGCGTCGACGGTCGGCTGGTGTTTCCCGGCCGGGGCGATCGCGGCTTCGGCTACGATCCGATCTTCATTCCGGATGGCCACAACGAGACCTTCGGCGAGATGGATCCGGTCCGGAAGGACGCGATGAGCCACCGCGCCCGGGCGTTCGAGAAGCTCAAGGCCGCGCTGTTTTGACCGAGCTCCCGGCGCTCGGGGTCTATGTCCACTGGCCCTACTGCGCGAGGATCTGCCCTTACTGCGACTTCAACGTCGTGCGGGACCGCAAGCAGCCTGAGCAGGCCGAGCTGGCCGCGGCCATCGTCGCGGACCTTGAGGCGCACCGCGCCCTGACCGGTCCCCGGCGGCTGGTGTCGGTGTTCCTTGGCGGCGGCACGCCCTCCCTGATGGACCCGCAGTGGGCCGCCGGCATCGTCGACACGGCGCGACGCCTCTGGGACCCGGCGCCGGATCTGGAAGTCAGTCTCGAAGCCAATCCGACCGACGCCGAGGCCGGCCGGTTCGCGGCCTTCGCGGCGGCAGGCGTCAACCGCCTGTCGCTCGGCCTGCAGTCGTTCGATGACGCCGCGCTGACGTTCCTCGGCCGAAACCACGACGCCGCCGAGGCGCGCCGGGCGGCCGATCTGGCGGCGAGGACTTTTCCGCGCCTGTCGGTGGACATGATCTACGCCCTGCCGGGCCAGACGGTCGCGGCCTGGATCGACCAGCTCGCCCGGGCAATCGACCTCGGCGCGGAACACATCTCGCCCTATCAGCTGACCATCGAGGCCGGCACGGCATTTGACCGGGCGGTGGGCAGGGGCCTGTTCCGGCCCGCGGACGACGAGGTCGGCGCAGCGCTCTACGAAGTCACCCGGACTGTGCTGCAGGCCGCGGGGTTCGAGGCCTATGAGGTCAGCAACCACGCGCGCGGCGAGGCGGCGCGATCGCGGCACAACCTGGTCTACTGGCGAGGCCAGGACTATGTCGGGGTCGGCCCTGGCGCCCACGGACGGCTCGTGCTGCAAGGCGTCCGCACGGCGACGGAGGCGGCCTCGCGCGTCGGCGACTACATCCGCAATGTCGGGGAGACCGGTCTCGGCTTCCGCTCACCGGAGGCGCTGTCGCCGCTCGAGGCGGCGGAAGAGCGGCTGCTGATGGGCCTGCGAACCGGAGAGGGCGTGGGGTTCGGCGAACTGGCCGCGCTGGGTCTGTCTCCCGGCCATCCGGCGGTCGCCGATCTGGTCGGTCAAGGTCTGCTGTCGCCTGATCCCGCACGGCTTCGCGCCACGCCGGCCGGTCGTGTGATGCTGGATGGCGTCACGCGCGCCCTGATCCTCGGCGCGTCCATGGGCTGACGGCCCGATTGCGCAATGCGACCGGGCCGATAGTCTCCGGTCATGGCTGATGACTCTCCCGTCCTGTCCGCTCCGACCGCCGCTACGCGCGACCACATCGTCGATGTGCTGATCGCTGAGCGGGCGCCGAAGCTGTCGCGGTCCGCCGCCTGGCCGGTGATTCGGCCATTGCTCTACCAGCTGCTGGGCTACAGCCGGGCGCGAGCCATGGCCGACGCCATCGCGCCGATGGGTGGCAAGGCCGCGCTGGACTTCGTCTCCGATCTGCTGGCCATCGACGTCGGGGTGCGGGGCCTGGAGCATCTGCCGCGCGAGGGACGACTGATCATCGTTGGCAATCACCCCACCGGAATCGCCGATGGCGTGGCCGTCTATGACGCCCTCAAGGCCGCGCGGCCGGACATCATCTTCTACGCCAATTCCGACGCCCACCGCGTCTGCCCGAAGTTCGACGAAACGCTGATTCCCGTCGAATGGGTGGCCGCCAAACGTACCCGCGACCGCACCCGCCTGACCCTGACCATGACGCGCGAGGTGCTCGAGGCCGAGCGGGCGCTGATGGTCTTTCCGGCCGGCAGGCTGGCCCGGCGCGGACCCGACGGGGTCCTGGAGGATCCCGTCTGGATGCCCACGGCCCTGTCGGTGGCCATGAAACACACCGCTCCCGTGATCCCCGTGCATGTCGCCGGACCCTGGGCCACGCTGTTTCATTTCTTCGACCGGTTCTCGCCCGAGTTGCGGGACATCACCCTGTTCCACGAGTTGCTGAACAAGACCGGACGGCGTTTCGACGTCACAATCGGTCGTCCAATCCTGCCGACCGCGCTGGCTTCCGACGCCGCCGTCGCCAGCGCCGCGATCAAGGCCTATGTGGAGCAGGTGCTGCCCCATCACCCCGACGCTCCGTTCACATGACTCTGCCCGCGCAGCTCGATCTGCCAGACGAGGCCGCGACCGCGCGGCTGGGCGCGTCCCTGGCGTCCGCGCTGCGCCCCGGGGAGGCGATCTGCCTCACCGGGCCCCTGGGCGCCGGCAAGTCGACGCTGGCGCGGGCCCTGGTGCGGACGCTGACCCACCCGGACGAGGACGTGCCCAGCCCGACCTTCACCCTGGTGCAGTTCTACGAGACGGCGGCGTTTCCGCTGGCCCACTTCGATCTCTACCGGCTGACCGGCGCGGACGAGGCGTTCGAGATCGGCCTCGACGAGGCGCTCGACGAAGGCGCGGCCCTGATCGAATGGCCGCAGCGGCTCGAGGGACGACTGCCTCCTGACCGACTCGATATAGAGATCAGTCTCGAAGACGGGGGCGAGACGCGGCGCGCGCGCCTGACGCCCCACGGCGCATGGAAGGGACGGACGCTTGAGTGCTGAGCGGGAGGCCGCCAAGGCCGCTTTTCTGACGGCCAACGGCTTTGGCGATACACGCCGCGAGCTGATGAGCGGCGACGCTTCCACGCGAATCTATGAGCGGCTGCATCTGCGGGACGGCACCAGCCGCATCTTCATGGACCAGCCGCCGAAGGCCGAGACCGCGCCCTGTCCCCGCGGGGCGACGCGAGACGAGCGGATCGCGCTGGGCTTCAACGCCGCCTATCGCCTGGCGTCCGGCCGGGTCGACGCCTTCGTCGCCTGCGCCCGCTACCTGAAGTCGCTCGGCCTGTCGGCGCCCGAGGTCGAGGCGTTCGACGCGCCGGCCGGTCTGGCGGTACTCGAGGACCTCGGTGATGACCTCTACGCCGCCCGGATCGCCGCCGGCGGCGACGAGGGCGAACTCTATGACGCCGCCATCGACGCCTTGGTGGTTCTGCACGCCGCACGGCCGCCGGAGGTGCTGGCGTTCGACGGCGTCCGCTGGCCGCTGCTGACCTATGACGACCTGGCGCTGGTCTGCGCCGCCGACCTGTTCACCGAGTGGCTGCCGAAGCTGCGGCCCGCCTTCGCCCCGGACGCCGCCGCCCTGGCCGAATGGGAGGCGCTGTGGAAGCCGATCCGCGCCCGGGGTGAGGCGACGGCGGACGTCTTCTGCCATCGCGACTACCACGCCGAGAACCTGATCTGGTTGCCCGGTCGCGAAGGCCCGGCGCGGGTCGGGCTGATCGATTTCCAGGACGCCGTACGCGCCAACCGCATGTGGGACCTGTCGATGCTGCTGCATGATGCCCGTCGCGATGTCTCGCCGGCGCGCGAGGCGGCCGCGCTGGAGCGCTATTTCGCCGCCCATCCCGGCCTCGACCGGCAGACGCTGCTGGCCGATTACCATGCGCTCGGCGGCCTCAACGTCGCCCGGATCATCGGCATCTTCGCCCGGCTGGTCGTGCGCGACGGCAAGCCGAAATACGAGAGCATGCTGCCGCGCCTGTGGCGCTATCTCGACAGCTGCCTGGCCGACCCGACCATGGCCGGCATGAAGGCCTGGTTCGATCGCTATGTGCCTGCGGAGGCCCGGTCATGAACGGCCGTCCGACAACCGCGATGGTGCTGGCCGCAGGGCTCGGCACCCGCATGCGCCCCCTGACCAACGACCGGCCCAAGGCGCTGGTCGAGGTCGGCGGCCGCGCGTTGATCGACCACATGCTCGATCGCCTGGCCCAGGTCGGGGTCGAGACGGCGGTGGTCAACGTCCACGCCTTCGCCGACCGCCTGGAGGCTCATCTGAAGGCGCGCGACGCCACCGGGGTCCTGCCGCGCATCATCATTTCCGACGAGCGTGCCGAGCCGCTGGAAACCGGCGGCGGCATCAAGCACGCGCTGCATCTCCTGCCCGACCAGCCGTTCTGGGTCGCCAACATCGACTCGGTCTGGATTGACGATGACGACAGGGCCCTGGAAGCCGTGGCCGCGGCCTGGGACCCGGACCGCATGGACGTTTGTCTGCTGACCGCCTCGACGGCCGAGTCGATGGGCTTCCATGACACGGGCGACCTGTTCATCTCGGACGCGGGCGAGGTTCGCTTCAAGGATGCCGGCGAGTCCGCGCCGCTGGTCTATGTCGGCGTGCATATCGCCAAGCCCTCGGTGGTTGCGAGCGGCCCGGACGGACCGTTCGGCCTGCTGCCGATCTGGAAGCAGCTGACGGAAACGGGCCGGGTCCACGGCGTTTCGCCGAACGGGCTGTGGATGCACGTCGGCGATCCCCAGGCCCGCGATGCGGCGCAAGCCCGGCTGGCGGGATGAGCGATCTGTTCGAGCGTCCGGCGCCCCGCTGGTTCTCGATCCCCGCCCAGCGGCCGTTTCTTGATGATCTCGCGGCCGGGCTGCTGACCCTGCTGCCCGACCCTGAAGCCCTCGCGGGGGCGGTGGTGTTCACCCCCACCCGGCGCGGCGCTCGCTCGCTGGCCGAAGCCTTCGTCGGGGCGGCCGGCGGTCGGGCGGTGCTGCTGCCGCAGATCCGGGCGATCGGGGACCTTGATGAAGGGGAACCGCCCTTCGAGCCGGGCGATCTGTCGCTCGATATCCCTCCGGCCATCGACCCCCTGCGGCGTCGGTTCGAGCTGGCGAGGCTGGCCGCCGGTCACAAGGACCTCGGCCGCAACCTCGACGCCGCCGGCGCGCTGGAGCTGGCGGACGCCCTGGGCGGATTCCTCGACAGCGTCCAGATCGATGAGGTCAGGGACCCTGCCGCGAAGCTCGACAGTCTGGTGGACTTCGACATGGCCGCCCACTGGCGCCGGTCGGCGGATGTGCTGCGTGTGGCGCTCGACGCCTGGCCCGCGCGCCTCAGGGAGATGGGTCTGGTCGATGTCACCTGGCGGCGTGTCCAGTTGCTGCGCGCGCTGGCGCGGCAGTGGACGGACCATCCGCCCCTGCACCCCTTGATCGCCGCCGGCTCGACCGGCACGGCCCCGGCGACGGCCGACCTGCTCAAGGTCATCGCCGGTTGTCCGCAAGGGGCGGTGATCCTGCCCGGTCTGGACGAGGGCCTGGCCGACGACGCCTGGGCGAAGGTCGATGACCAGCACCCCCAGGGCGCGATGAAGCGCCTGCTGATCCGCGCCGGGATGACGCGGGCCGATGTCCACACCTGGCGCCCTGACGCCGATTCGGCAGGCCGCTGGCGTCGCCGCCTGATCAACGAAGCCCTGCGACCGGCCGAGGCGACCGCCGACTGGCGCGACGTGCTGGAGGCCCTGCGCCGCGAGGGCGAGGCGGTCGGCGTCGACCCGCTGGCCGAGGGGCTCAAGGGCCTGTCGGTGATCGCCGCGCGGCACGAGGAGGAGGCCGCCGACGTCTGCGCCCTGCTGCTGCGCGAAACGCTCGAAACGCCGGGCCGTACCGCCGCGCTGGTGACGCCCGATCTCGCCCTGGCCCGGCGGGTCAGCGCCCGTCTGGCGCAGTTCGGGGTGATGGCTGACTCGTCCGCCGGCGAGCCGCTGTCCGGGTTCCCGGTGGGGGTGCTGGCGCGGCTGGTGGCGGACTGGATCGTTGATCCGCTGTCGCCGGTGTTGCTGCTGGCGATCCTGAAGCACCCGCTGACCCGGCTGGGACGGACCGTCGAGATCCTCGCGCCCCTGCTCACCCTGCTCGAAACGCCGAAGGGCAGCGAGAACCGCCGGCTGCGCGGCGCCCGCGCCGGCGACCGCGAGGCCCTGCTGCAGCGATTCGGCGACCAGCCCGAGGCGGCGGCCCTGTTCGATGACCTGCTGGCGGCGCTGGATCTGGCGGCCACCCCCTTCGCCGACGGCCCGGCCGAGGTCGACGTCGCCGCCCATGCTCTCGTCGAGGCGCTTGAGGCGCTGGCCGGCGAGGCGGTGTGGTCGGGCGGGGCCGGGGAGAGCGCCTCGATCCTGCTGTCGGGGCTGATCCTCAATGGTCGCGATCTCCCGTCCGTCACGCCGCGCGAGTTTGCGGACCTGACCGGCGGTCTGCTCGAGGACGAAAGCATCCGGGCGGCGGGCGAGACCCATCCGCGCATCCGCATTCTCGGCGCGCTCGAGGCGCGGCTGATCCGCTCCGACCGGCTGGTTCTGGCCGGGCTCGAGGACGGCGTCTGGCCCCAGGCTGCACCTGTCGACCCGTTCCTTTCGCGGCCGATGCGCGAGCGGCTGGGCGTGCCGGCGCCGGAGCGGCGGCTGGGCCTGACCGCCCACGACTTTGCCCAGGCCGCCTGCGCGCCGGACGTTGTGCTGGTGCACAGCCAGCGGCGCGAGGGATCGCCGGCCGTGGAGTCCCGCTGGCTCTGGCGGTTGCGGACCCTGGCGCGGGGCGCGGGCATGGCCCTGCCGGGCCGGCCGGAGGTGCTCGACTGGGCGCGCGGGCTCGACGCGCCGGCGCACTACGCCCCGGTCGGGCGACCGGCACCGGTTCCGCCGCTGGCGTCGCGACCGCGCGAGTATGCCGTCACGCGGGTCGAGACCCTGACGCGCGACCCCTACGCCATCTGGGCGCGCGACATTCTGAAGCTTTATCCGCTCGAACGACCGGACGAGCCGGTCGAGGTCAAGGCGCGGGGCAGCGCGATCCACAAGGCATTCGAGGACTTCGCGGCGGCCTGGGCGGGCGGCGAGCCGGACGACGCGCCCGCGCTGTTCCAGCAACTCTACGAGACCGCCCTCGTCGAGAAGGGCCTGCCCCGCGCCTCGCTGGCGCGGGAGCGGGCTCTGGCGCGCGAAATCGGGGTCTGGGCGACCGACCTGGAGCGCGACCGACGCGCGGACGGACGGGATATCCATGTCGAAAAGAAGGGCATCCTCGCCCAGGCCATCGGTGATCGGACGATCAGCATCACCGCCCGCGCCGACCGCATCGAGGTGACGGCCGACGGCCGGGGTCATGTGGTCGACTTCAAGACCGGCGGCGCGCCGACCGAAGCCCAGATCGACGCGGGTTTCTCGCCGCAGCTGACCCTGACGGCGGCCATCCTCCAGCAGGGCGGGTTCGGCGACTTCCGGGCCGAACCCGGCGACCTGACCTATCTGCGGGTCACCGGCCGCAAGCCGCCGGGGGAGGAAGTCGTCCGCAAGGCCTCCGGTCCCGACAGCGAGGAGGCGACAGCGAAGGCCCTGGCCGGGGTGATCGCCCTGCTGACCCTCTATGAACAGCCGGATCGGGGTTATCCGTCAAAGGTCGCACCGCAGTGGGTCAAGGGCTTCCCCGGCGACTACGACCACCTTGCGCGGGTCTTCGAGTGGTCGACCGGCGGCGACGGTGAGGGCGAGGGCGGCGAGACATGAGCCTCCAGAACCAGACCCTCGCCGCCGACCCGACGATCAACGCCTTCGTCACGGCCAATGCCGGCACCGGCAAGACCAAGACCCTGATCGACCGGGTGGCGCGGCTGCTGCTGCGCAAGGTGCGGCCCGAGGCGATTCTCTGCGTGACCTACACCCGCGCGGCGGCGGCCGAGATGCAGCACCGCCTGTTCCGCCGGCTCGGCGACTGGTCGGTCATGGACAATGACAAGCTGCGCGAGGAGCTCACGGCCCTGGCGGGCGAGGGCGAGGCGCCGGCCGACGACCTGCAGCTCTCCGAGGCCCGCAAGCTGTTCGCCAAGGCGCTGGAGACGCCGGGCGGGCTGAAGATCCAGACCATCCACGCCTTCTGCGAGAAGCTGCTGCGCCGGTTTCCGGTCGAGGCGGCGCTGTCGCCCGGCTTCGCCATCATGGACGAGGCCGAGGCGGCCCTGATCGCCGGCGAGGCCCGCGCCGACCTCGCAAACCGGGCGCTCGACGAGGAGGGCCTGGTCGCCGACGCCTACGCCCGCCTGTCGGTGGCGCTGGACATCGACCGTTTCGAGGCGATGTTTCGCGCCTTTGAGGAACGCCGCGCGGCGCTGGCCGATTATGTGGCGCGTTGCGGCGGGTTGGCCGGGCTGCCGGCAGCGATAGCCGCCGCGTGCGACCTCGACGGGATGGAGGACCCCGGGATCATCGAGCGGGAGGCCCTGTCGCCTCCGGCCATCGACGCGGCCGGCTGGAAGCGGGCGGCGGTGACCCTGCTGGCCAGCAAGATGAAGACCGACCTCGCCAATGGCGAACTTGGCGCGGCAATCGCCGAAGCGGCGGCGCGCGGCGAGAGCGCGCCCGATGCCGTGCGAAAGCTGTGCTTCACCGACAAGGGTGAACCCCGGAAATCCCTTTCGACCAAGTCCATTGATCCGGGCGTCGCCGAGTGGCTGACCGCCGAGCAGGCCCGCGTCCATGAGGCCCTGACCCGCGCCAAATCCGCTCGCGTCGCACAGGACACGGTCATGGTCCTGGCGCTTGCCGCCGTCTATGCCGATGCCTACGCCTCGGCCAAGGCCTCGCGCCGGGCGCTGGACTTCTCGGACCTGATCGAGCGCAGCCGCGACCTGGTGGCGGCGCGGCCCGACGCGGCCTGGGTGCTCTACAAGCTGGACGGCGGGATCGACCACATCCTCGTCGACGAGGCCCAGGACACGGCCCCGGAGCAGTGGGACATCCTCAACCGGCTGACCGCCGAGTTCTTCGCCGGCGACGGACAGTCGACCGGCCAGGCCCTGCCCCGCAGCCTGTTCGTCGTCGGTGACGAAAAGCAGTCGATCTACAGCTTCCAGGGCGCCGACCCGCAGCGGCTGATCGACGAGACCCGCCGCTACGACGACCTGATCCGCGCGGCCGGCTTCGAGTCACATGTCGTGCCGCTGAAGCTGTCGTTCCGCTCTACGAAGCAGGTGCTGCGCTATGTCGACGCCGTGTTCGTCGATCCCGAGACGCGGCGGGGCGTGCCCGCGCCGCAGAACGAGGACGTCATCGTCCACGAGCCGTTTCGCGATCACGACGGCTGCGTCGACCTCTGGCCGCTGGAGCGGGACGAGGGCCGCGAGGAGCGCGAGGCCTGGACCGACCCGCTGGACGCCGCCTCCGAGACCAGCGCCAACAAGCGGCTGGCGCAGAAGATCGCGACCGAGATCGAGGCGCTGGTCGCGCGCGGCGACGCCGTCTTCGACAAGGACGCAAAGGAATGGCGACCGGCCCGCTACGGCGACGTCCTGATCCTGGTCCGGCGGCGCAAGGTGCTGTTTGAGGAAATCCTGCGCGAACTCAAGCAGCGCGGCGTGCCCGTGGCCGGCGCCGACCGCCTGTCGCTGTCGGCCCATATCGCCTTCGACGACCTGATCGCCCTGGCCCGGTTCACCCTTTTCCCACAGGACGACCTGACCCTGGCGGCCCTGCTGAAGAGTCCGTTCTGCGGCCTGGATGACGATGACATTTTCGCCCTCGCCTGGGGGCGCGGAAAGACGACCCTCTGGACAGTTCTGTGCGAGCGCGCCGCAGAACGGCCGTCCTGGACCGAAGCGCTGGCGCGGCTGGAGACCTTCCGGGTGCTGGCCCGCAGCCACAAGCCGTTCGACTTCTATCGCCGCGTGCTGGGGCTGACCGACGGTGAGGGCCGCTCGATGCGCGCGCGGATCACCACGCGGCTCGGTTCCGAGGCCGGCGATGTACTCGACGAGTTCATCGCCCGGACCCTGGCGGCCGAGCGGCGCGGCCTGTTCGACTTGGAGCGGCTGGTCGCGGCCTTCGCCGACCTCGATGTCAGTGTGAAGCGGGAACTGGAGTCCGGGGCCGACGAGGTGCGGGTCATGACCGCCCACGGCTCCAAGGGTCTGGAAGCCCCGATCGTCTTCCTCCCGGAAACCACGGTGAAGTCGGGCGGACAGGGCTCGCCGCTGATGCAGACGGCCGGGGGCGGCTTCCTCTGGTGCGCCAGCAAGGGCGACGACTGTCCCGCGAGCGCCGCCGCGCGCCAGCTGCGCAAGGACCGCGACGAGGACGAGGCCTGGCGCCTTCTGTACGTCGCCCTGACCCGCGCCCGTGATCGTCTCGTGCTCTGCGGCCGCATCGACGCCCGGGCGAAGGACGAGAACATCAAGGGCTGGTACGCGGCCATGCGCAACGCCTTCAACCAGCCGCTCATCGCCGGCGAGGTTCGGCAGATTCCCGCGGGCGAGATGGAGATCCTGCGGCTGGGTCCCGACCCGCTGCAGCGGCCGGGCGCGGCGCCGGCCGTCCAGCCGCCGGCTGTCCTCCCGGACTGGGCTCGCCGGCCGGCGCCGGTCGAGTCGGCCGTGATGCGCTACGCCTCGCCCTCTCAGGTGGCGGAGCGCGATCGCGGTCCCGCCCCCTCGCCGCTGGACGCGCTGCACGGCCTCGGCCGGTTCCGGCGGGGCGATCTGATCCACCGGCTGCTGCAGCTGCTGCCCGACGTCCCGACCGCTGACCGGCGGGTCGCGGCGGGCCGTCTGCTCGATCGCGAGCCGGACCTGACGCCTGCCCAGCGCGCCGAGATGATGACCGCCGCCTTCGGGGTGCTGGAGGATGCCGCCTTCGCCGATGTCTTCGGACCGGGCAGCCGCGCCGAGGCGGCGATCGCCGGGACCTCGCCGCGCCTGCCGGCCGGGCTGGGCGTGTCGGGCCGGGTCGACCGGCTGCTGGTGACACCCGACCGGGTTCTGGTGGTCGACTACAAGACCAACAGGCCGGCCCCCGCCCGCATCGAGGACGCCGATTTCGCCTACCGCGTCCAGATGGCGCTCTACGCCGCCGTGCTGGCGGAGATATTCCCGGGACGGCGGATCGAGGCGGCGCTGGTCTGGACCGATGGACCCCGGCTGATGCCGGTTCCAGAAAACATGATCGCGCGAACGCTGGACCAGCTGGCAGCGAGTCATTGATAGGGAACGGGGCCGGGCCTACATCGTTGGCTTGACGATGCGCGCCCCGTGGCGCCGCGAACGGGAGAATACCGATGAGCACCGTGACGGTGACCGACGAGTCCTTCGAGCGCGATGTGCTCCAGTCCGAAAAGCCTGTCCTGGTGGATTTCTGGGCGGAGTGGTGCGGCCCCTGCAAGCAGATCGCCCCCGCTCTGGAGCAGATCTCCGAGGAACTGGCCGACCACGTCGTGATCGCCAAGGTCAACATCGAGGACAGCCCGACCACGCCCTCGCGCTACGGCGTGCGCGGCATCCCGACGATGATGCTGTTCCGCGGCGGCCAGATGACCTCGATGAAGGTCGGCGCCATGCCCAAACAGAAGATCCTGGAGTGGCTCAACGAAGCGGGCGTCCAGCCGGCGGCCTGAGCCAGGCACGTCATGGGCCGACTTGTTCGGGCCATGACGTGTGCTTTACGTTTCAGGGCCTGTCTCGGCCTCACGTCGGCCAGGTTTCCTTCGACGCCGCCAGGACCTCTCCCGCCAGGTAGAGCGATCCGCAGATGACGATGTGAGGCGGGGGTCCGTCCCCCGCCAGCACCGTCTCCAGCGCCTCCAGGGCGCTTCCCGAGATCCCGGCTTTCAATCCCGCCCGCGCGGCCGCCTCGACCAGCCGGGCCGGCGGACTGGCGGTATCCGCCTCGAACGGCACGGCGATGATCCGCGGTTGCAGGTCCCGGAAGGCGGCGAAGAAGCCGTCGGCGTCCTTGTTCGCCAGCAGGCCGCAGACGACCGCAACCGGCCGCCCGTCCCGCGCCGCCATGTCGCCGATCGTCCGGGCAAGGGCCGCGGCCGCATGCGGATTGTGCCCGCCGTCGAGCCAGAGATCGGCCCCGGCCGCCTGGGCCCGTTCGCCGAACGGACCCCTGGTCAGACGCTGCATCCGGGCCGGCCAGACGGTGGAGGCGATACCCAGGCTGATCGCGTCCTCGTCGATCCGCGCCTCCGGCAGCTGCAGGGCGGCCATGACGGCGAGGCCGGCATTGTCGATCTGGTGAGGTCCCGCCAGCGACGGCAACGGCAGGTCCAGCAACCGGTCCGGTGTCTGGACGATCAGCCGCCCCCGCTCGCTCCAGGCGTCGAACTCGACGCCCATGGCGGTCAGCGGCGCGCCGAGCGCCAGGGCCCGCGCCTCGATGACCGCGAAGGCCTCATCGCACTGACGGCCGACGACGACCGGTGCGCCGCGCTTGATGATGCCGGCCTTCTCGCCGGCGATGGCGGTAATCGTGTCGCCCAGGAACTCGCGGTGGTCATGATCGACCGGCGCGATGACGCTGAGTGCGGGCCGTTCGAGCACATTGGTCGCGTCGAGCGACCCGCCCAGTCCGACTTCCAGCAGGCACAGGTCAGCTTCCACTTCGGAAAACGCCAGCAGCGCCGCCGCCGTGGTGATCTCGAAGAAGGTGATCGCCTCCCCGGCATTGGCCTCCTCGACCCGCTCCAGCACCTCGGCCAGATGCGCGTCGCTGATCAAGGCTCCGGCGAGCCGGATCCGTTCGGCGAACCGCACCAGATGCGGAGAGGAGAACACATGCACCCGCAGACCCGCCGCCTCGGCGATGGCGCGCAGGAAGGCGACGGTCGAACCCTTGCCGTTGGTCCCGGCCACATGGACCACCGGCGGCAGCTTGCGTTGCGGCTCGCCCAGCGCCGTGCACAGCCGGTGCATCCGGCCCAGCGACAGGTCGATCAGCTTCGGGTGCAGGAGCCGGAGCCGCTCAAGGGCTGCGTCGTGGGCTCGGAGGTGATCTGACACTGGGAGGAGCGGGAGAAAATCTACGCCGCCTTCGATCCGTCGCGGCCCATCATCAGGGTGGTCAGGATCGAGCCCAGCACCGCTGGCAGCTCATGGCGGGCCACGACGCGGTCGACCATGCCCTTTTCGACGAGGTACTCGGCGCGCTGGAAGCCCGGCGGCAGGGTCTCGCGGATGGTCTGCTCGATCACCCGCTGGCCGGCGAAACCGATCAGGGCGCCGGGCTCGGCGAAATGGATGTCGCCCAGCATGGCGTAGCTGGCGGTGACGCCGCCGGTGGTCGGGTCGGTCAGCACGACGATATAGGGCAGGCGGGCCCGCTTCATTTCCTGGATCGCCAGGGTGGTGCGGGCCATCTGCATCAGGGACAGGGTCCCCTCCTGCATGCGCGCGCCGCCGGCGGCGGTGTAGACGACAAGCGGCGACTGCCGCTCGATCGCCAGCCGGGCGGCGGCGATAAAGGCTTCCCCGGCGGCCATGCCCAGCGATCCGCCCATGAAGGCGAAGTCCTGCACCAGCACCACCGTCGGCGTGCCGCCGATGTCGCCGGCGGCCAGGGCCATGGCGTCAGGCTCGCCCGTCGACTTGCGGGCTGCCGCCAGGCGCTCGGTGTAGGGCCGGCCGTCGGTGAAATGCAGCGGGTCCTCGGGCACCGTCGGGGTGTCGAAGGTCTCGTAGGCGGCGTTGTCGAAGGTGAACTTGAACCGCAGCTCCGGCCCGATGCGCATGTGGCGGCCGGCGGGGGTCACCCACCAGGCGGCCTCCAGATCGGGGCGATAGATCATCTCCCCGGTGTCGGGGCATTTGACCCAGAGGTTCTCGGGCGTTTCGCGCTTTACGAACGCGCCGCGGACGCCGGGGGCGATCCGGGCAAGCCAGCCCTGACGCTCGCGCGCAGTGCCCCGGGTCGGTTTTTCGTTCTTCGGGTCAGCCATCGCCATTGCTTCAAGCATCCCTGACTCGCGCCAAGCGCACAGCCTTAGCCAGCTCCGCGGTCTTGGAAAGGACTCTTTCAGTCACGTTTTCGTTCGACCCGCTGTTGAGGGCGCCTTCAACTTCATCAACCAGGGCCGATCCAACGACGACCGCGTCGGCCACGCGCGCCACTTCCGCTGCGCGCGTCGGAGTGCGGATGCCAAATCCCACGGCCACCGGCAGGCCGGAGGCTGCCCGCAGGCGTTGCACGGGAAGCGCCACGGCGTCGGCGTCGGCCTCCTTGACGCCGGTCACGCCTGCGACGGAGACATAGTAGATGAAACCCGACGTCCGCCGCATCACGGCCGGCAGTCGCTTGTCGTCGGTGGTCGGGGTGGCCAGCCGGATCAGCGCTACGCCATTGGCGTCGAGGGCGTCGGCCAGCGGATCAGACTCCTCCGGCGGACAGTCGACGATGATCAGGCCGTCCACGCCCGCCGACGCGGCGTCGGCCGCGAAGCGATCGAAGCCGCGATTGAGGACAGGATTCAGGTATCCCATCAGGATGATCGGGGTGTCCTGGTCCGTCGCCCGGAAGCCGGCGACCATGTCCAGCGTACCCTGCAGGGTCATGCCCGCCTTCAGCGCCCGCTGGGAGCCCAGCTGGATCGAGGGTCCCTCGGCCATCGGGTCGGAAAACGGAAAGCCGACCTCGATCAGGTCGGCCCCGGCGCCCGGCAGGCCTTCGAGAATGGCCTGCGCGGTCGCCCGATCCGGGTCGCCCGCCACCATATAGGTCACGAAAGCCGCGCGCCCTTCGGCGGCCAGGGCCGCGAAGCGCCGGTCGATACGGTCCTTGGTCAAAGCTTCCGTCCAAGCGCTTCGGCGACGGTGAAGATATCCTTGTCGCCCCGTCCGCACATGTTCATCACGATCAGCCCGTCCTTGCCGAGCTCGCGGGCCAGGTCTCCGACCCGGGCGAGGGCGTGGGCCGGCTCGAGCGCCGGGATGATACCTTCCAGTTCCGCGCAGAGCTTGAAGGCGGCCAGCGCCTCGTCGTCCGTCGCCGAGAGGTACTGGGCCCGCCCCGCCTCGTGCAGGAAGCTGTGCTCGGGCCCGATGCCGGGATAGTCGAGCCCCGCCGAAATCGAATGGGCGTCGATGATCTGGCCGTCATCGTCCTGCAGCAGGTAGGTCTTGTTGCCGTGCAGGACCCCGGGTCGCCCGCCGGTCAACGACGCCGCGTGCAGGCCGCTCTCGATGCCGTGGCCTGCGGCCTCGACGCCGATCAGGCGCACGCCCTCGTCGGCCAGGAAGGGGTGGAACAGGCCGATGGCGTTCGACCCGCCGCCGATGCAGGCGACCAGTGCGTCGGGAAGCCGCCCTTCCGCTTCAAGAATCTGGGCCCGCGCCTCGATCCCGATGATGCTCTGGAAGTCGCGGACCATGGCCGGATAGGGGTGCGGACCGGCGGCGGTGCCGATCAGATAGTAGGTGTCGGCGACATTGGTGACCCAGTCGCGCATCGCCTCGTTCATGGCGTCCTTGAGCGTGCCGGTGCCGGAGGTGACGGGCCGCACCTCGGCTCCCAGCAGGTTCATGCGGAAGACGTTGGGCTTCTGCCGCTCGACATCCAGGGCGCCCATGTAGACCACGCAGGGCAGACCGAAGCGGGCGCAGACTGTCGCGGTGGCCACGCCGTGCTGGCCGGCGCCGGTCTCGGCGATGATCCGGGTCTTGCCCATGCGGCGGGCCAGCATGATCTGGCCGAGCGCGTTGTTGATCTTGTGCGAGCCGGTGTGGTTCAGCTCGTCGCGCTTGAACCAGATCCTTGCGCCGCCGAAGTGCTCGGTCAGGCGTTCGGCGAAATACATCGGGCTCGGCCGGCCGGTGTAGTCCTTGTGAAAGGCGGTCAGCTCGGCCTGAAAGGCTGGATCCGCCTTGGCTTTGGCGTAGGCCTGCCCCAGCTCCAGGACCAGCGGCATCAACGTCTCGGGAACGTAGCGTCCCCCGAAATCGCCGAACCGGCCACGTTCGTCCGGATGGGCGGACCAGTCGTTGGGCTTGGCTGGGGCGTTCATGGATCCAGAAGCTTCAGGCGCGGCGAACCGCTTCAAGAAAGGCCGAAATCAGGAGCGGGTCCTTTATCCCCGGGCCGCGCTCCACGCCAGAGGAAACGTCCGCGATCGGGGCGCCGGACTGGCGCAGGGCCTCTCCGACGTTCCACGGATCAAGGCCGCCCGCGAGGAGGTAGGGCCGCGCGAAGCGGCGTCCAGCCAGAATCGTCCAGTCGAACGACGATCCCAGGCCGCCCGGCATCGCGGTGTCCGACGGCGGTTTGGCGTCGAACATCAGATGGTCGACGACCGTCTCATACTGACGGGCGGCGTCCAGATCGGCGGACTCGGAGACCGGCAGGGCCTTGATCACCCCGACCCCGGCGCGGGCCGAGACCTCGCGCACCCGCGACGGCGGCTCCTTGCCGTGCAGCTGGATCAGGTCGGGCTTCAGTGTCGCCATCAGCCGGTCGACCAGGTCATCGTCGGGATCGACAGTCACCGCGACGATGGTCGCCTTGCCGCGCGCCGGCGGAGCCAGCCGGGCGGCGGCGTCCGGGGTCAGATAGCGGGGGCTCGCCGGGAAGAAGTTGAACCCCAGGAAGGCCGCGCCGCCGTCGAGGGCGGCCGCCACCGTCCCGGGCGTGGACAGGCCACAGATCTTGGTTCCGGCCATCAGCCCGTCTTGCCGGCGCCGGCTTTGAGCAGATCGCGGATTTCGGTCAGCAGCGCTTCGCTGGGTGTCGGGGCCGGGGGCGCCGGGGGCGCTTCCGGCTCGGCGGGCGCCTCGCGGCGGGCGGTGTTGATCGCCTTGACCAGCAGGAACACGGCCGCCGCGACGATCAGGAACTGGATGACCGTGTTGATGAAGCCGCCGTAGCCGATGGCGACCTTCTCGATCACCTCGGTGGCCGGGTTGTCGGCCCGCAGCACCCACTCGAGCTTGGAAAAGTCGATCCCGCCGGTGATCAGGCCGATCGGCGGCATGACCACCTGGTCGACCAGGCTCTTGACGATGGCCCCGAACGATCCGCCGATGATCACCCCGACGGCCAGATCGACCACGTTGCCGCGGGCGATGAATTCGCGAAATTCCTTGAAGACGCTCATGGCGATGCTCCGTCCCGGTCTGTCAGGAGCCTTTGGAGGATTGGCCGGCCGCGTCAAGCCGTCAGTCGGCGTTGAGCCGTTCGCGCAGTTCCTTGCCGCTCTTGAAGAACGGCACATGCTTGCCCTTCACCGACACCGGCTCGCCGGTACGGGGGTTGCGGCCCGCGCGCGCAGGCCGCGACCGGACGGAGAAGGCGCCGAAGCCGCGAAGCTCGACCCGGCCGCCGCCTTCGAGCGCCACGGTCATCTTTTCCAGGATCACGCCGACAACGCGTTCGATGTCGCGCTGGGTCAGGTGCGGGTTTTCGGCGGCAAGCCGGGCGATCAGCTCAGATTTGATCATTGCGGTCCCCCAACCCGTCGTCGGCCGCCCGACCTTTGCCCAATCAGTCCTGAGTCTTCAAGGGGTTGTCGGACAAACAGCCAAACTGTCGCGCGAAGCGGCGCCGGCATGGGCGGATCGCTGCGCCGCGGGCATGAAAAACGGCGGCCGGGAGATCCCGACCGCCGTCTGACATCGTAGCGATTGACGCCGAAGGACTAGTCCTTCGAGGCCTTCTCACGCAGGGCAGCGCCGAGGATGTCGCCCAGCGAGGCGCCGGAGTCCGAGGACCCGAACTGCTCGATGGCTTCCTTCTCTTCGGCCATTTCCAGCGACTTGATCGAGACGGACACCCGACGGGCGGCCTTGTCGATGTTGGTCACCTGGGCGTCGATGCGGTCGCCGACGGCGTAGCGCTCGGGGCGCTGCTCCTGGCGGTCGCGCGACAGGTCCGACTTGCGGATGAAGGCCGTCATCGGCGCGTCGTCCTCGCCGAACTTGACCTCGATGCCGCCGGTGGTGACTTCCGTCACCGTGACGGTCACCGTCTGACCCTTGCGGAAGGTGTCGCCGGTCATCGGATCGCCGGCCAGCTGCTTCACGCCCAGGCTGATGCGTTCCTTCTCGACATCGACGTCAAGCACCTTGGCCTTGATCATGTCGCCCTTCTTGAACTTCGCCATGGCTTCTTCGCCAGACGCGTTCCAGTCCAGGTCGGACAGGTGAACCATGCCGTCGATGTCGCCGTCGAGGCCCACGAACAGGCCGAACTCGGTGGCGTTCTTGACTTCGCCTTCGACGGTCGAGCCGATCGGATGCGTCGCCAGGAAGGCGTCCCAGGGGTTCGCCATGGCCTGCTTGAGGCCCAGCGACACGCGGCGCTTGGAGCTGTCGACGTCGAGCACGATGACGTCCACTTCCTGCGAGGTGGAGACGATCTTGCCCGGGTGGACGTTCTTCTTGGTCCAGGACATTTCCGAGACGTGGACCAGGCCTTCAACGCCGGCTTCCAGCTCAACAAACGCGCCGTAGTCGGTGATGTTGGTGATGCGGCCGGTGTACTTGGCGCCGACCGGGTACTTGGCTTCAACGCCATCCCACGGATCGGACTGCAGCTGCTTCATGCCGAGGCTGATGCGCTGGGTGTCCGGATTGATCTTGATGATCTGCACCTTGACGGTGTCGCCGACGGCCAGGACCTGCGACGGATGCGAGACGCGCTTCCAGCTCATGTCGGTGACGTGCAGCAGGCCGTCGATGCCGCCGAGGTCCACGAACGCACCGTAGTCGGTGATGTTCTTGACCACGCCTTCGCGGACTTCGCCCTCGAGCAGCTGGCTGACCAGTTCGGTGCGCTGTTCGGCGCGGGCTTCTTCGAGGATGGCGCGACGCGAGACGACGATGTTGCCGCGCGGACGGTCCATCTTGAGGATGGCGAAGGGCTGTTCCTTGCCCATCAGCGGGCCGACGTCGCGGACCGGACGGATGTCCACCTGCGAGCCCGGCAGGAACGCCGAGGCGCCGCCCAGGTCGACGGTGAAGCCGCCCTTCACGCGGCCGACGATGGAGCCCATGACCGGCTCCTGCTTGGCAAACACGCCTTCCAGGCGGGTCCAGGCTTCCTCGCGCTTGGCCTTCTCACGGCTGATGACCGCTTCGCCGAGGGCGTTCTCGAGGCGCTCGAGGAACACCTCGACGGTGTCGCCGATCTTCAGGGTGGGCTTGCCGGCGTCGTCGACGCCGAATTCCTTGATCAGGATGCGACCTTCGGTCTTCAGACCGACGTCGATGATGGCGAAGTCCTTTTCGATGCCAACAACGATACCGTTGATGACGGTGCCTTCGGCGAAGTCGCCGCCGGCGCCGCCCATGGAGGCGTCGAGCAGGGCCGCGAAATCATCGCGGCTGGGGTTCAGGCTGAGATCGTCGGCCATATAGTGTTTCAGTCTCTTGGTTGCGGATCGCGGACAGGCGGCGGGATGCCGGCGGAGTCCGGGCGGTCCATGGGTTTGCGGATAGATTTGAGCGCCCGCGGCCGTTCGAGCGTGGCGCGTTGGATTAGCCTTTGGCGGTTTCCCACCGGCTGCGCGCCGCCTCGACGATACGGCGGGCCGCATCGAAGGCCGCGTCTATAGTCATTTCGGTGGTGTCGAGCAAGACCGCGTCCGGCGCGGCGACCATCGGCGAGTCGGCCCGGGCGCTGTCGCGGGCGTCACGGACATGGATGTCGGCGAGGATTTCCTCGTAGGTGACAGTCTCGCCCTGGCTGACCAGCTGCTTCCAGCGGCGCCCGGCCCGCGCCTCGGGTGTGGCGGTGACGTACAGCTTGGCCGGGGCGTCCGGGGCGATGACGGTGCCGATGTCGCGGCCGTCGATCACTGCCCCGGGCTCCCGCGCGGCGAAGTCGCGCTGGAAGTCGCGCAGCACCTGGCGAACGGGGGAATAGATAGCCACCCGGCTGGCGGCCTCGCCGGCGGCGCGGGTGCGGACTGCCGGGCCTTCCAGTTCCGACGGCTCAAGCGCCCGGGCGGCGGCGGTAGCGGCGGCTTCATCCGACAGGTCGCCGCCCTGGCCAAGCACCTTCATGCCCACGGCGCGATAGAGCAGCCCCGAGTCCAGCACCGGATAGCCATAGAGCGCGCCCAGCCGGACGGCGATCGTGCCCTTGCCCGAGGCGGCGGGACCGTCGACGGCGATCGTGAAACCCATCGCTCAGGCCTCCTCGATGGAGCCGCCGAGGCGACGCATCATCGGGGCGAAGTCGGGGAAGCTGGTGGCGATCATGCCGGGCTCGTCGACCTGGACGGCCTCGCGGGCGGCCAGGCCCAGGACCAGGTGACTCATGGCGATGCGGTGATCCCCGTGGGTCTCGACCAGCGCCCCGCCCCGCGGCGCGGCGCCGGTCCCGCGCACGATGAAGCCCTCCGGCTCCTCCTCGACATCGACGCCACAGGCCTCGAGCCCGGCCGCCATCAGGGCGATGCGGTCGCTTTCCTTGACCCGCATCTCGCCGACGCCGCGCATCACCGTCTCGCCGTGAGCAAAGGCGGCCGCGACGGCGAGGATCGGATACTCGTCGATCATGCTGGGCGCCCGGCCCGGCGGCACGACGACGCCGCGAAGCGTCGAATGGCGGGCGGTGATGTCGCCGACCTCCTCGCCGCTGGCGTCGCGGCGATTGGTGATGGTCAGGTCCGCGCCCATCTCGCGCAGGGTGTCGAACAGGCCGGTGCGCAACGGGTTGAGCATCACCCCCGTGACCGTGACCGCCGAGCCCGGCGTGATCAGCGCCGCAACGAGCGGAAAGGCCGCGGACGACGGGTCGCCCGGCACGGCCACGTGACTGGCCGTCAGGCGCGCGCCCGGTTGCAGTGTGATCACCCGGCGGTCGTTGTGGTCGTCGACGGTCAGCGTCGCGCCGAACGCCTTCAGCATCCGCTCGGTGTGATCGCGGGTCGGCTCGGGCTCGACCACGGTGACAGCTCCCCCGGCCTTCAGGCCGGCCAGCAGCACCGCCGACTTCACCTGGGCCGAGGCCATCGGCAGCACATATTCGACCCCTGCGAGCCCGCCGCCGCGCAGGGTCAGGGGCAGACGGCCGCCTTCGCGCGACAGCCAGGTCGCCCCCATCAGCCCCAACGGCTCCAGCACGCGACCCATCGGACGTTTTTTCAGCGAGGCGTCGCCGGTGAAGGTGGCGGTGATCGCATAGCCGGCTGCGGCGCCCATGATCAGGCGCACGCCGGTGCCGGCATTGCCGCAGTCGATGACGTCGCCGGGCTCCGAAAGCCCGCCCCTGCCTTCGACCGTCCAGGCGCCCTCGCCGGTGCGGGTGACCCCGGCGCCGAAGGCCTGCATGGCCCTTGCGGTCGCCAGGACGTCGTCGCCCTCGAGCAAACCGGTGATTGTGGTGCGGCCCGACGCCATGGCGCCCAGGATCAGGGCGCGGTGGGAAATCGACTTGTCGCCGGGGACCTTGACGGTCCCTGAGAGGGGCGCGCCGGGGCGGGCCGAAAGCACGGCGGCGGTCATGCCGGGCGCAAGCTCCTGAAAGGGCTGGGGAAGGGCGGGGATTGCTTTTGACAGCGCCCCCGGCCCGTGGCAAGTGAGCCGCCGCTTCCGCACCAAGACCTTATGAGGATCGCCCCTTGGCCAATCCGGAATTGGGCGCAAAACAGATTTGCCCCAGCTGCCAGTCCAAATTCTACGACCTGGGCCGCCGCCCGGCCGCCTGTCCGAAGTGTGGGGAGACCTTCGACCCCGAAGAGGCCGTCCGCAATCGTCGGGTTCGCGCCCGTACGGCGGTGCCTGACTACGAGGACGCTGAAGAGAAACCGGTCAAGGCGGTCGACCCCGATGCCGATGGCTTCGAGGAAGAGCCCGATCAGACGCCCGAGATCGACGACGAATCCGCCGTCGAGCCGATCGAGACCGACGAGGAGTCCGACGACCCCGTCGTGGCCCCCACGCCGGCCGACGATCTGGGCGTCGACTTCGCCGAAGATGAAGAACTCGCCGACGACGAAGAAGCTGACGGCGTGCCCTTCCTCGAGGACGAGGACGACTTCCCCGAGGACGAAATCGACGGTCTGCCGGGTGAAGACGACGCTGAGGACCGATAAGCGGAAATTCCGCTCAGAGGCTCTTGATCGGCGAGGGATGGCGGCCTAGAACCGCGCCCTCGCCGCCGGCCCGCCGGATGCGGGAAACCGGAAGACCCCGGGGCTTTAGCTCAGCTGGTAGAGCGCTTGCATGGCATGCAAGAGGTCAGCGGTTCGACTCCGCTAAGCTCCACCAAGAAGGCCGTGCCCCTAAAGGGCGCGGCCTTCGCCGTTTCCGGGCCAGGCTTCTTCTCGTTAGAGTTCCACCGGTGCGATGGCCGGCGCAGGCGTGCGGCCGGGTCGAGCCTGAGGGGGAAGCGGGCATGAGCAGAACAGAATGGCTGTTCGACCTTCTGGCCCTGTTCGCACCGGACTGGTTCGTCTGGCTTTTTGCGCTGGCGGGCCTCGTCAGCTTCGGGTGCGCGCTCGCCTGGGCGGCGGCGACCGGAAACCGGCCCCTGCTCCGGAAGCTTTGGGGCTTTGCCCGGCCGGTCGTGATCGTGGGTGGCGGCTTTGCGATCGTGATCGCGATCCTGCTGGCGACCCGCTGACGCCCGGAAAACCTGCCGGTCAGCCCGTCGGCGGCGCTTGTTCAGCGGGTGCGGGTGCGGACCAGCCGTGACGCCAGCATCAGCAGCGCCGCGTTGACCGCCAGCGCCCCGCAGGTGAGCAGCAGGGTGACGGTCGGCGTCTGGGCGATCGCCGGGTTGATCGCCAGGCTCCAGGGCAGGCCCAGCATCCGGGCAGGCCCGGCGGCGGAGGGATCCACCGGCACGCCGGCCAGGCCCAGCAGGCCCAGGGCGGCGACGCCCGCAGTGATCAGCGCCATCAGACTGAACAGCGCGCCCGCGACGGCGAAACCGCGCGAGAGCATGTCACGACCACTGGCGCGGTCGTCGAGTGGAATCATAGCCAGGGCCATGGTGCGTTCTTCCCTTCAGTGTCGGCCCGACGTCTGACTGCGCCAGTTTCCGAGAAAAACGGCTCTCGCCGCGAAACCGGCGCCAGCCGACGGCCGGCGGGCCGATTTCTCCTGAAAGGTGACCCTTTTCGCGCCCCGATTCAACCGGGTGGCGAAAGGGGCGGGCCTCCGCGTATCAGGCGCCGACCCGGGCGGAAGCCATGATGCCCTCGACCTCGGCCTTTGTGGCGTTGAAGTAGTGCTCGGTCGGGGCGAGGTAGAGCAGGATGTAGAGACGACCACCAATCTCTGCGATCTGAGTGATGCCAGAAATGTTAAGGCCTTCTGGAGTCTTCGCTGAAATGTCGGCGCGGAGCCCGTCTGCGTTCCCAACCTTGGTGGGGCGCAGGCCGTCAGTTTCTACGCGCTGATAACCCATAGCAGTCACGCTCTCAGCGACGAGTTCGACCTGCTCGATGGGTGTCATGCCAGCCCTGAACGTTGGCGTGGGCGTCTCTTTGCTCATCGGCCTAACGATGAAGTCGCCAGACTTCAGTCCATCGATCACATAAAGGCGATTTAGTTGCCAGCCGTCGATAGTCAGCATTTTTACGGTCTTTGGAGCCCCAGCGAATGCCGAGGCATCACCCCACATTCGGCCGAGCGTGACGGTGTGCAAGCCAGAAGCGTACGGGCCTGCCGGGGCGGCCGTGATCGAGACGCACGCTGAAAGGATCGACAGGCCAGCGGCGAGCACCACACCGCGCAAAATACGGATCATCATGTTCCGGAGGTCCCCGTAAGCTTCTTAAGAGAGGCCTCGACGATCCAGCGGTCCTGGGCGTCGGGCACCATGGCAAGATATTTTTCGTATGAGAAGCGGGCGTCGGCAGTCGCCCCTGTCTTGACCTGCATGTCACCTAGTTCGCGCCAAACAGCGACAGGGGCGTCGGGGGCCGTTGACGCGGCGAGGTAGGCGGCGAGCGCCTTGTCCTGGTCCCCATCCTTTCGCCGTCGGCGGTAGGTTTCGCCTCTGAAGAACTCGAGCACGCCAATGTCGTCACCAGTCGCAGCCAAGCGGTCGATAATGTGCAGCGTCTGGCCGTAGTCACGTCGGCCCAAGTCCGCCTTCAGCCATCCGGCCAGATGAGGGCGGATTGCCGCGCGGTATCGTTCTCGGCCCAGTTCCCCTGTCTTGCCTGTCTTCGCCGCCAAGGCCTCAAGAGTTGCCGCGCGCTCTGCATCGATCGGATGCGTGTTGAATATGCTCGCTCGCGCGCCTCGGACGCGGACGCGTGGAAAATCTGATGCGGCAGCCTCAGCGATCTGGTTTCGCCACATCACACTGGCCGCTTGGGGATTGTAGCCCGCAGCGACTAGCCGGTCGAAAGCCAATCGGTCGGCCTCGGCTTCGTTGGCCCTGGAAAACGCGAAGAACGACGCAACATATGCGAGGTAGACACCATCGATTACCGCGTTGGTGAGATCCTGAATTGACTGAGCAACGTCAATAGTTGGGGCATTCGCCATAGCTGCGACGCCAGCTATGGCGACGCCAGCTGAAATCGCCAACATCACATTCGCGCGCGTCTTCTGCGCCCTCCAAGCTTCGATCGAGTGATTTTCGATGAAGTGGACAGCTTCGTGACCGAGGACGAACGCTAGCTCGGCCTCGCTGGTGGACCTCAACATCAGGCCCGTCCAGACTTCGGAATAGCCGTTTGGCGCCATTTGGGCGTTCAAGACAGGCCGATCCATCACGTAAACACGGATGTCGTCGCAATACGGGGTCGCGACCTTACAAGTCACACCCCCAACGTACGCGGTCAGCTCAGGATCATTGTTGAAATCTGCAGATTGCTGGGCGGCACGCTCGGCCTTTGACGACTCCTCCCAGAGTCCTGCCTCGTCCGTCGCAAGCGAGGGGCCGAGGCCAACAGGTCGGGGGTCCGACAGAGCGGGGCTTGCGGCGAGCGATGTCGCCAAAAGGACGACAAGAAACGTCCGCATCCTCAAAGCGGAATATCCTTCAACATCGATTCAACCAGCAACGTCGCGCCCTCAGGCTCGCGCATGTCTGCGCTCGGCGAGGCGATAGCTACATTGAACCAAATTACCTTGCCGGTCTTCAGGTCCACAAGCGAGGCATAGACCTGCTGGCTACCTGTCGGAATGCTCACGCCAAGAAGGGCCGCGCCAACCATCACCGCGACCCGGCCACCGCTTGAGTAGGAGCCAGCTCCGTGGACAAACAACGCGTAGTCCGCCTCGACCGCGCCTGCTAGTGACTTCGCGCCGTCTCCCAACGTCCAGTCGAAGCTCTTGCCCTTGGTCGGTAGCGTGAACGGACCATAGCTATGGAGTATGATCGCCTGTCCCACGGCGGCGTTCAGGCGCAGCAGCTGGCCGGCGCGGCCATCCATGTTCTCGTCCGGCTTGAAGAGTTCGAAAGAATGAGCCCGCGTTTTCAGAGACCGCTCGACTGCCGCCAGCAGATTGGTCCGCGCTGCCGCAGTCCAGTCGGCGCGATGCTCCTGCAGACCCGATGCCAGGATGATATTCAACTTCACGTCCGGCTCGATCAGTAGAATTCGCGCTCCGGGGGCGGGCGCGGTCGGCAGGCCGGCGGCGGACTTCACATTGGTGGTGGTGCAGGCAGCCAGCATCAAACACGCCGCCGCCAGCGTCAGGATACGCTTCATTCTGGAGTCCCCCGCCCCGAGTTGTACTGGCGCCACCTAACCGTGTTTCGGCAGGGGCGCCTAGCGGTGGCTCGGAGGATATGTCGGCAAATGCCCATGACCAATTGTCGCCGTCTTGCGGCCCGGCCCGGCAATCGCCACCTAGGACTCACGCCGTTCGCCGGACGCCTGATGGGGCCGACGAACGGGAGTTGCCCCTGCTAGAGGACTCGCTGCCGATGACGACACGACCGCTGCTGTTCGACAGCCCCTTCCTGCTGGGCTTCGACCACACCCGCACCCTGATCGAGCGCGCGGCCAAGGCCGCCGCCGAAGGGTATCCGCCCTACAACGTGGAGGCGCGCGACGACGGCGACGTCCGGATCACCCTGGCGGTGGCCGGGTTCTCGCCGGACCAGCTCGACATCCACGTCGAGGGCAATCAGCTGACGGTCGCCGGCCGTCGCGGCGATGGCGCGGAGACGGCCGACAAGGCCTATCTGCACCGTGGCATCGCGGCGCGCGGGTTCATCCGCACCTTCGTGCTGGCCGACGGGATGGTGGTTCGCGGCGCCCTGCTCGAACACGGCCTTCTGCACGTGGATCTGGCCCGCCCCGAACCCGAACGGCTGATCCAGCGGATCCCGATCCGGACGGCCGACTGACCCGATTTTCCGGAAGGCCGGGCCGCTCCGCTGAACCTGCGGGCGTTCCCGGCGTTCCCCCAGTGAAGGAGGTGGTCTCAATGACACCCCAACGTCTTACCAATGAAGCTTTCGCGGCCCTTGGCGCACCCGACCTGGTCTATGTCCGGCCGGTCACCGCCGCCGAGATCATCGCCGACACGCCCGCCGCGGCCCTGCGGGGCTACGATCTCAGCCCGCAGCAGACACTGTTCGCAGTGCACCGCGCGGACGGCGAGCGCCTGGCCGTCCTCGGTGACCGCGATTCAGCCGTCGCCGCCGCCCTGGCGCACGAACTGGCGCCGGTCTCGGTTCACTAGGGACGTCAGGCTGCCGTCGACTGCGGCTCGCGGGCGAGCAGGGCGTAGATCGACTCCGCCGTCCGCGCCTGCCGCAGTTGCAGGCGCAGGTCTCTCTGACGCAGAAGCCGCGAGACACGCGCCAGGGCGCGCAGATGCTCGGTGTCGCTGTCGACCGGTGCGAACAGGGCGAACACCAGGTCCACCGGCTGTTCGTCGACCGACTCGAACGGCGTGGGCTGCTCGAGACGCATGAACACGCCGCGCAGACGCGGGAGGCCCTTCAGACGTGCGTGCGGCACAGCTACGCCATGGCCCACGCCGGTCGATCCCGCCGCCTCGCGCTCCAGCAGGGCGTCGAGCACATCCTCGGCCTTCAGGCCGAAGGACCGGGCGGCGATATCGGCCACGGCCGACAGCACCTGCCGCTTGCTACCGCCACCGGCCCGGGGCGCGATCGCGCGGGGCTCCAGCAGATCACCGATATTCATACGCTCATAACTCGCTGGATTCAGACCGGAGGTCGAAGGGCTGGTCGCGCCGTGTCAGGCGACTACCCGCTTTCCATTGCCGCTCTGTGACTGTGTGCGTTCAGGGTCGATCCAGCCGATGTTTCCGTCCGGACGGCGATACACCACGGACAATCCGCCGTGGGCTGCGTTCCTGAACACGATTGTGCGAGATTCGGTCAAGTCCAGTTCCATGACCGCCATCGAAACAGTCATTGTTTTGAGCACTTCCTCGGTCTCGGCGATGATCATGCCGGTCGGAGGGGCGTGGTCGTCGACGCCGTCCCAGTCCTCGACGTCCTCGTCGGGCGCACGCAGAACGAACATCGCCGCGGTTTCCTCACGGCGCGCCTCGGCCTGGACCGAGTGGCTCTTGAGCCGCCGCTTGTAGCGCCGGACCCGCGTCTCGATCTTGTCCAGGGCGGTGCTGAAGGCCCCGTGGGCCTCTGCGGCGAGGCCGTGGCTCTGCAGAAGCTGGCCGGAGTCGAGCCGGATCGTGCAGTCAACACGGAAGGCGTAGCCATCCTTGGAGACCACCACGTCGGCCGTGCCGCCGCGCTCGAAATACTTGCCAATGGTGGCTGTAATGTCGCCCGAGACCCGCGTTCGCAGGGCCTCCCCGACGTCGACGTGCTTGCCGGATACTTGCACTTTCATGGCTATAGAACGCGCTTCGCGGAGAAGCGTGTCAAGCAATCGGCAGGCCGCTCGCTTTCTTGTGAGGACGCGTGTTCAGGCCAGGCCCAGGACCTGCGCGACATGCCGGAAAAAGGCGACCGCCACGTTCCAGCCGATCACCAGCAGACCCACGCTGGCGGCGCTGATGGCGTAGCCGATCAGGGCCAGGATCCCGTCCCGCTGCACCAGCGCCAGGCCGAATGCGGCGATGGCCGCCGCCGGGGCCATGTTGCCGAGGAAGATCGGCAGGACCAGAACCAGCGACAGCAGGGTCACCGTCAGTCCGATCATCCGGTCGCCGATCGGTCCGAACAGGAAGACCAGCCGGGGCCGCGAGACCTTTTCGATCCGCTCCAGCGTCGGGATCAGCTTTCCGAGCGCAGCCGCGAGATCGGCCCGACGGAGTTTCCGCCCATCGATGAAGCGCGGCAGCCACGGACCCCGCACGCCCAGCGCGATCTGGGGCGCGAGCAGGATCAGCGGCGCGGCCAGGAAGGTGGACGATCCCGGCGGCAGCGGCAGCCAGTTGGGCGCCGAGAAGATGAACAGCAGTGCGCCGAATGACCGTCGGCCGAGCCGATGCACGATCTCCCCGACCGTCACCTCCGGATCGGGATCATTGCCGATTTCGGCGAGCAGGGCCGAGAGCGGCCGTTTTCGGTCGAGGGGGTCCATGGCCGCGCTCCTTAGCCGGTTTCCAACGCGCGAACAGGCAAATCGTCCCGCCCCGTCAGACGGCGGCGCGCAGCATCCGGCGGCGCTCGACCGACGATGGAATCCGCATGGCCTCGCGGTACTTGGCGACGGTGCGGCGGGCGATATCGACCCCGGCTTCCTTGAGGATGTCGACGATGGCGTCGTCGGAATGCACGTCGCTTTCCGCGCCTTCCGCGTCGATCAGCTGGCGGATCTTGTGACGCACCGACTCGGCCGAGTGGGCCTCGCCGCCCGACGAGGAGGCGATCGAGGAGGTGAAGAAGAACTTCAGCTCGAACACCCCGCGCGGCGTGGCGATGTATTTGTTCGAGGTCACCCGGCTGACCGTGCTCTCGTGCATGCCGATGGCATCAGCGACAGTCTTCAGGTTCAGCGGACGCAGATGCTCGACGCCATAGGCGAGGAAGCCGTCCTGCTGGCGAACGATCTCGCTGGAGACCTTGAGGATCGTGCGGGCCCGCTGGTCGAGGCTCTTCACCAGCCAGTTGGCGCTGGCCAGGCAGTCCTGGACGAAGGTCTTTTCCTGGTCGGTCCGCGCGCCGCCGGCCACCTTGGCGTGATATCGGCGGTCGATCAGCACCTTGGGCAGGGTGTCTGTGTTCAGCTCGACCAGCCACAGCCCGCCGGAGCCTTCACGGACGAACACGTCCGGCACGACCGGCTGGGAGGGCTCGCCGCCGAAGGCCGCGCCCGGACGGGGCGTCAGCGCCCGCAGTTCGCCGATCATCTCGCGCAGGTCTTCGTCGTCGACGCCGCAGACCCTGCGCAGCCCCGGCATGTCGCGGCGCGCCAGCAGTTCGAGATTGTCGAGGAGGGCCGCCATCGCCGGATCGAACCGGTTGCGGTCCTTAAGCTGGATCGTCAGGCATTCGCGCACGTCGCGCGCCATCACACCGACCGGCTCGAAGCCCTGCAGGACGCCCAGGACCTCCTCGATGAAATCCAGCTCGCAACCGAGACGGTCGGACATGTCGACCAGATCGGCGCGCATGTAGCCGCCGTCGTCGACGGCATCGATCAGCACGGCCGCCACAACCCGCTGCGGCTCGCTCAGGCGTGCCACGGCCAGCTGGTCATGCAGGTGCTCGCCGAGCGTCTTGTCGCGGGTCAGGCGGCCTTCCAGGCTGTCCTCGCCCTCGAAGGTCGCGCCGCGACCGGCGCGGGACCAGTCGATGTCGCCGCCGGCCTGGCCGGGCTCGCGGGTGTCGCCGTCGCCGGCGTCGCGTTCGCCGGGCGAGAGATCGGACGGCCCGGCGTCCATGTCGGCCTGGGCCGCGCCGTCGGGCAGCTGGTCGGCGGAAAAGTCAGGCGTCTCGACTCGGACGAGTTCGGCCTCGGGCTCGTTGTCGCGATCATCGCGCGCCAGCAGCGGGTTACGCTCCAGCTCACCCTCGACATAGGCCTCGAGCTCGAGATTGGTCAGCTGCAGCAGCTTGATCGCCTGCTGCAGCTGCGGCGTGATGACGAGGCTCTGGCCCTGTCTCAGCTCAAGTCTTGGACCGAGCGCCACGCGCTTCCCCCACCCGTCGGAACAACCAGCGGACAGCTAAGCAGCCTGACAGTTAACGCCGCCCTTAAGCGGCGCGGTTCTTGCACAACGCCGCGACGGCGCTCATCCGCCCTTCCGGCGAATTCAGATCAGTTGAAGCGGTCGCCCAGGTAGACGCGGCGGACGTCGGGGTTGTCGACGATCTCCTGCGGCGCGCCCTCGAACAGCACTTCACCGGCGTGGATGATCGAGGCGCGGTCGATGATGTCGAGCGTCTCGCGCACATTGTGGTCGGTGATCAGGATGCCGATGCCGCGACCCTTGAGGTAGCCGATCACGTCGCGGATGTCGGCGATGGCCAGGGGGTCGATGCCGGCGAAGGGTTCGTCCAGCAGCATGAATGACGGCTCACTGGCCAGGGCGCGGGCGATTTCCACGCGCCGGCGCTCGCCGCCGGACAGGGAGACGGCCGGGGCTGACTTGAGATGGCTGATGCGCAGTTCCTCGAGCAGGGCGGCGGTCGCCTCGCGGGCGCGGCCGGTCTCCTTCTCGCGCATCTCGACGACGGCCAGGACGTTTTCCTCGACCGTCATGCCGCGGAAGATCGAGGCTTCCTGCGGCAGATAGCCGACGCCCATGCGGGCGCGCTGGTACATCGGCAGCGCCGTGATGTCGCGGCCGTCGAGACGGATCGCGCCGTCGTCGACCGGGATCAGGCCGGTGATCATGTAGAAGCAGGTGGTCTTGCCCGCGCCGTTGGGGCCCAGCAGGCCGACGACCTCGCCGCGCTTCAGCCGCAGGCTGACGCCGCGCACGATCTGTCGCTCGCCGAACGACTTGAACAGCCTGTCGACGACGAGACCCTCGCCGCTCTGGTCCAGGTCGGCGGCCACCTAGTTGGTGGTCCCCTGGTTGGGGTAGAAGACGCCGCGCACGCGCCCGGCCTTGTTGCGGCCGGTGACGCCGGACGACATCTGCGCCTGTCCGGTGCGGGTGTTGATGACCAGACGGTCGCCGCGCACGACGCTCCTGCCCTGCACGACGATGACGTTGCCGCTCAGGGTGATCGACTCACCGCCGAAGCTGTAGACGGCCGCGTCGGCCCGGACGGTGCGCTCGGGCGTTACGAAATAGACCTGGCCGGCCGCTTCCATCCGGTCGCTGGCGCCGCAGGTGTCACCCTTCTTCTGGCTGTACATCCGCACGCTGTCGGCGCGCAGGCGCGTACGGCCCTGCAGGGCCTCGACCGCGCCGCTCCAGGTGGACTGGCACAGGCTCTGGATGACTTCCGAGGAATCGGCGGTGATGTCGATCGGCGCGCGTGGATCGAGCTGCGCCAGCGCGCTGCCTGCTCCAAACAGAACGCCGACGGCGACCGCGACCGCCAATCCAGTGTGTTTTACCGCGCTCTGCATGCGCGCTCCCGACCTGATCATGACCCGTCTTATTCCGGATTGACGCGCGTGCGAACCCTGCCTCGGAACTCGATGCGGTCGCCCTTGTCCTTGACCGTATATGAGTCGGCCGAAACCTGGCCCACCGGACCGTCGCCCTCGATGCCCTTCTGGCCAACGGCCTGGCCGGTCCGGGTGTCGATGGTGATGTCGTTCGAGGCGATGCGATTGCCCAGGCCGTCGTCGATGCGCACATCGCCGGTCAGCTGCAGCAACTTCGTGCGTTCGTCATAGACGCCCATCCGCGCCATCAGCCGGCGCGGCGTGGCGGTCTCGGCGCCGACGACCATGATCGGCTCGACCAGGCTGACCCGGTGCGGCTCTCGCTCGTCGCGCGCGGCCTCCTGGGCCCCGATCAGGAAGCTGCGGCCGTCCTCGACCCGGCCCTGGAAGCGCGCGCCGACCATGCGGATGATCGGATCATCGTTCTTGACCAGCTTCGGCGCCCGCACGGCGCTGAGGATCACGAGGCCCACGAGACCCAGCGCGATCAGGGCCATCACGGCCGGCAGGGCGCGACGCAGGCGCGTGATCAGCCGCAGGCGGCGTTCCCAGCGGGCGAACGCGGCGTCGCGATCAACGGGCGTGTCGGCGGGGTGCGCGGCGACCGTCATAAGCCGCCTCAGCTGTGGGCGAAGATATCGACCTCTTCCCAGCCGGCGAGGTCGAGTCGCGCGCGCTGTGGCAGGAAGTCGAAGCAGGCCTGGGCGAGATCGGCCCGGCCTTCGCGATCAAGCATGGCCTGAAGCCGGTTCTTGACGCCATGAAGATAGAGAACGTCCGAGGCGGCGTAGGCCACCTGGTCGGGCGACAGCACCGCGGCGCCCCAGTCGGAGCTCTGCTGGGCCTTGCTCAGGTCCACGCCAAGCAGCTCCTTGCACACGTCCTTCAGGCCGTGGCGATCCGTATAGGTCCGGGCGAGCTTGGAGGCGATCTTGGTGCACCAGACAGGGTTGGTCGTGACCCCCAGATGACGCTCGAACATGGCGATATCAAAGCGGCCGAAGTGAAAAATCTTCAGGACCGCCGGATCGGTCAGCAGCGCCTTGAGGTTGGGGCAGTCATAGAGCGGGCGGTTCATCCGCACGACATGGGCGTCGCCGTCGCCGGCGGAGATCTGCACCACGCACAGCGGATCGCGCTGCAGGCTCAGGCCCATGGTCTCGGAATCAATGGCCACCGACGTCACGCCCGCGAAGAGGCCCGCCGGGAAATCGCCTTCATGCAGATGATTGGCCAAATGCAGTCGCTCCCACTCTCACTCTACTACCATATAGAAGAGGAGGGTGGTGCCCAGGAGAGGACTCGAACCTCCACGGCCGTTAAGCCACTGGCACCTGAAGCCAGCGCGTCTACCAATTCCGCCACCTGGGCTCGCATACCTTTCCGGAACCCCGGATCAGCGCGAAGGCGAGCCTCATAGGGCGCCGCTTTCATGCGGTCAATGGCGCGTTGCGCATGGAGCGCCCGTCGTCTATCCGGGCGCTATCACAAAGGGAAAAGGCGCCGTCATGCGTGGGCTCGTCACCGTCTTCGGAGGAACCGGCTTTATCGGCCGTCAGGTCGTCCGCTCGCTGGCGAAGCAGGGCTATCGCGTCAGGGTCGCCGCGCGGAACGTCGGTCGCGGCTATCGCCTGCGGATGCTCGGCGATGTCGGCCAGATCGAGGTGGTCCAGGCGAACGTCCGCAACCCCGACTCCGTGGATCGCGCGCTGGACGGCGCCGAGGGCTGCGTGAACCTCGTCGGGGTGTTGTTCGAGAGCGGGAGTCAGGGCTTCCAGACGATCCACACCCAGGGCGCGAAGGCGATCGCCGAAGCCGCCGCGGCGCGCGGGATCACCCGCTTCGTGCAGGTCTCGGCCATCGGCGCCGACGCGCAGTCGCCCGCGAAATACGCGCGCTCCAAGGCCGAGGGCGAGGCCGCCGTGCGCGCCGCCATCCCGTCGGCGGTGATCCTGCGCCCGTCGGTGGTGTTCGGACCCGAGGATGATTTCTTCAACCGGTTCGCGGCCATGGCCTCGATCAGCCCGGCCCTGCCGCTGCCCGGCGGCGGCGCGACGCGCTTCCAGCCGGTCTACGTCGCCGACCTGGCCGCCGCCGTGGCGAAGGTAGTGACCGACCCGGATTGCGCCGGAAAGACCTATGAGCTGGGCGGGCCAGGCGTGTTCACCTTCCGCGAACTGATGGCGTTCGTGCTCCTGGAAACCGGCAAGCGCCGGCTCCTCGCGCCGCTGCCCTGGCCGGTCGCGTCCCTGATCGGCCAGTTGGCGGCGGTAACATCGGTCGTCGGGATCGCGCCGGTGCTGACCTCTGACCAGGTCGAACTGCTGCGCAGCGACAATGTCGTGGCCGATGGCGCTCCCGGCTTCGATGCGCTCGGGATCACGCCCCGCAGCATCGAGGCGATCGTCCCGAGCTACCTGTACCGCTACCGCAGGGGCGGCCAGTACGCGGCCACGCCCGAAGGCGCGCTGTAGGCGTCAGGTCAGGTAGATCACGGCCAGTCCGCCGCCGCCAACCAGGATCCGCCACCAGCCGAACGGCGAGAGGCCGCGCTTGCTGACGATGTCCAGCAGCACCTTGACGACCACCAGGCCAGACAGGAACGAGACGACGAAGCCGACGGCCAGCAGGCCGAGGTGGCTGCCCTCCATCAGGCTTTCGCGGCTCTCCCAGAAGTCCTTGGCGAAGGCGCCGACCATTGTGGGGATGGCGAGGAAGAAGCTGAACTCCGCGGCCGCCCGCTTGTCGACGCCCAGCATCACCCCGCCGACAATGGTCGCGCCGGAGCGCGACACGCCCGGGATCATCGAGATGCACTGGATCACGCCGATGCCGAGCGAGGTCAGCAGTGGGAGCTTCATGGCGTCATGCTCCTTCGGCGCCGGGCTCCAGCGGTCGATCGCCAGCAACACGAACCCGCCGAGGATCAGCGACCAGCAGATCAGCGCCGGGCTCTCGAACAGCACCTGCTTGATGAAGTCGTAGAGCAGGAAGCCGAGGAACACCGCCGGCATGAAGGCGACCAGCACCGACAGGGCGAAGCGCCGCGCCGCCGGGTCGGTCGGCAGGCCGATCAGCACCGCCCAGAGCCGTTGGAAGTAGAGCGCCACCACCGCCAGGATCGCCCCCAGCTGGATCAGCACGATGAAGCTGTCCCAGGACGGATCGGTCAGTCCGAGCGCCACCTTGGTCAGCAGCAGGTGGCCCGTGGACGACACGGGGATGAACTCCGTCAGGCCCTCGACGAGACCGAGGATAATGGCGGCCAGAAAATCGCTCATGCGGGTCTCACGAGTTGATAGTCTACAAACGGGACATAATTTGCGCGACGGGCTGCCGAAGTCGGTCCGAAAACCCGGTCCGGGCTGGAAAATTGGTCAACCAAGCTGACCGACGCATTTTTCATGCGTTTCCGAGCGCCTAGAAGGCCGCCAGAGCAAACATTTCCTTCAGGAAGGCTGGGGCGCGGCATGGCCGAGCGGATGCTGAAGTTCACGATCATCGATCGCCGCACTCCGGAAAAGCGGGAGGCGCGAGAGCGCGACCGCGACTTCCATGAAATCTATGCCGACTTTATCGACGCGAAGGCCACTGAGCAGGCCTCGCGCTGTTCGCAGTGCGGCGTCCCCTTCTGCCAGACCCACTGCCCGCTGCACAACAACATCCCGGACTGGCTGCGGCTGACAGCGGCGGGGCGGCTGGAGGAAGCCTATCGCCTGTCGCAGGCGACCAACGCCATGCCGGAAATCTGCGGCCGTATCTGTCCGCAGGATCGCCTGTGCGAAGGCAACTGCGTGATCGAGCAGTCGGGCCATGGAACGGTGACCATCGGTGCGGTCGAACGCTACCTGACCGACAAGGCCTGGGAAGAGGGCTGGGTGAAGCCGCTGGTCGCGCGTGCGGACCTGGGCCAGTCCGTCGGCATCGTCGGCGCGGGCCCGGCGGGCCTGGCCACCGCCGAGATCCTTCGGGAGCTGGGTTACGCCGTCACGGTCTACGACCGGCACGATCGGGCCGGGGGCCTGCTGATCTACGGCATTCCGGGCTTCAAGCTCGAGAAGGACGTCGTCGAGCGGCGCACGCAGCGGCTGGCCGACGGTGGTGTCGAGTTCAGGCTGAACTTCGAGGTCGGCCGCGACGCGACCCTGCCGGAACTGCGCGAGCGGCATGACGCGGTGCTTCTGGCGACCGGCGTCTACGCGGCCCGCGAACTGGAGATGCCCGGCACGGGATCGCAGGGCGTGGTCGCCGCGCTCGACTATCTGATCGCCTCCAACCGCAAGGGCATGGGCGACATGGTCGCGGACTTCGAGTCGGGCGCGCTAAACGCGGCCGACAAGGATGTCGTGGTCATCGGCGGGGGTGATACGGCCATGGATTGCGTCCGCACGGCCATCCGCCAGGGCGCGACTTCTGTCACCTGCCTCTATCGCCGGGACAAGGAGAACATGCCCGGCTCGTTGCGCGAGGTCGCCAACGCCGAGGAAGAGGGCGTCGTGTTCGAATGGCTGGCCGCGCCGCGCAGCCTGCTTGGCGACGCCGGGGGCGTCACCGGGGTCCGCGCCATCCGTATGCGGCTCGGCCCGCCCGACAGCTCCGGGCGCCGCGCGCCGGAGGCCGTCGACGGGTCCGACTTCGACCTGCCCGCCCAGCTGGTGATCAAGGCGCTCGGCTTTGATCCGGAAGACCTGCCCACCACCCTGGCCGCGCCCGACCTGTCGGTCAGCCGCTGGGGCACGGTGAAGATCAACCACAGGACCCTGGCCGCCAACCTCGACGGCGTGTTCGCCGCCGGCGACATCGCCCGCGGCGCCTCGCTCGTCGTCTGGGCCATCCGCGACGGCCGCGACGCCGCCGACTCCATCCACAGCTATCTGCAGGCGAAGGCGGTCTCCCCGGCCCTCGTCGCGGCCGAGTGACCGACATGAGCGCCGAACTCACCCGCTACCTGGCCAACCGTCAGTTGCTGATCGACGGCCACGCCTACGACCCGACAAGCGAGCGCGACAACTGCGGCGTCGGCCTGGTCTGCGCCATCGACGGCAAGCCGCGCCGCGAAGTGGTCGACCTGGCCATCAAGGCGCTGAAGGCCGTCTGGCACCGGGGCGCGGTCGACGCCGACGGCAAGACCGGAGACGGCGCCGGCATCCTGCTGTCCGTGCCGCAGGACTTCTTCACCGACCAGGTGCGCAACACCGGCCACAAGCTGCGTCCCGGCGCGATCGCCGTCGGCCAGATCTTCCTGCCGCGCACCGATCTCGGCGCCCAGGAGGCCGCGCGGACGATCGTCGAGAGCGAGGCGCTGCGCTTCGGCTTCTATATCTACGGCTGGCGCCAGGTGCCGGTCGACACCTCGGTGATCGGCGAAAAGGCCAACGCCACGCGGCCCGAGATCGAGCAGATCATGCTCTCGCCGCCGTCGGGCATGGAAGGCGAGGCGCTGGAACGCGCCCTGTTCCTCTGCCGCAAGCGGATCGAGAAGAAGGTCGCCGCCGCGGCGATCAACGACTTCTACATCTGCTCGCTGTCGGCCCGGTCGCTGATCTACAAGGGCATGTTCCTCGCCGAGAACATCGACGACTTCTATCCCGACCTGCGCGACGAGCGGTTTGCGGCGGCGGTGGCGATCTTCCACCAGCGCTACTCGACCAACACCTTCCCCCAATGGCGGCTGGCCCAGCCGTTCCGGATGCTGGCCCACAACGGCGAGATCAACACGCTCAAGGGCAACACCAACTGGATGAAGAGCCACGAAATCCGCATGGCCGCCCAGGCGTTCGGCGATTTCGGCGACGACGTGAAGCCGGTTATCCAGCCCAGCGGCTCGGATTCCGCCGCCCTCGACAACACCTTCGAGGTGCTGGTCCGGGCCGGCCGCGATGCACCGATGGCCAAGGCCCTGCTGATCCCTGAAGCCTGGGCCAGCAAGAGCGACGAGCAGATGAAGCCCGAGCACCGGGCGCTCTACAGCTATTGCAACGCCGTGATGGAACCGTGGGACGGCCCGGCCGCCCTCTGCGCCACGGACGGCCGTTGGGTCGTCGCCGGCAAGGACCGCAACGGTCTGCGACCCCTGCGCGTGGCCTATACCGACGATGGTTTGGTGATCATGGGCTCGGAAGCCGGCATGTGCGGCGTCGCCGAGAGCCGCATTGTCCGTAAGCTGAACATCTCGCCAGGACGGATGATCGCCATCGATCTGGTCGAGGGTCGCCTCTACGACGAAGAATCGATCATCGACAAGCTGGCCGAGGCGCATCCCTACACCGACTGGCTCGGCAACATGGTCGAGCTGGAAGAGCGGATTGGCCCGGGACCGGAACCGCGCCGGTTCCAGGGCGAGGAACTGGCCCGCCGCCAGGCCGCCGCCGGCATGACCCTGGAAGATCTCGAACTGGTGCTCGCGCCGATGGTTGAGGACGGCAAGGAAGCCGTCGGTTCGATGGGCGACGACACCCCGCTCGCGGTCTTGTCCGACGGCTACCGGCCGTTGAGCCACTTCTTCCGCCAGAACTTCAGCCAGGTGACCAACCCGCCCATCGACCCGCTCCGCGAGACCGGGGTGATGAGCCTGAAGACCCGCTTCAAGAACCTCGGCAATATCCTGGTCCAGGATGAGGCCCAGACGGACGTCTACGTTCTCGAAAGCCCGATCCTGACGACGGGCATGTACGAGCGCATCCTCGGCTACATCGGCGACAAGGCCCTGGCGGTCATCGATTGCACCATGCCGATCCCGGCCGGTGAGGCGCGGCCCGGCGACGCCCTGCGCGCCAACCTCGACCGCGTTCGCGCCGAGGCGGAAGACGCCGCCCTGCGTGGCTGCGCCACGATCGTGCTGACGGATGAAATGAGTGGCCCCGACCGGGTCGCCCTGCCGATGATCCTGGCTACCGGCGGGGTGCATGCGCACCTGGTCGGCAAGGGCCTGCGGTCCTATGTCTCGATCATCGTGCGCTCGGCCGAATGCATGGACACCCACTATTTCGCGGTGCTGGTCGGGGTCGGGGCGACGGCGGTCAACGCCTGGCTGTCGCAGGAGAGCTTCCAGGACCGGCTCGACCGGGGCCTGCTGGGCGACACCACGCTTCGCCAGACCTGCGTGAACTTCAAGACGGCCATCGAACAGGGCCTGCTGAAGATCATCTCCAAGATGGGCATCGCGGTGATCTCGTCCTACCGCGGCGGCTACAACTTCGAGGCCGTCGGCCTGTCACGCTCGCTGGTCGCCGAATTCTTCCCCGGCATGCCCTCGCGCATTTCCGGCATCGGCTTCGCCGGGCTGGAGAAGCGCGCCGTCGAACTGCACCAGCGCGCCTGGGATCCGGCTTTCGTGGCGCTGCCGGTCGGCGGCTTCTACAAGGCCCGTCGCTCCGGCGAGGCGCACGCCTTCGAGGCGCGGATGATCCATGCCCTGCAGCAGGCCTGCGACACGGGCGACTACGAGACCTACAAGCGCTTTTCCGCCGGCATGCGGAACCTGCCTCAGATCCAGCTGCGCGATCTGCTCGACTGGCGCAGCGACCGCAAGCCGCTGATCCCGGACGAGGTCGAGAGCGTCAACGAGATCCGCAAGCGGTTCCTGACGCCGGGCATGAGCCTCGGCGCGCTGGGTCCGGAAGCACACGGCGCGCTGAACATCGCCATGAACCGCATCGGGGCCAAGTCGGTCAGTGGCGAGGGCGGCGAGGACCGCGCCCGCTACCGGCCACTGCCCAACGGCGACAACCCCAACAGCGCGGTCAAGCAGGTCGCCTCGGGCCGGTTCGGCGTCACCGCCGAGTACCTGAACGAGTGCCGGGAGATCGAGATCAAGGTCGCCCAGGGCGCCAAGCCCGGCGAGGGCGGCCAGCTGCCCGGCTTCAAGGTCACCGAGATGATCGCCCGGCTGCGTCACGCTACGCCCGGGGTGATGCTGATCAGCCCGCCGCCGCACCACGACATCTACTCGATCGAGGATCTGGCCCAGCTCATCTATGACCTGAAGCAGATCAACCCTGAAGCCCGGGTGACGGTGAAACTGGTCGCCATGACCGGGATTGGCGCGATCGCCGCCGGCGTGGCCAAGGCCAAGGCCGACATCATCCTGATCTCCGGCAGCGTCGGCGGCACGGGCGCCAGCCCCCAGACCTCGATCAAGTATGCCGGCGGTCCCTGGGAGATGGGCCTGTCGGAAGCGAACCAGGTGCTGACCCTGAACAACCTGCGCCATTCCGTCCGCCTGCGGACGGACGGCGGCATACGCACGGGCAGGGATGTGGTGATCGCCGCCATGCTCGGAGCCGAGGAGTTCGGCATCGGCACGGCCAGCCTGATCGCCATGGGCTGCATCATGGTCCGCCAGTGCCATTCCAACACCTGCCCGGTCGGGGTCTGCACCCAGGACGAGGCCCTGCGCGCGCGGTTCACCGGCACGCCGGACAAGGTCGTCAACCTGTTCACCTTCATCGCCGAGGAGGTCCGCGAGATCCTCGCCCAGCTCGGCTTCCGTTCGCTGGAGGAAATCGTCGGCCGAACCGATCTGCTGACCCAGGTCAGCCGCGGCGGCGAGCACCTCGACGATCTCGACCTCAACCCCCTGCTGGTTCGCGCCGATCCGGGTTCCAACAAGCCCTACTGCACCGTCGAGGGCCGCAACGAGGTGCCCGACACGCTCGACGCCCAGATCGTTCGCGACGCTGCGCCGCTGCTCCAGCGCGGGGAGAAGATGCAGCTGACCTACACCGTGCGGAACACCGCCCGGGCGATCGGCGCCCGCATCTCCAGCCACATCGTACGCAAGTTCGGCATGAGCGCCCTGCCGTCGGGCCACCTGACCGTCGAGCTCAAGGGCTCGGCCGGCCAGAGCCTTGGGGCGTTCGCCGTGCGGGGGCTGCGGATCGTCCTGACCGGCGAAGCCAATGACTATGTCGGCAAGGGGCTGTCGGGCGCGACGATCGTCGTGCGGCCCTCGCCGCATCTGGTCTCGCCGGAATCCAACGCCATCATCGGCAACACCTGTCTCTACGGCGCGACGGCCGGCAAGCTGTTCGCCGCCGGCCAGGCGGGCGAACGGTTCGCGGTGCGAAACTCCGGCGCCACGACTGTCGTCGAAGGCTGCGGCGCCAACGGCTGCGAATACATGACCGGTGGCGCGGCTGTGATCCTGGGGCCGACCGGCGGCAACTTCGGCGCCGGCATGACCGGCGGGATGGCCTATGTGCTCGACATGGCCGGACGGTTCGAAGGTCGGGTCAACACCGACAGCGTCATCGTCCAGAGGCTGTCCTCCCCGCACTGGGAGGAGCATCTGCGGCGGCTGGTCACCGAGCATGCCCACGAGACAGGCTCTGCCTTCGCCGCAGGTCTGTTGCGCGACTGGGACCGCATGCGGGATCTGTTCTGGCAGGTCTGCCCCAAGGAGATGGCCGGCCGGCTCGACCACCCGTTGCAGGCCGAAGAGGCTGCCTTCGAGCGCGCCTGACCGGCGGGGACGGGTGCCCCCCGCCGCTCGCCATCGCGGTCATGTTTCTGGTCGATCGCCCCGGATACAGGCGGTATCATGCGCTTGAACGCGGGTCGTCCAGTGGCCACGCCGGGGAGATGACATGGCGACGACTGCGGCGCTGGAAGCAGACGCGCTCGTAAAGCAAGCGGAAGCAGCCCTTCGCCAGCGCGACGTCAACACGGCCCTCGGGCTGTTGAACCGCGCCGAGCGGGCTGCGCCTGCCGATGTTTCCGTCAAGATGCTCAAGGCCTCGGCCCAGCGCTTCGCCGGCGACCTCGACGGTGCGCTGGCGTCGATCGAAGGCGTTCTCGCCATCGACCCCTATCACTTCCTCGCCCTGCTATCGAAGGGCTCGCTGCTGGAGCGGCTGGCGGGGGTGCGGGTCGCCGCCCGCTTCTATCGCGACATCCTCGAGGCGGCCCCGCCGGAGCATGAAACCCCGCCCGGCCTCGCCGCCCCGATCGCCCATGCGCGCCGGCTCGTGGCCGAGAATACGGACGCCCTGGCCGACTATCTGCGTCGCCAGGTCGAGGATGTGAAGTCCCGCCATGGCGGCGCGTCGCTGGGCCGGTTCGAGGAGGCCCTGGACATCTATGCCGGCCGTCGCAAGCCGTTCGTCCAGGAGCCGTTGCTGCTTCACTATCCGCAACTGCCCGCCATTCCGTTCTACGATCGCAACCTGTTCCCCTGGCTGCCGCAGCTGGAAGCGGCCACCGACATGATCCGCGGTGAGCTGGAGGTGGCGCTCGAGAAGGCCAGGAACGACTTCGCGCCCTACGTCGCCTATCCACCGGGGTCACCGGTCGGCCAGTGGGGCGAGCTCAACAATTCGATGAACTGGCGGTCGCTGTGGCTGTGGAAGGATGGTCGCCGTCAGGACGAGGCCTGCGCCGTCTGTCCGGGCACGACCGCGCTGCTGGAAAGCCTGCCTCTGGCCGACCAGCCCGGCTTTGCCCCGACCGCGCTGTTCTCGGCGCTGGAGGCCAATACCCGCATCCCGGCCCACACCGGCTCGACCAATACCCGCCTGCTGGTGCACCTGCCGCTGATCCTGCCAGGACCGGCCCGCTTCAGGGTCGGCAACGAAACCCGCGACTGGAAGATGGGCGAGGCCTGGGTGTTTGATGACTCGATCAATCACGAGGCCTGGAACGACGCGGACCAGCTTCGCGTGATCCTGATCTTTGACATCTGGAACCCGTTCCTCAGCGAGGCCGAGCGGGAGCTGGTCACGGCGATGATGAACGCCCGCAACAGCTACTACGCCGGCGGCGCCTCGCCCACGTAGCGGGCCCTTGGACGGATCAGGGCGCCGGTCTGGACCTGCTCGACGGCGTGAGCCAGCCAGCCGGCCGTCCGCGCAACGGCAAACAGGGCGAACGGCGCGTCCACCGGCAATCCGAACCGGGCGCTCAGCGCCGTCACAGCGAAATCGACGTTGGCCGCCTCGCCGGTCATGGCTTCCACCGCAACTTTCAGCGCCTGGTACTCCGGCGGTGGCTCGAAGGCGGCGAGGAGGGCCGCTGCCCGGGGGTCGCCGTCCGGATAGAGCGGATGGCCGAAGCCGGGGGTCGGGCCGGCGCGCGCCAGTCGCCCGGCGACGGTCGCCTCAGGGCCGATACGACGCGCCTCTTCCACCAGGTTGATCACCCGGCCGGCCATGCCGCCGTGAAGCGGTCCCGACAGGGCGCAGAGGCCCGAAAGGGCCGACGCCGCCAGTGAGGCGCCTGTTGACGCCGTCACACGCGCCGCGAACGTCGAGGCATTGAGCTCATGATCCGCCAGCAGGACCAGTTGGCGACGGATGAAGTCGGCCGCCTCGGGCCTGCCCCAGGCCATGGCGATGCGGTCGTGAATCGCGCCATCGCCTGGCCCGCCGGCCGCCGCGTCGGCCACCAGATCAAGCAGCGCCACGGCCTCGACCGCGAGGGCCAGGGCGGCGCGGCCCCGGGCCGGGGCGTCAACGCCCGCGCGGGCGGACAGGGCGCTGAACAGCCGCTCCCGCAGGGATGCGCCGGCCAGGATCGTCGCCGGCGGCGCGGTCTTGAGCGAGGCGCCGTGCCCGCCACGCAGCAACCGGGCGACGGACTCGAGCGTGCCGGTTTCACTGAGCACGACCGCGTCCCGACCGCGATAGAAAAGCCGCCCGCCGGCGACGGTCGTGATCGCCGACGCCAGCACCGGTTCGCCCCAGGCAATCGCGCCGGCGGCGACCTCGGAGGCCTTGCGACCGCGCTGCTTGCGCCGGGCCAGGCCGTCGATGTCAGCCAGCCGGTAGCGGCTGCGGCGCGGATCGGCCGGGTCGGGCCGGGCCTCGATCCGACCGCGGCTGACATAGGCGTAGAGCGTCTGCGGGCGCACCCCCAGCCGGTCCATTGCCTCTTCCGCCGAGATCCAGTCGCGATCCAAGGTCACACATTGATTATGTTGATCAAGATTGACGATATCATGCGCGAGGCGGATTTGTCTCCCCATGAAAAGGAGACAGACATGAGTGACGGCCTGGAGGGCGTGATTGCCGCCCGCACGGTGCTTTCGGACGTGGACGGCGTCGCCGGCCATCTGGTCATCCGCGGCTACAGCCTCGACGACCTCGCGGGGCGAACCCGCTTCGAGGACGTCGCCCATCTGCTGTTCGACGGCTTCTTCGACGACATGCCGGCGGACCTGACACGGGTGCTGGGCGAGGCGCGCGTGGCGGTCTTCGCCGAGACGGCGACGCTCGACGCCGGATTGCTGAAGCTCAATCCGGTCGAGGCGATGCGCGCACTGACCGCGCGGCTGGCGGACGGGGACGGCCTGGAGACGGCGCTGAAGCTGCTCGCCGCGCCGGCGGTGTTCACGCCGGCGGTGGTCCGGGCCCAGGCGGGCCAGTCGCTCGTCCCGCCGGACCCCTCGCTGCGGCACAGCGCCGACATCCTGCGGATGCTGCATGGACGACCCGCGGCCGAGGCGGAGGCCGACGCCCTGGACGCCTATCTGGTGACGGTCAGCGACCATGGCCTGAACGCCTCGACCTTCGCCGCACGGGTGGTGGCTTCGACCCAGGCAGGGCTGACCTCGGCGGTGCTGGCGGGAATCTCGGCGCTCAAGGGGCCTCTGCACGGCGGCGCTCCCGGTCCGGTGATCGATATGCTCGACGGCATCGGCCGCCCGGAGAATGCCCGCGCCTGGCTCGAGGCTGCGCTGGACCGTGGCGAGCGGCTGATGGGCTTCGGTCACCGGGTCTACCGGGTCCGCGACCCTCGCGCCGACGTGCTGAAGGCGGCGGTACGTCGGATGAGCGCGGGCTCCGGCGTCTTGCCCGGCCGCGTCGCCTTCGCAGAGGCGGTCGAGAAGGCCGCGCTCGCCATCCTCCGGGATCGCAAGCCCGACCGGCCGCTGGACATCAATGTCGAATTCTACACGGCGCTGCTGCTCGAGGCCCTGGCCTTCCCGCCTGCAACCTTCACCGGTGTCTTCGCCATGGGCCGCGTTGCCGGCTGGATCGCCCATGCCCGCGAACAACTGGTCGGCGGCCGCCTGATCCGGCCCGCGTCGCAATACATTGGCCCGCAGCCGCGCCAGGCGGCCTGAACCCGCGAGTCGTTCGCGCTGGGGCCGGGGCGCGCGGGACGCTAGAACGAGGGAATGACAACCGCGCCCCTGACTCCGGCCCAGACCGCCGTCCTGACCCGGCGGGTCACCAGCCTGTCGGTAGCGACCGCCGTGGTCCTGGTGGCCGCAAAGGCAGCCGCCTGGCTGGCCAGTGGCTCGGTGGCGCTGCTGGCCTCGCTGGCCGATTCCGGCCTCGACCTGCTGGCCTCGCTGATCACCCTCTACGCAGTGCGCTATGCCGTGGCGCCGCCGGACGCCGAGCACCGCTTCGGCCACGGCAAGGCCGAGGCTTTCGCCAGCCTGATGCAGGGCGGCCTCGTGTTCGCGTCCGCCGCCCTGATCGGTCGCGAAGCGATCGTCGGCATCATGGACCCCAAGCCGATAGTCGCCGGTGGCTGGGCGATCGCGGTCATGGGCCTGTCCGTCGTGCTGACCCTCGGGCTGATCACCGCCCAGGCGTGGGTGCTCAAGCGCACGCGGTCAGTGGCCGTCGCGGGCGACCGGGCCCACTACGCCGCCGATCTGGCGTCCAACATCGCCGCCATGGCCGGGATCGCCGGCGCGGCCTTGCTGGGTCTCGCCTGGCTTGATGCAGCGGCGGGTCTGCTCGTGGCGGCCTGGCTGCTGTGGGGCGCCATCGGGGTGTTCCGCGAGGCGGGCAACCAGCTCATGGATCATGAGCTGCCGGAGGCAGACCGGGCCAGGATCATCGCCCTGATGAAACAGGACCCGCGCATCCAGGATGTGCATCAGCTGCGAACCCGCGCATCCGGTCCCTATGTCCACATCCAGATGCATGCCGATCTCGATCCGGACAGCACCCTGGCCGCCGCGCACGACGCCCTGGTGGCGGCGGAGAACCGGGTGCTGGCGGCGTTTCCGGCGGCGGACATCATCATTCACCCTGATCCCCACGGCCGCGCCGAGCCGCACGGCGGGGCGTTCGGCGAGGCGGAGCACGCGGCGCGGTAAACGCGCCCTTAACGCCCGCAGGCGTTAGCTGCGCGACGAATCAGTCAGGCCCGCGATGAGCGTCGAACGCATCCTCCACCATTTCCCGCTCGATCCGGCTTCCCGGCAGGTGCGGCTGGCGCTGGGCGAGAAGCGGCTGCCCTTCACCGAGGTTCAGGTACGCTGGTGGGAAAGCCCCGCGGACTTCGCCCTGCTCAATCCGTCCGGTGTGCCGCCGGTCCTGGTCGAGGGTTCTGGCCCCGGCCGGATCGTCGTCTGTGAAACCCGCGCGATCCTCGAACATCTCGAGGAACAGAACCCCGAACCCGCGTTGCTGGGCCGGGAGCCCGCCGAACGCGCCGAAGCCCGCCGCCTGCTGCAGTGGTTCGACCGCAAGTTCGACGCCGAGGTCTCCGGCTTCCTGCTTCACGAGAAGATGGAAAAGCGCCTGCTCGGCCTCGGCGCCCCGGCGCTGGCCAATATCCGCGCCGGCCGCGACGCCCTGAAGCTGCACATGCAGTACATCGAGCGGCTGCTGGCCGATCGCGACTGGCTGGCCGGAAAGCGGATCTCGCTGGCGGACATGGCGGCAGCGGCCCACCTGTCGGTGATCGACTACTTCGGCGACGTGCCCTGGAACGATTTCACCATCGTCCGCACCTGGTACATGAAGATCAAATCGCGCCCGTGCTTCCGGCCTTTGCTCGCGGACCGCTGGCCAGGCATGGCCCCGGCGCCGCATTATCACGACCTCGACTTCTAGAGGTTCATCATGCTCCGGGTTCTGGTTCTGACGGCCCTGCTGCTTCTGGCGCCGGCCGCCGCGCTTGCCGCGCCGTCCGGAGCGCCGACGTCCGAGGCGTCCTTCAATGTTCTGGTCGGGCGTCTGGCGGACTACTCCGCCGCCCATCAGGCGTCGATGACGATCGCGTCGGATCTGGTCGTGCTGACCATCGACGGGATGGAAAAGGCGCAGGCGCTGTCGGACGAGGGTGCGGGCGCCGCGCGGGTCACATCCGTGATGGACGCCCAGGAGGCGCTGATCCGGGCGAAGATCGTCGCGCTCCAGGCGTCCAGGGTCGCGTTGCCGCCGTTCCCGACGGACGCGTTCAACCGGCTCGCGCTGCTGGCGCCGCAGTTCAAGGGCAAGGCCGGGGCGTACACGCAGGTATCGGTCGCGGCTGTGAAGGCGATCGATGCCGCGATCCAGTTCGCCGAACGGAGCCTTGAGCCTTCGCGCAAGGCGGCCGGCGGAGACGAGGAGGCCATGGCCGACCTCGCCGTTGAGCTGGTGACCGGTGTCAAGCTGATGCTGCTGTCGGAGAACGCCATGCTGGATGTGGCGATCGCCGCGGGCGTTCCGGAGCATCCGCAGACGGCCCTGGCGGAGAGCATCCGCGCCAGCAACACCGGCATTGCCGCGATCTTCGACTACCAGGTCGCGACGATGTCAGGCGAGCGCGTTGATCCGGCGGTGGCGGCGTCGGCGATCCGGACCAGTGCGGGCGAAGCCCGGGCCGCCGCGCTCAGGATGGCGCCGCTCGCGAAGGCGATGGCGGCGACACTGAAGCGGGGCGGGCCCTATTCGGGAACCGAGGTGCGCCTGTTGAAGATCCTCGACAGCTACGCCGCCAGCAGCGCCGTCGAGATTGGTCTGGTGGAGGTGCTGGAGAAGGTCGCGGCGCTGATCGCGGGCGGCACGAACACGCCCGAGGCCCTGGACGCCGCCGTGGCGCCGGTCGATGCCCGGATTCAGCGACGGATGCAGCTGCAGGCGGACCGCATCGCCCTGCTGAAGCCGTGACACTCACGGTTCAGGACGATCTGCGACAGCGGGCGCTCGCCCTGGGGTTCGACGTCTGCGGATTCGCCTCCGCCGCCGAGGCCTGGCCGGCCGGCGCCCGGCTGGAGGCCTTCGTCGCCGAGGGCCTGCACGGGACCATGGGCTGGATGGCCGAGACCCTGTCCCGGCGCGTGCATCCCACAGGCATGTGGCCGGACGCCCGTTCGGCCATTGTCCTCGGGATGAACTACGGCCCGGATAGCGACCCTCTCGAGGCGCTCAAGGCCCGCTCGACGGGCGCCATCTCGGTCTATGCCCAGGGCGACGACTACCACGAGGTGATCAAGGGCCGGCTCAAGACGCTCGCCGGTCAGGTCGTCGCGCTGCATGGCGCAGAGGTGAAGGTGTTCGTCGACACAGCGCCGCTGATGGAGAAACCGCTGGCCCAGCGGGCGGGCCTCGGCTGGCAGGGCAAGCACACCAACCTCGTCTCCCGTGAGTTGGGGTCGTGGCTGTTTCTCGGCACGATCCTGACCACGCTGGAGATCGCGCCGGACGCGGCCGAGGTCGACCACTGCGGCAGCTGCCGCGCCTGTCTCGACATCTGCCCCACCCGTGCCTTCCCGGAGCCCTACCGGCTCGATGCGCGGCGCTGCATCTCCTACCTGACCATCGAGCACGCCGGGCCGGTGCCGGAGGAATTCCGGACCGCCATGGGCAACCGGATCTATGGCTGTGACGACTGCCTGGCGGTCTGCCCGTGGAACAAGTTCGCCGTCGAGGCGCGCGAGGGCGCGTTCCATGCGCGGGACGAACTGCGGTCGCCGCCGCTGGCGGACCTTGTGGCGCTCGATGATGCGGCCTTCCGGACGATGTTCCGCAAGAGCCCGGTCAAGCGCATCGGCCGCGACCGGTTTGTGCGCAACGTCCTCTACGCCATCGGCAACAGCGGCGATCCTGCGCTGGCGGCCTCGGCAGCGGCGCTGACGGGGGACCCGTCGGAGGTGGTGCGCGATGCGGCGAGTTGGGCGCTCAACCGGCTCGCAGGGTCTCAGCCAGCCGGATCATGAAGGCCGCGCCCTGGCGCATCTGGTCGATCTCGACGTACTCGTCCGGCTGGTGGGCCTGGTCGATGGCGCCTGGGCCGCAGATCACGGTCGAGAAGCCCGCCCCCTGGAACTGGCCGCCCTCGGCCGCATAGGGCACGGCGCGGACGGGGCCGTTGTCGCCGGTCAGGCCCCTCACAAAGGCCTCGGCCACCCCGTGGTCCGGCGCCATCGACGGCACATTGGCTAACATCTCGAACACCGCGCCGCAGTCGGGATCGCGCGCCTTCAGCCGGGCGTCGAGGTCGGCGGCCTGCGCGACGAAAGGAGCCAGCACGACCAGCGGGTCGTCGCCCGGCTCGGCGCGGACGTCGAAGACGATCTCGCAGCGACGGGCGAGGATGTTGGCCGCCGTGCCGCCGTCGATCCGGCCGATGGTCAGGCTGGTCCCCTTCGGCTCGAACGGCGAGGCGGGATCGGCCTTCGCCGCCAGCTCATCGGCCAGCGCCGACAGGGCGCTGATCAGCTCCGCAGCCGCCATGTTGGCCGAGACGCCCAGATGGGTCTGGCTGGAGTGGGCCTCACGGCCGCTGACGATGACGCGGAAGAAGGCCGCGCCCTTGTGGCCGCCGACCGCCTTCATCAGCGACGGCTCGCCGACGATGCACAGGGCCGGGCCAGGCAGGTCGCGGGCGATCACCGCGATCATGTCCGGCGCGCCGAAACAGCCGACCTCCTCGTCATAGGAGAAGGCCAGATGGACCGGGCGCTTCAGGCCGTCGCGGAACAGGGGAACAGCCGCGAGGGCCAGGGCGATGAACCCCTTCATGTCGGACGACCCGCGACCATAGAGCCTGCCGTCGCGCTCGGTCAGGACGAAGGGATCGGAGGTCCAGGGCTGGCCGTCGACGGGCACGACATCGGTGTGACCGGAGAGGACGACGCCGCCTTCCGTCATCGGGCCGACCGTCGCCAGCAGGTTGGCTTTGTCGCCTTCTTTGCTGGCGATCCTGCGGCTGGCGACGCCCTGGTCGGAGAGATAGCGCTCGACCCAGTCGATCAGGGCGAGGTTCGATCCCCGCGACGTGGTGTCGAACGAGACCAGCTCGCCGAGGATGGCGATGGCGCGGTCGGCCAGGGCGTCGGTGGTGGTCATGGAGTGTGTTTAGGGGCGATCCAGCAACCCGCCAATCCTCCATTGGGGCGAAGGGAACAGGCTTGGGCACACTTGCCCTGATGTCTTGACGGCCAGTGTTGCTCCGGCGGGCGTCCTGCTCAAGGACCGCTTCGCGGCCGCGCAGCGGCGACCCCGCAGAGGTCGTCCTTGACCAGGACGACCGTCCGGAGCGCATCATTCCATCAAGGCCAAAGGGCAGGTGTCATCAGGTTTGTGATGGCGAGGCGCGCCTCTTGTGACACGCAAACCCTTGCCCCGATGGGACCGCCCCCTTAAGCCCTCCCCCATGTCGACCCAGGGCCTGATCCTCACCCTCGCCTGTCCCGACCGCCGCGGCATCGTGGCGGCGGTGTCCGCGTTCCTGGCGGAGCGGGACTGCAACATCCTCGACGCCCAGCAGTATGACGACGCCGAGACGGGGGTCTTCTTCATGCGGGTGGTGTTCCATCCGGACGGCCATGGCGCCGACACCCTGCGCGCCCAGTTCGCGCCGGTGGCTGACAGCTTCTCGATGACCTGGAGTCTGCGCGACCCGGCGGTGCGCAAGAAGGTCATGATCCTGGCCAGCAAGTCCGACCACTGCCTGTCGGACCTGCTCTACCGCTGGCGCATCGGGGAGCTGCCGATGGACATCGCCGGGGTGATCTCCAACCACCCGGCCGAGACCTATCGCAACGTCGATCTCACGGACCTGCCGTTCCACCATCTGCCGGTGACCAAGGACACCAAGCTGGAGCAGGAGGCGCAGGTCTGGACCCTGATCCGTGACTCCGGCGCCGATCTGGTCGTGCTCGCCCGCTACATGCAGGTGCTGTCCGACGGCCTGGCGGCCAAGCTGGAGGGGCGTTGCATCAACATCCACCACTCCTTCCTGCCGGGCTTCAAGGGCGCCAAACCCTATCATCAGGCCCATGCCCGCGGCGTGAAGGTCATCGGCGCCAGCGCCCACTTCGTGACCGGCGACCTCGATGAAGGCCCGATCATCGAACAGGACGTCGAACGCATCAGCCACCGCGACACGCCCGACGACCTGATCCGCAAGGGTCGCGACATCGAACGCCGCGTGCTGGCCCGGGCCCTGCGCTGGTCGCTGGAGGACCGTGTGCTGCTGAACGGTCGCAAGACGGTGGTGTTTACGGACTAGGACTTCCTCTCCCGCGGGGGAGAGGGGGACCAGCCGGAGGCTGGTGGAGAGGGATGCGCCACGGTTGGCCGGTAGGTCAGGACGGGTCGCGCCTCAACAATCAGCCGGCGGCGCCTCCCCGTCCACCATGCTCCGCATGGCCCTCCTCCCCCCTACTGGGGGAGGAAGTTAGTTCCCGAACCCCGTACCGCCCGCCGCCGGAAGCACTCCGATCAGCTGGATCCGGAAGATCAGCACGGCGTTGGGCGGGATCGGCCCGCCGGGGGTGCCCTGTTCGCCGTAGCCGAGTGCGGGCGGGACGTAGAGGATCCATTCGTCGCCGGGCTTCATCTTCTGCAGCGCCTCGATCCAGGCAGGGATCAGACCGCCCAGCCGCATGACCGCAGGGGCGCCGCGGGCGAAGGAGCTGTCGAAGATCTCGTCCGTAACGAGCTTGCCTTCGTAGTGGACCTTGACCTCGTCCTGGCGGCGCGGCGACACGCCGGTGGCCGGGCCGGATGCGACGACCTTGTAGAGCACGCCCGACGGCAGCTTCTGGATTCCCGGCTCCTTGGCCGTCTTTTCCATGTAGGCCGCGGCCGAGGCGGCGTTGGCCTGGATCAGCGAGGGATCAGCGTCGGCCTTTTTTGCGCAGCCGGCGACAGCGAGGCAGGCGAGGGCAGTGGCGATGAGGGTGCGCTTGAGCATGCTCGGGACTCCTAGACCGTGCGCGGCGGGTAGCCGCTGTCGCGCAGGGCGACCATGATTTCCTGGGTGTGCTGGGCGTCGCGGGTCTCGATCATGATGTCGAACTCCGCGCCCTTGGCCGGCACGTCGAGGGCGAGGCGGTTGTGCGCCACCTCGATGATGTTGCCGCCCATTTCGCCGATCACGCGGCTGACCGTGGCCAGCAGGCCCGGGCGGTCGTCGCCGATGATCCGCAGCGAGACCAGCCGCTGGGCCCGCACCAGTTCGCGCGTCAGCACAGAGGCGAGCAGGCGGGTGTCGATGTTGCCGCCGCAGAGGATCAGACCACACTTCTTGCCGCGGAACCGCTCGGGATAGGCCAGCAGCGCCGCCAGCGACGCCGCGCCGGCGCCCTCGGCGATGGTCTTCTCGACGTTGCAGTAGAGCGCCACGGCCCGCTCGATATAGGGCTCTTCCAGCAGCAGCACGTCGTCGATCAGGGGGCGCGCGATCGCGTAGGTCTTGGTCCCGACTTCCCGCACGGCGATGCCCTCGGCGATGGTCTGGCCGCCGGCCTCGGCGTTCAGGCCGCGCATGCGGGCGGTGAAGCTGGGGAACATTGCCGGCTCGCAGCCGATGATGCGAATGTCCGGCTTGATCGCCTTGGCCGCCGTGGCCACGCCGCTGATCAGGCCGCCGCCACCGATGGGCACGGGCAGAACCTCGAGATCCGGCACGTCTTCCAGCATTTCCAGGGCGATCGTGCCCTGGCCGGCCATGACGTCGTAGTCGTCGAACGGATGGACGAAGGTCAGGCTGCGTTCCTCACGCAACTGCTGGGCGTGGGCCGCGGCCTCATCATAGGTGTCGCCGAAGATGACCACATTGGCGCCGTGCTGGCGGGTGTGCTCGACCTTCACAAACGGCGTGCCCTTGGGCATCACGATGGTCACCGGAACACCCAGACGGGCGCCGTGATAGGCGAGGCCCTGGGCATGGTTGCCGGCGCTGGCCGCAATCACGCCGCGCGCGCGTTCCTCATCGCTGAGCAGCAGCAGCTTGTTCAGCGCGCCGCGCTCCTTGTAGGCGGCGGTGAACTGCAGGTTCTCGAACTTGACCCACACCTCCGCGCCGGTGATCTCCGACAGGGTGCGGGAATAGCGGCAGGGCGTGCGCTCTACGTGGCCTTCCAGCCGGGCGGCGGCGGCCCTGATATCGTCAAGGGTGATGGTCATGGGGACTTCAGACGGGCGGGGTGTCAGCCTTCACCGCAAACCCCGCATGAGGTCAAGCCGCCGCATGGCCTTTCCGGGCAGTTCGGACATCCGGCCCAGCGGCAGGGCCTCGGCGGCCTTGCGGAGGGCATAGGCGGTTTCGCGCAGCAGCGCCGCCGCTGACGGGGCGCCGATGAAGCCGTGGGTGACCCCGATCTGCACATTGCCGAGTTCGCGCTTGAACCGGTAGGTCCCCGCGCCGAGGTCCAGCCGGCTGTAGGGCGTGTCGTCCATCCAGCGCAGGATGTCCTGGAACAGCAGCATGCCCGGCGAATAGCGCTCGAATTTCGGATCGTGGCTGATGATCCAGCTATGGATGTTGCGCCCGCCGCGCAGGTTCATCTGCGCCGCCGCCAGCTCCTCGCCGATGTGCAGGGTAAACAGGACGCCGCCGAAGTCCGGGTCGCGGCTGGCGAACAGGCTGCGCACGAGCGGCAGCGGCCAGCCGTCGGCGAACAGGTCGGTCTGGCCGGTCGCCTGCCACTGGGCCTGCTTCCAGGCGACCAGCTGGTCGAAGTCGGATCTCGAGCGGGAGAAGGCGGTGAAGGTCACCGGGCCGAGATCGCGCTCGGCCTTGCGGCGCTTCTTGTCGGTGTCCTTGAGGGCAGAGACGCCGGCGGCCTTTCGCTCGGCCTCATAGTCCGCATAGCCGCCGCTAACGTCGATGACGTGGGAATCCTCCCGACCGCGCGCGAGCGGCGCGAACAGGGCCTGGTCTTCCAGCATCTGCGAGAAATCGAACCGGCCGACGCCGAAGGCCTCGGCGATCCGGCGGGGATCAATCTGCAGCCCGGGCTCGGCGACGAGACCCTGATAGTCGCACATCGGCGCCCCGGCCGGCATGGCGGTGAAGGCGTTGACCTTGGCGGCGATGAAGCCCTTCGGATCGGCGAGGCCGCCGAGCACCGCGACACGCAGCCGGGAGTCGCCGCCCTGGGCCCGGGCCACCGCGCGCGGCCAGAAGGGAGACAGGAACGGGCTGTCGAGGGCCGGGTCCGCCGCCTGCAGGGCCGCCCAGCGCTCGACGGCGAACGCGGTCAGCTCCCAGGGCCTGACGACATCGATCTGCACGGATACCTTCCCCAGGGGTGACTGACTGGCCAGACCCTAGCGCCCAACTGTTGCGGGAGGGTTTAGGCGCGGACCGATCTGGCCCGGATCGCCAAATGCTCCTAAGGGTCGACTCGACACAGAGGGGACCCCGTCATGCGCCGTATGCTCGCCGCCTTCACCCTGACGTTCGCGGTGCTGTCCGCCGGCGTTGTCCAGGCCAAGACCGTGGCGGTGACCGCCGCCCGGCTGCTGGATGTTACGACCGGGAAGTATGTCGAGCAGCCGGTGGTGCTGATCACCGACGGACGGATCACCGCCGTGGGCCCCCAGGGCAGCGTGACCATCCCCGCCGATGCCGAACGCGTCGACCTGCCAGGTCAGACCCTCCTGCCGGGTCTCATCGACATGCATGTCCACCTCGACTCCAACCCGAAGTACGGCGGCTACAGCGGTCTGCGCTTCACCGACAGCTTCTGGGCTGTGGTCGGCGTGCCGAACGCCGCAGCGACGCTGAACGCCGGCTTCACCACCGTGCGCAACGTCGGCGCGGACCGCTACAACGACGTGGCCCTGATGGAGGCGATCAGCGAGGGCCTGATCCCCGGGCCGCGGATCGTGCCGGCCGGCTACGCCCTCGGCGCCACCGGCGGCCACTGCGATTCGACCTACTTCCCGCCGTCGGTGGACCTGACCTCCCCGGGCGTCTTCGACGGGCCTGAGGAGGCCCGCAAGATGGTCCGCAAGATGAAGAAGTACGGCGCCAGGGTGATCAAGATCTGCGCCACCGGCGGGGTCTTTTCCAATGACGCCGTGGGCGTCCAGCAGCTGACCGTCGAGGAGATCAAGGCCATCGTCGACGAGGCCCACATGGACGGCATGAAGGTCGCCGCCCACGCCCATGGCCCCGAAGGCATCCGCGCCGCCATCCTCGGCGGCGTCGACACCATCGAACACGCCAGCCTGGTCGACGACGAGGGCATCCGCCTGGCCGTCAAGGCCGGCGCCTACTTCGGCATGGACATCTACAACACCGACTACACCCAGGCCGAAGGCCGGGCGAACGGCGTGCGCGAGAGCGAGATCAAGAAGGACGCCGACATCGGCGAGGCCCAGCGGCAGAACTTCTGCAAGTCGGTCAAGGCCGGCGTGAAGCAGGTCTACGCGACCGACGCCGGCATCTATCCGCATGGCTGGAACGCGAAGCAGTTCGCCATCATGGTCCGTTACTGCGCCACGCCGCTGCAGGCGATCCAGGCCGCCACGGTCAACGCCGCCGCCGCACTGGGCCAGTCGGGGGACGTGGGCCAGGTGGCCATCGGCCGCTACGGCGACCTGATCGGGGTCCAGGGCGATCCGCTGGCCGATGTGACGGTCCTCGAGCGCGTGACCTTCGTGATGAAGGGCGGCGAGGTGGTGAAGCGGTAGATTGCGTGGTTCGAGACGCTCGCTTGCGGCTCGCTCCTCACCATGACGACCATGGGTTCGCCCATCCCTGCGCGTCATCCTGAGGCGCCGTCCCTCAGGATCGCGTCTCGAAGGACGCTCTAGATCCCGCAGGTCGCCTTGATCTCGGCGCGCAGGACCGGGATGTTGAAGCCCTTCTCCGACGAGGTCGCCAGCACGCGCGGGAAGGCCGCCGGGCGTTTGGCGATCTGGCCCTGGGTCTTTTCGACCACCGCCTCGACCTCGGCCGGCTTGATCTTGTCGGCCTTGGTCAGGACGATCTGGTAGGACACCGCTGCGGTGTCCAGGGCGTCGAGGGCCTCGGTGTCGGGCTCCTTGAGGCCGTGCCGCGCATCAATCAGCAGATAGACCCGCTTCAGGTTCGGCCGGCCGCGCAGATACTGGCGGCCGAGGTTCTGGAACTTGTCCTTCGAGGTGCGCGAGACCCGCGCGAAGCCGTAGCCGGGCAGGTCGACCAGCCGCATCTTCCCGTCCAGCAGGAAGAAGTTGATCTCCCGCGTTCGGCCGGGCTCGTTAGAGGCGCGGGCCAGGTACTTCTGGCCGACCAGCGCATTGATCAGGCTCGACTTGCCGACGTTCGAGCGACCGGCGAAGGCCACCTCCGGCAGGTCCGCCGGCGGCAGCCCGTCCATCTTCACCGCCCCCATCATGAAGGTGCAGGGGTGGGCGAAGAGGACCCGGGCGGCCTCGATCTCCTCGGCGTCGAAGGCCTCGGTCACGTTGCCGCCTTACCCTCTCCGCGGATGCGCGCGATGAAATCGTCGATCGGGTTGTCGGTCTTGAGCCGGTGCATGATCACGTACTGCTGGAAGATCGAGAACACGTTCGAGAAGGTCCAGTAGACCAGCAGGCCGGCCGGGAAGGCCGCCATGATGAAGGTGAACAGGATCGGCATCAGCTGGAAGATCCGCTGCTGCATGGGATCGGGCGCCGGCGGGTTCATCGCGGTCACCAGCCACATGGTGAAGCCGTAGAGCAGCGGCAGCACGCCGATGTGCAGGTACTGGTCGAGCAGGCCGCCGATCACCGGCACCGTCGCCGGGTCATAGGGCAGCAGGCCGAACAGGTTGAGGATCGTCGTGGGATCCTGCGCCGAGAGGTCGTGCAGCCAGCCGAAGAACGGCGCGTGACGCATCTCGATGGACACCGACAGCACCTTGTAGAAGGCGAGGAAGACCGGGATCTGGATCAGGATGGGGATGCAGCCGGCCATCGGGTTGACCTTCTCGCGCTGCATCAGCGCCATCGTCTCCTGCTGGGCCTTGACCGCGTCGTCCTTGTAGCGGGCCTTGATCTCCGCCATCGGCTCCTGGAGCTTCTTCATCCGGGCCATCGACTCGGAGCTCTTCTGGGCCAGCGGATAGACCAGCAGGCGAACGACGAGAGTCACGGCCAGGATCGCCAGGCCGAAGTTGCCCATGTGGCTGAAGAAGAACTCCAGCGCGAGGAAGAACGGCTTGGTCAGGAAGCTCAGCAACCCCCAGTCGACGGCGTCCTCGAAGCGCGGGATGCCGAAGGTCTTCTGGTAGGCCTTGAGCGCCTTCACTTCCTTGGCGCCGGCGAACAGGCGGGTGGTGGTGGTCACCTGACGGCCCGGGTTGATCAGCCGCGGCGTGCCGCCGAAGTGGGCGTCATAGATGTCCACGCCCTGGGTGGTGGTCAGGCCGTACTCGCCGGTGATCTTCTCCGACTGGTCTGGCACCAGGGCCGCGAGCCAGTACTTGTCCGTCAGGCCCAGCCAGCCGCCGGGCGACTGGAAGCTCTTGACGATCACGGCCTGGCCGGGGGCGTAGACCTGTCCGGTGCGGGCCGCCTCGCTGGCGAGGGACTCGGCCTTCTTGGCGGCGTCCTTTTTCCAGGGCGCAAACTTCAGCAGCCGCAGCTCGGCCGCCGCCTTGTCCGGCAGGTCGCCCATGGCGCCGACGGCGCCTTCGTGGACGTTCTGGGCCTTGTCCTTGACGACCGGCAGGCCCTGCCGCTGGACCGAGGCGTAGGGCCGGATGGTGATCGGCGCCGCACCGAGATTGGCGACCGTGTCGGTCACCGTGAACATGAACTTCTCGTCGACCGAGATGGTGCGGGTGAAGACCAGGCGATTGGGCGCCAGATAGGTCAGCTCGACCGGCTTGCCGGGGGCGAGAACGGTATTGGCCGAGGTGACGGTCCAGACCGTGTCGGGCGTGGGCAGGCCGGGCACCTTGGGGGTGGGCACACCGGGGGCGATCTCGTCGGTCCAGCCGAAGTCGGCGAACCAGGCATTCTTGGCGCCTTCCGGGCGAAGGAGTTCGACCGGCGGCGCGCCCTTGTCGAGGGTCTCGGCGTAGCGCAGGGCGTCGCCGTTGCGCGCGGTCAGGAACAGGTCGTCGATCCGGGCGCCCTGCAGGCGCAGCGAGCCGGTCAGGGACGGAGTGGCGATGGCGATCCGCGGGCTGGCCGCCTTGGCCGCGTCGCGCGAGACAATCACGGTCGGCCCGCTGACCGGCTTTGGCGCGGCAGCCTGCTGGGTCGCGACCGCGCGCTCCCGCTTCAGGGCGTCCTGCTTCTTCTTGTTGGCTGGATCCAGGACCAGGGTCTGGTAGCCGATGAGCATGGCGAACGCGATCACCATGAAGATGATCATGTTCCGGGATTCATTGTTCGGCATGACGCGCTTAACCGGTGCGGGAGGGATCGGACGTCGCGGCGGGTTGCGCGGACGCAGTGTCTTGATCGGCGGCGAGCCTTAACAGCGCGCTTTTCACATCGTCAAGGAGACGGGCCCATGGCCGTGTCGTCGTGCCGCCCCGGGCGATGAACACATAGTCGGATCCGGCGCGTCCAGCCTCTGGAAGCACAAGGCGCGCGGCCTCGCGCAGGCGGCGTCTGGCGCGGTTGCGGACGACGGATCCCCCGACCCGTTTGGTGGCGGTAAAGCCGGCGCGGACGGTCGGATCTTCGTCGGCGCGGTCGCGGCGCTGAACGACCACGGCGCCGCGGGCTACGGAAGGCGCTTTGGCGGCCGCGAGAAACTCGGGCCGCTTCCTGATGCGCTCAATGGTGAGGGTCTTGTCCAACTCGTCCCGGCCCCTACCCGACTGACAGGCGTGCGAGGCAAATGGGGACGCGCGCGGCTGAAACTAGGCCGTCAGGCGCTTGCGGCCCTTGGCGCGGCGGCGCGCAACGATCTTCTGACCGCTCTTGGTGGCCATCCGCGCGCGGTAGCCGTGACGGCGAGCGCGCACGAGACGCGAAGGCTGAAAGGTCCGCTTGCTCACGGGATGGCTCCGAAATCTAAAGGTCTGGACGCGCCAGGCGGGGCCCGTCGCGATGAGCGGGGGTGGATACGGGAAGGCAGGGGGCGAGTCAAGCCAGGCGCCTACAGGTCCGGGCGGATGATCGCCTTGCCGATCACCTTGCGATCGGCCAGCAGGTCAAAGGCTACGCGCCAGTCGGCCAGAGGCAGTTCGGCGTGGACCCGCGGACGGATGGTTCCGGCCTCGGCCATCGCCCAGACCGCAGCCATGTTCTCGCGGCCGCGCTCGGGGAACTGGCGACCGTATTCGCCCGCCCGCACGCCCATCACGGAGAAGCCCTTGATCAGCGGCATGTTGACCGGGATCGTCGGGATCCGCCCCGAGGTGAAGCCGATCACCAGCAGCCGGCCGTCGAAGGCGATGCAGCGTACGCTCTCGTCGAACACGTCGCCGCCGACGGGATCATAGATGACGTCCGCCCCGCCGCCGGTGATCGCCTTGACCTCCTCGCGGAAGCCACGGGTGACGTTGAGGACCGCGTCGGGCGCATACTCGTCGGCGACGACCTTCAGCTTGTCGTCCGAGGCCGAGGTGGCGATGACCTTCGCGCCAAGGGCCTTTGCGAGGTCCACAGCGGCCAGACCCACACCGCCGGCGGCGCCGTGCACCAGCACCCACTCGCCGGGCTCCAGACGCGCCCTGCGCACCAGGGCGACGTAGCCGGTGAGATAGGCTGCGCCGACGGCGGCGGCTTCGGCGTAGCTGAGGTTGTCAGGCTTGCGGCGGATCGCGGCGGCGGGAAGCAGGGCGAACTCCGCGAACCCGCCCAGCTTGGCCCCGCCGACCACCGGATCGCTGACCGCGAACTGTGTCACCCCCTCGCCCAGGGCCACGACATCGCCCGCCAGTTCCATCCCGCCGACGAACGGCAGCGGCGGCTTCATCTGGTACTCGCCGCGGGTCATCAGCAGATCAGGGAAGTTGACGCTGGCCGCGCGGACCCTGACCAGCACCTCGCCGGCGCGCGGCGCAGGGGTCGGAATGTCGCGCAGGGCGACGCCGGCGTAGTCCGGACCCAGGCTGTCGACGACGAGCGCGCGCATTTCCACCCCTGATCCGCTCATCCCGGCGAAGGCCGGGGCCCGAGCCTTTTCTGAAGGCCCTCACGCGGCGGAACGAAAGCGAAAAACACGCCGGTCCCGGCCTTCGCCGGGATGAGCGTAGCTTGCAAAGCCTACTTCAGCATGCCGTCCGCCGCCTGGCGGACGAAGCCGGCGATCTCGCGGCAGGCGGTGTCGGCGGGCGGGATCGCGCCGGTGAAGGCGGTGAACCCGTGCGCCAGGCTGTCGTAGCAGCGATAGATCACCGGCACGCCGGCGTCCTTCAGCCGCTTGGCGTAGCATTCGCCCTGGTCGACCAGCGGATCGAAGCCGGCCGTGACCACGATAGCGGGCGCCAGGCCCGAGAGGTCCTCGGTCTTGATCGGCGACAGGCGCGGGTCGGCCGGGTCGGCGTCGGGGCCCATGTAGTGGCCCATGAACCAGGTCATGGTGTCGCGCGACAGCGGATAGGCGTCGGCATAGGTGGTCATCGACTGGGTTTCGCTGGCGACGTCGACAGCCGGATAGATCAGCAGCTGCAGGGCCGGCTGGGCCTCGCCCGCGCGTTTCAGGTCCTGGGCGACGATCGCGGCGAAATTGCCGCCCATCGAGTCGCCGCCGATCGAGGCCACGCCCGGCGCCGCGCCGAAGCGGGCGGCGTTGTCCCGGCCCCAGCGGAAGGCCGTCAGCACATCATCCAGGCCCGCCGGAAAGCGGTGCTCCGGAGCCAGCCGGTAGTCGACCGACAGCACAGCCGTCCGCGCGATCCGGGCGAGAATCCCGCAGAAAGCGTCGCAGGTCTCCAGATCGCCGATCACGCCACCGCCGAAGTGGGCGAAGACCATCAGCGGCGCGGCGGAATCCTGGTCGGCCGGGCGATAGGCGCGCAGCTTCAGCGGCCCGCCGGGCCCGTCAATCGACAGGTTTTCAGTGCGGACACCGCCTTCCGGCTTGCCGCTCATCATCGCCAGGCCCCCGGCGCTGGCTGCGCGGGCTTCCTCGGGCGACAGCGAGGACATGGGCGGCATGCGTCCGGCGCTGGCCGAAAGGAACTGCAGGCGCGGGTCGAGCGTACGGCCGCCCTGCCAGACCACGCCGCCGCCGGACATCATCCGCAACACCGGCGTCGGCAGCGACAGCATGATCTTCAGGATGGCCTTCTGGACGGCGGGATCAGCCATTCGGTCTCTCGGGTCAGGGCGCCAGTCGGGGCAGGGCGGGCAGGCCGCCCAGGATCAGTTTCGTGGCGAAATCGGTCGCGGCCACCGTGTCGATGGGACGGCGCTCGAGCATCTTGTCCCCGACCTGCCGGGCGACGGCGATACAGGCGGCCGCCAGATAGTCGGCGTCGACGCGCGGCGCGCCGCCGCGCTCGATGGCTCTGGAAAAGGCGTCGCGGACCTCCTCGAACACCCGCTCCATCTCGGGCGTCTGGACGGTCATCTGCGGCTGCCGCTCGCCGGCCGGCCGGTTGGTCTTCCAGGTCTCGTGCTCGTCGGCGATAAAGTCGAAATAGGCCTGGATCGCCGCGCGCAGATAGCCATCGAAGCTGTTGGATGCCTCCCAGCACGCGCGCAGGATCGGCCGGAACCGCGCCGCGCCGTCGTCGGCCAGCGCCTCGAACACCTCATCGCGCGAGCGGAAGTAATTGTAGAAGGTGCCAGACGCCAGGCCGGTGCGGCGGATGATATCGCGCACCGTCGCGACCTCGTACCCGAGCTCGGCGAACACCTCGCGCGCCGCGTCCAGGATCGCCCGTCGGTTGGCGACCTTGGTCTGCTCGCGTTTTCCCGAGGCAAGAACAGCAGCGTGATTCATCGGGCACACGCTAACAGGTGGACGCCCCCGGCGGAAAGAGGTTGCGGCTACCGGCCGCCCACGCGGTTCATCGACGAGATGCTGCGATCCAGGCCGATTGCGCGAAGATCGCGGACATCGCCGTCCACTTCAACGCAACGACCGCGGAAGTCGCTGTTCTCGCACAGAAGCCAACGGCCCTGGACACGGACGCTCGCCGCGCGGTCGTTGAATTCCCGGGGCAGGTTGGTGATGTCGCGATCGAAGCTGACCGAGCGGCCGCTGAAGTTGGGGCCTTCGAACAGGGTCACCCGACCCCAGCCGCCACCGGGGCCGCCATATCCACCGCCCGGTCCACCGCCGTAGCCGCCGCCGGGGCCACCGGGGCCGCCGTAGCCGCCGCCATATCCCCCGCCGGGGCCTCCTGGACCGCCGTAGCCGCCACCGTAGGCGACCTGCATCGAGCTGATCGTGCGAGCCAGACCAAGCTGGCGCAGATCGCGCACATCGCGGTTGACCTCGGTGCAGCCGCCGCGGAAGTCGCTGTCGACACACAGGCGCCACGCGCCGCGCACCCGGACGCTCATGGCGCGGTCGTTGAACTGACGCGGCAGATTGGTGATGTTGCCGTTGAAGGTGATGTATCGGCCGGTGAAATCGGGTCCCTCATACAGGGTGATGGACGGCTGGCCACGACCGTCGCGTCCGCCGCCCGGGTAGTAGCCGCTTCCCGACTGTGATGCCGCAGGGGCGGCGACAGACGCCGCCATCATCGCGATCAGAACCGTTGTCTTCTTCATCACCCGTCTCCTCCGAGAGCGATCTCGCGTGCAGGGACGTTGAAGAACGCCGCTGCACCGTTCTGTCGCCAGATAACTTCAGGTCACCTGAACCGTCGCTGAACGACGTTCGGACAGACCGCTCTGCTTCATTCGCCAGATCAGCACATCCAGCCGGTCCTGACCAAAGAAGGGCTCTCCTTCGAAAACCATCGTGGGAACGCCCCAGTGACCCGCCTGTTCCAGCGATTTCTGGTTTGCGGCGATGGCTGTGTCGAGCCGGTCGGCGTCATCGCGTGCGGTTTTTTCCAGTGCGTCAGGATCAAGGCCGGCGCGGATGGCGGCCTGGGCCAGGTGGTCCCCCTCATGCCAGTTGTCGACCGCCCCGCCCCAGATCACCCGGCCGGCCTCGGCGATGTAGTCCAGGCCCCTGCCCGCCTCGGCGGCGGCCTGACCCATACGGGTGATGCGGTAGATGTAGGGCTGCTCCTTCGGCACTTCGCCGCTGGCGATGTCCATTACGACAGGGTCGGGCCGGGGCCAGCGGATCGGCGTGCCCTGCATCTGGCCCAGCCGATAGACGTCGCGCGCCAGATAGGGCGGCCAGAGGGGGTTCACGCGCTTGAAGAAGCCGTCGATCCGCACCGCGATCGGCATGACAGGCCGGATATTGACCGCCACATCGTACTCCTTCCGGAGTTTGACCAGCGCGGGCGTGATCAGCCACGAATAGGGGCTGCGGAATGACCAGAAGACATCGACACTGAGCGTCATCGTTCCAACTCCGGATGCGGGAACCATTTTGTTACCCGCGAGTATACAGAACGGTGAAGGGCTAGCCATGGGGGATTCAATGACCGGCCGACCTGTCGCGGCGCCGCTTCCGGTTCGGACACCCGCGTCTGCCGCCCGCAGTGAGCGGGCCCGTGCGCGTCCTCGGGAGATCCTCGATGCGGCGCGCGATGTGTTCGCCCGCAAGGGATTCGAGGCGACCCGGATGGATGAGGTCGCCTCCGCCGCCGGGGTCACCAAGCCGGCGGTCTACCGCTATTTCCCCGGCAAGGACCGGCTTATCGAGGCGTTACTCGAGGAAGATCTGGCGATCCCGTTCCGACAGATCTCCGCCTGGGTCGATTCCTACAACGGCCCGATCGGGGGCCTGATCGAGGGCTTCGCCGATCGGGTGGGCGATATGCAGTCGCGCGGCCTGACGCGCGGCTACCTGATCCTGGCGCTGGACGAGTCGGGTCGCCGGCCGGAGGTCGCCGCCTTTATCCGCGACCAGGTTCTCGCTCCGGGCCTGATGGTGCTGGCCCGCGCCTTCTTCCGGGCGATGGAGCGGGGGGAGCTGGGCAAGGGCCATGATCCGGCGTTCATGGCCCGGATGTTCTTCGCGCCCTTCCTCCAGACCTCCCTGGGATCGGTCGGCTACGCCCTGCCCGTCGGCGACGCCGCCGAGCAGGCGCGCTACCGGCGCTTCCACACGGCGGCGTTCCTGCAGGCGTTCCGGGCGTAACGCGACCCACAGGTTCGACATGGCCCGGATTGTCCGGGCCAGCCAGCGGCGATGACGACAACCGGAAGACCATCGAAAGCGACGGTGACCACGGCGCCTGGAGTCCCTTTGGTCTAGACCTTCGCCGTCTCCGCGCGCGCCTTTACCGGCAGCCGGTTCCCCGCCGCCCTCGCGCGCTTCTCGCCCTTCGCGATCTCCTTCATCAGGTCGTGGCAGTAGATGCCGAAATCGACCTGGATCGTGTGACGCTTGGAGGCGTAGTACTGACCCTTGTGGGTCTCCTCGTCCTTGATCGTGACGGCCTTCATCTCGGCCTCGGACGGCGGCAGATACTGTCCCGTCAGATAGGCCGCGACCAGCTTGGACTGCTGCTCGGCGAAGTTCACCAGCGTCGGCAGCGGCTGGGCCAGCGCCATATAGAACAGGTTGGGAATACCCGGCTTCATCATCCGCTTGAACAGCGGCAACTGGTGATCGGCGTCCGGCACCAGCTCCGCGTCGTCGAAGAACGGGAACCGCATGTCGTAGCCGGTGGCGAAGATGATGGCGTCGACCTGCTCGACGGTATCGTCGGCGAAGCGAACGTTGCCGCCTTCCAGCGCCTTGATCGCCGGCTTGAACTTGATGTCGCCGCAGCCGGCGCGGGTCAGGAACTCGCCGCTGACCGAGGGGTGGGCTTCGAGCGGCTCATGGTCGGGCTTGGGCAACCCGTAGTCTTCCATGTTGCCGAGCGTCTTGCGGATGGTCTTGCGGGCCAGGCTCAGGCCCAGCTTGCGCGGCATCCAGTGGGGCATGGCGGTTTTGTCCGCCGGCTTGCCGTTCATGTATTTGGGCAGCACCCAGACGCCGCGGCGGGCTGAGACCCAGAGGTTTTTCGCGATCGGCCGCTGGGCCAGCTCACTGGCGATATCCATCGCCGAGTTGCCCATGCCGACGACGACGATGTTCTTGCCGCGCATGTCGACCGGATCGAACGGGTCGCGATAGGCGTGGCTGTGGAAGGCAGCCCCGTCGAACTCGCCGGGATAGTCCGGAATGCGCGGGCTCCAGTGGTGGCCGTTGCAGACGAACAGCACGTCGTAGAGGCGGGTTTCGCCGGTCGAGAGGGTCACCTCCCACAGGCCGTCGGCATTGCGCCGCGCCTTCGCCACGCCGGTGTTGAAGGTGATCGTTTCGCGCAGGCCGAAGTGGTCGACGTAGTCCTTGAAGTACTGGAACAACTGGGCGTGGGAGGGGAAATCCGGCCAGTCCGACGGCACGGGATAGTCCTCGAACGCCAGGCGCCACTTGGAGGTGTCGATATGCAGGCTCTCGTAGCAGGCCGACATCCCGTTGGGGTTCCTGTAGTACCAGTTGCCGCCGACCTCGTCGGAGATCTCGAAGCAGTCGTAGGGAACGCCCACGTCCTTCAGCCGCTTTGCGGTTGTGAATCCGGAACAGCCGGCCCCGATGATGCAGGCCTTGGGCAGACGGTCGGCCATTGCGGCGCTCCCTGACTTATCGATGTTCAGGGAACCCTATCGGCGATGACGTGTGCGTCAACCGTGACGCTGGGGCGCCTAGCCCGCGCAGCCCGCGACGCAGCGGCTCCAGAGCTGCGGACAGCGCTCGTCCTCGCCGGCCAGGCAGAAGTAGTAGGTCTGCGAGCAGCTGAGGCGGCATTGGCTGCCGCCGGCGGGCGAGGCTGACGTGGCCAGGGGCTGGGCCGGCGGGGGCGGGAGCAGCAATGGATCCTCCTCCGGCGCAGGCGCCGGGGTCGCGCTCACGCTGCCGCGCAGGCCGGCCTGGTCGCCGGAGGTCTGACCGACCGCGATCCGGCCCTGCTGTGCGGCGGCAGGCGCGGCGAGGGCGAGAGACAGTACGAGGAGGGCGACAAGGCGCGGCATGAGCTCACCCTGCCGCAGGTTCGTTAAGTCCCGGTTAACCATATCTCTTGCGCATCGCGTGCATTTCGCGCGAACGTGCGACGAGGTTGTGTCGACGTTGGAGGCGACCATGACGACCATGAGGATGTCCATGGCGGGTGCGAAGGAGCTCGCCGGGCATGAGGCGATCGTGCTGACCCGCTATCTCGACTCGGTCGGCATCTGGACCATCGGCATTGGCCACACGGCCGCGGCCGGTCCGCCGGACCCGGGTCATCCGACCCCCGCCCTCACGCTCGCCGAAGCCTTCGCGCTGTTCCGGCGAGACCTCGCCGACTACGAGGCCGGGGTGAATGCGGCAATTCACGTGCCGCTGGCGCAACATGAGTTCGACGCCCTGGTGTCGTTCCACTTCAACACCGGCCGTATCGCAACCGCCTCGCTGACCGCATCGATCAACGCCGGGAAGAAGCCGCTGGCGGGAACGCAGTTCATGAACTGGAAGCGCCCGGCCGCGATCATCCCCCGGCGCAGGAAGGAGCAGCAGCTGTTCCGAAGCGGCGTCTACGCCAACGGGGGCAAGGCGACGCTCTACCCGGCCACCGCCGCCGGCGCCGTCCAGTGGTCACGTGGGCGAAGCGTCAGCCTGGACGGGCTCACGGACGACTGACCCCGAGCCGGGGGCGACCGGCGGTCAGCCCACCAGCACCAGCGGTTCCGGCGGGATGTCCCCGGCCAGGACGGCAGGCAGGTGGACGACCAGTTCCGCCGGAAAGAACACAGCGTCACTGCCGAGGATCTCGGCCGGCGTCCACCAGCGCATGGCCGTGACCACGCGGCGTTCCAGCGCGGTCCAGTGGTGATCGACGACCTCCTCGTGCGGCGCATGGGCGACGAAATAGTGTTCAAACAGGCGACGCGGCTCACCCTCGATCAGCAGGTCCAGCTCGCGGGTCCAGACCTTGGGGCCGAGCATCATCTCCGTTAGACCGGTTTCTTCGCGCAGTTCCCGCCAGGCGGCGTCTTCCAGGGTTTCGCCGTCGTCGACGCCGCCGCCGATCGTGCACCAGCCGCCGCCCGCGTTGTCCGGGTCCTCAAAGCGCATGAGCAGCAGCCGACCTGCCGGAGAAATCAGCAGGAGCCTGACGGTCGGTCGTGGCCGCGGCGTGGTCATACGGTGCGCTGGGCCCGGTCCTTGTCGTTGGTCGACTTGATCATGTCCTTCACAGCCTGCCACTGGTCGTCGCCCCATTCGCTGAGACGGGAGAAGTTGCCGCCGCTGGCGTTGTACTGGCCGCCGTCGATGGCGATCGTCTGGCCGTTCACATAGGTCGAGCCCGGGTGCAGCAGATAGACCGCGAGGTTGGCCAGCTCAGCCATCTCGCCCACGCGGCCCATCGGGTTGCCGCTCATGTTCTCGTAGGCGTTCTGCTGCTGGCCTGGGTTCAGCCGCGCGCTCATGCCTTCGGTCGGGAAGGGCCCTGGCGCGATGGCGTTGAAGCGGATGCCTTTGGGACCCCACTCCACGGCCAGCGACTGGGTCATGACATTTAACGCCGCCTTGGACATGGCGCTGGGCACCGTGAACGGCCCGCCGTTCCACACCCAGGTGGTCAGGATGGAAATGACCGACGCCTTCTTGCCCTCGGCGATCCAGCGCTTGCCGCATTCCAGCGTCACGAAGAACGAGCCGCGGAAGACGATGTTGGCGATGGCGTCGAAGCCGCGCGGGCTCAGGTCTTCCGTACGGCTGATGAAGTTGCCGGCGGCGTTGTTGACCAGCCCGGTCAGCGCTCCGCCGTCGGCCCAGACCGTGTCGATCATGTCCTTGATCGCTTCCGGCACCCGGATGTCGCAGGGGATGCCGACGACCTTGCCGCCATGGGCCGCCATCAGTTCCTTCGCTGTCTCCTCAAGCACATTGCCGCGCCGTCCGCAGATGTAGACCGTCGCGCCGAGCATCAGGCAGGCCTCGGCCATAACCTTGCCCAGACCGGTGCCCCCACCGGTGATCAGGATCCGTTCGCCGTCCATCAGGCCGGGGCGATACATCAGGTCGTCGGGTTTGAAGGTCATGGCGGCTCTCCCTGTTTCCCGCAGAAGGGTCCGCCTTACCGTGGGTCGGTCAAGGGGGTCAGGTCGCCTCTGCCCCGGACAGTGCCCGCTGCGCCCGGACGCTACGAATTGTCAGGTGACGCACGGTGGCGAACTGGACCGCGAACAGGACGAACTTCGAGACGGTCGGGAAGATCGCCAGGAACGCCGGCCAGATTTCCGGGAACCGCACGGCGACCACGAGGTTGGCCACCGCGGTCAGCGCCATCAGCCCCGCCCAGACATAGCCAAAGAGGATCATCGGCCCCTCGCCGTGACCCACCGCCACCGACGGCATGTAGCGCAGCATCCAGCCCCGCTTCAGCATCATCACGGTCAGGATCAGGTAGATCAGGGTCGGCTTGGCCATCAGAAAACGGACGTCGTGAAAGACCAGGCTTGCGGCGCCGAACATCAGCACCAGCGCCAGGCTTGCCCACTGCAGCGGCGCGACCGGCTTCCGCAGCACCAGCCACAGGGCGACGTGGCCGATGCCGAAGCCGATCGCCATCCCGGTCGCGATCTGTCGGTCCACGTTCATCGCTATCAGCGCCGCGAACAGCAGGCTGGAGAGAAGATCGTTCGCCAGCGGGCGAGCGGCGTACATGAAGTTTCGCATGAGAGAGGGTCCGGCTGGATCTGAGGGCCCAAGCCTAGGCCCAAGGGTCAGCACTCCGTAAGTCCGTTCGCGAAGGTGTTGTGGCGTTCCGCGAAATCCGTCCGGCGATTGGCGCTTCGCGAACAGCGAGGGCCCGGTCCGGACAATCTGCCACGCGGCGCCGCCCGATATCCGCTAGACTGCACCCATGAGCGTCGCCTTCACCAAGGAAGAGGACTACGAGTCGGTCGCGGCCAATCTGCCCGACCGGCCGATCTCGCCTCACCCCAACCTCGTCACGCCGCAGGGCCTGGCCCTGATCGAGGCGGCGTTGGCCGACGCGCGCGCGGCGATGACGTCGGCCAAGTCCGGCGGCGATGTCAGCGCCGACCGCACCGCCATGGCGCGGGCGACGCGGGACCTGCGCTACTGGTCCTCCCGCCGGGCGACCGCCCAGCTCGTCGAGCGCGGCGAGGACGACGGGACCCTGCGGTTCGGCGACGCGGTGACGTTTGAGCGCGAGGACGGCCGCCGCCAGACCTTCCGCATCGTCGGCGAGGACGAGGCCGATCCGGTGAAGGGCAGCGTCTCGTACATCTCCCCGCTGGGTCAGGCGCTGCTCGGCAAGTCAGTCGGTGACGAGGCCATCCTGGCGGGCGCTTCGGTCGAGATCGTGGAGATCGGCTGACGCCGGTCAGCCCCTCAGCAGGCCGCCCAGCCCGGCGAGGATGCCGTCGACGCTGTGGCGAGGCAGAATGCCGGTCGGGGTCAGGCTGTCGACGACCTGCGGGAGCAGACTGGAAAGGTGTCGGGCGGCGACTCCGGGCTGAACGCCGAGCTTGTCAGCGAACCGGTCTACGGCGCCGGACCCGAGCAGCGCCTGAACCTGGTCCGGCGTGATCGGCAGGTTGGCCTCCGGGCTGATCCAGGACTGGACGAGCTCGCCCATGCCCTGATCGCGGGCCCGCGCCGGTAGATCCCCCAGCCCGCCCATGTCCGCCAGGGTGTCCATGAGGGCGTCCAGACCTGTGCCGGCCTTGTTGCCGAGCAGCCTGGAAACCTCGTCAATCAAGCTCATGACCTGCCCCTTTGTTCGAAGATGACGAGGCGGACGCTTCCCACAGACGGATGACAATCTGATGGGCCGAGATCCGAACTCTCCGCCGCACGTTTCAACTTCCCGACATGACGGCTATGAGGACGCCGTGACCGAACAATCCGAAATCCATGGCGTCTATGGCGCCCCACCGCGCGAGGTGGCCGAGGCGGCCGCGGGCGCGATCCAGTTCTCGCCGCTCGTTCCCGGCAGCGCGCGTCTCGAGGACCTTGCCGACGGCGCGCTCGCGGGAATCACGCTGCTGGCGCCCCCGGGCACGGTGGAGCGTCGCTATGCGATGGCGCAGGGCCTGCGCGCCCTGTCGCCTGACGGCCTGCTGACCATCGCCGCGCTCAAGGACAAGGGCGGCTCGCGCCTGAAGAAGGAGCTCGAAGCCTTCGGCTGCGCCGTCAACGAGGAGTCGCGGCGGCACCACCGCATCTGCACGGTCCGGCGGCCGGCAGAGCCCGTGGGCCTGGCCGAGGCAATCGCCGATGGCGCGCCGCGCTTCCACGACGGCCTCGATGCCTGGACCCAGCCCGGCGTGTTCAGCTGGGATCGCGTCGACCCGGGCAGCGCCCTGCTGGTCAGGACCCTGACGCCGCTGGCCGGCAAGGGCGCCGACTTCGGCGCGGGCATCGGCTTCCTGTCGAAGGCGGCGCTGACCCACCCCAAGGTAACGAGCCTGCTGCTGATCGACAGCGACCGGCGGGCGATCGAGGCGGCCAGACGCAACATCGAGGACCCCCGCGCGACCTTTGCCTGGACCGATGTGCGCACCGCCGGCATCGAGGCTGGCAGCCTCGACTTCGTGATCATGAACCCGCCGTTCCACGACGGCGGGGCCGAGGACAAGCAGCTGGGCCAGACCTTCATCCGCCAGGCGGCGAACGCCCTGCGGCGCAGTGGCACCCTGTGGATCGTGGCCAACCGTCACCTGCCCTACGAGAAGGTGCTGGCGGAGGTGTTCAAGGTCTCGCCCTCCCGCGCCGACACCGCCGGCTACAAGGTGTTCGAGGCCCGCCGGTGAGCAAGACGCCGACCCTGCGTCTGGACCGCCTGCTGGCCAATCTCGGCTACGGCTCGCGGCGCGAGATGCAGGCTCTGGCGAAGAACGGCCGCATCACCTTCGACGGCGAGCCCCTGCGCGACGCCGACAAGCATGTGCCGCTGACCCGCGACCTGCCCGATCACCTGCACCTGGACGGCAGGCCGATCGACCCGCCGCCGGGCATCGCCCTGATGCTGCACAAGCCGCTCGGAACCACCTGCTCGCACAAGGAGGCCGGGCCGCTGGTCTATGACCTGCTGCCGACCCGCTGGCGCATGCGCGACCCGGCGATCTCGACCATCGGCCGCCTGGACAAGGAGACGTCCGGCCTGCTGCTGCTGACGGACGACGGCGGGCTGCTGCACCGGGTGATCTCGCCGAAGAGCCACGTCCCCAAGCGCTATCGCGTGACGCTGGACCGCCCGCTGCGGGGCGACGAGGCGGAGACCTTTGCGGCCGGCGGGCTGATGCTCGACGGCGAGACCAAACCGCTCCTGCCGGCGGTGATGGAGACGCTGTCGCCGACCGAGGCCCTGCTGACCCTGACCGAGGGGCGCTATCACCAGGTCCGGCGGATGTACGCGGCCATGGGCAACCACGTCACGGCCCTGCACCGCGAGAGCATGGGCGGCCTGACGTTGCCGGAGGATCTGGCGGCGGGGGCGTTCCGGCTGATGACCGACGCGGATCTCGCGGCGGTGTTCGCAGGCTAGGCGGACGTCATCCCGGCGTTCGGGCTCGAAAGGCTCAACACGCTTCCGACTTGCCCAGCGTCTTGCGCCATTTCGCCCGCAGGATCGCCGGCCGCTCCGGATAGCGCTCATCGAGGAACGCCGCGTCGATGACCCGGTCGGTGCGGAAGCTGCGGAAATCCTGCCGCAGCTCGCACCAGCCGATCAGCAGCCGCACCGCGTCCATGTAACCGACCGCGACCGGCCAGATCGTCCGCCGCGTCTCGCGCTCCTGTTCGTCCCTGTAGTGCAGCCCCAGCTTGAGCCCCGCGTGGATCGAAGCCCGCACCCGCGCCATGTCGAGGCCATCGGGCCGATGCCAGTTGCTGGGTGTCGAGCGGGAGCTGGGATCGAGGATCAGCGGCCGCAGGCGCTCGGGCACGGTGGCGCTGATCTTGGCCACCAGATCGAGCGCCGCCCGGGACAGGGCCGGATCGCCCCGGCTGGCGACCCACTGGGCCCCCAGCACCGCCGCCTCGATCTCGTCGGCGGTCAGCATCAGCGGCGGCAGGTCGAACCCGCCCTCCAGCACATAGCCGACCCCGGCCTCGCCGCGGATCGGCACCCGCTGGCTCATGAGGTCAGCGATGTCGCGATAGATGGTGCGTTTCGAGGTCTCCAGCTCCTCGGCCATCACATCGGCCGTCACCGGCCCGCGCCCGCGGCGCAGGATCTGGATGATCTGGAACAGTCGGTCAGCGCGTCTCATGGCGGGGTTCTAGCGGCAGTCTGCTGACAGCATGATGGCAGCAGACTGGCGGGAGCAAGAGGGCAAGCGGGGACATGTACTGCAGGTACGAGTCCCCTAAACCCGGCGCCGCTCGATTAGGGGACACGTACCGAAGGCGGTACATGTCCCCTATGCCGCCCCCTCATGCGCCAGCAGCCAGCGCTTGCGCTCGATCCCGCCGCCGAAGCCGGTGAGTGATCCGTCGGCGCCGATCACCCGGTGACAGGGGATGACGATACCGACGGGATTGGCGCCATTGGCCAGGCCCACCGCCCGCACCGCCGACGGCCGGCCGATGCGGGCGGCCTGCTGGCTGTAGGTTCGCGTCTCGCCGGCGGGAATCTCGGTCAGGGCCTGCCAGACCTGGCGCTGAAAGTCGGTGCCGGCGACGCGGTAGGGGATCTCCGCCAGCGCCGCCATCTCGCCGTCGAAGTAGCGGTCGAGCGCGGTCGCGATGGCCTTCGGCGTTTCGCCCTCGATCACCGGAACCCCGGCGTAGTGGATAGCCATCAGCCGGCGCGTGCGCGGGCTGTCGTTGTCGAAGTCGAGCACGCGGACGACCTCTTCCGGATCGACGACGATCTGCAGCGTCGCGACCGGCGTCTCCAGCCAGCTTCGGATGAGGCGTTCAGGCCGCGCGTCTGGCATCGGCGATCGCCTTCAGCACCACGGTGTCGGTCGCCCACAGGTGCAGGGCGGCGTAGGCGCGCCACGGCCGCCACTGTTCGGCGCGGGCCAGCAGTTCGGCCGGCGAGGGCCGTACGCCCTCGACTTCCAGCGCCCGCATCAGCCCGATGTCGGCGGCGGGGAAGGCGTCAGGCTCGCGCAGCTGGCGCATGGCGATGTACTGGGCGGTCCACTCCCCGATGCCGGGCAGCGCGCGGAGTTTGACCACCGCCTCCTCGAGGCTGGCCTGGGGACCGAACAGCGCCGGGTCGGCGTGCACGGCCGCCGCGATCGAGCCGATGGCCCGCGCCCGCGTGCCGGGCATCAGGCCGAGGCCCGCGATGTCCTCGCCGGCCATCCGTGCGGCCTGCGGGAAGGTCAGGGTGAGGCCCGGCCGCGCCCAGCCCTCGGCCAGCGGGTCGCCGTACTCGGCGGCCAGCCGTCCGGCCAGCTTCACGGCCGCGGGGACGGTGATCTGCTGGCCGAGGATCGCCCGCACGGCCAGCTCGAACCCGTCCCAGGCCCCGGGCACGCGCAGGCCCGGTCGCGCCGCGACCATCGCCGCGAGGGCGGGATCGGCGCTCAGGTGCTCGCCGATCTGCAACGGGTCGGCGGACAGATCGAACACCCGCCGCACCCTTGCCAGGATGGTCGGCAGGGCGGTCAGTTTCGGAAACCGGACCTCGACCGCCAGCCGGTTGCCGCTGGCGTGAGTGACCGACAGGGTCCCGGCGTCCTCGCCCACGGTGATGGTGCGGCTGTAGGTGTCGTCGACCACCGTCTCGACACCGGGAATCGCGCGCAGGCGCAGGAAATCGAGCAGGCCGTCCCAGTCGTAGGGCGGCTTGTAGCGCAGGTGCAGCTTGATGGACTCGCCGTCGGACGCCCGCACGCCGCGGCGGCGCAGGGCCAGGGGCGGGCGGTTGTAGAGCCGCTGGAAGGTCTCGTTGAACCGCCGCACGCTGCCGAAGCCGGCAGCCAGCGCCACCTCGCCCATCGGCAGGTCGGTCTCGTGGATCAGTTGCTTGGCCAGCAGCACCCGGCGGGTCTGGGCCACGCCAACGGGCGAGGCGCCGAGGTGCTCCTTGAACAGCCGCCGCAGCTGGCGGTCGCCCACGCCAAGTCGTTCAGCCAGCGCCTCGACATCGCCCTCGTCCAGCGCCCCACCCTCGATCAGCGTCAGGGCCCGGCGCACGGTCGCCGAGGTCCCCAGCCAGGCGCCGAGGTCCGGCGAGGTCTCGGGCCGGCAGCGCAGACAGGCGCGGAACCCGGCCTCCTCGGCGGCGGCGGCAGAGCGGTGGAAGGTGCAGTTCTCGCGCTTGGGCGTCCGCGCCGGGCAGACCGGCCGGCAGTAGATGCCCGTGCTCGTCACCCCGATGAACAGCCGCCCGTCAAACCGGGCGTCGCGCGTCTCTATGGCGCGGTAACAGGCGTCAGGGGTGAGATCCATGCGGGGATGATGGCGGGCGGAGGTGGCGGAGTCTCGCGGTTTTCGGACTCTGTGGTTCTATCCTCTCCCGGAGGGAGAGGGGGACCATGCGGAGCATGGTGGAAAGGGAGGCGCCGGTGCGGGACCAGTTCAGCGCTTCCCGTCGGACAGCTGTTCTTCCCTCTCCGACCCGGCTCCGCCGGGCCACATCTCCCTGCGGGAGAGGGAGGTTACCGATCCACCAGCCCCTGCATCGCCACCGCCCCATGCGGCCGCAGTCGTGCTTGCCTCTGTTCAGCACTCCACCCGGTTCACCGCCAGCCCCACGGCCAGCCCGCCGAGCGAGGTCTCCTTGTAGATCTCGTTCATGTCCTCGCCGGTGCGTTTCATCGTGGCGATGACCTTGTCGAGTGAGACGCTGTGCTCGCCGTCGCCCAGCAGGGCCAGGCGCGCCGCGTCGATGGCCTTGATGGCGCCCATGGCGTTGCGCTCGATGCAGGGGATCTGGACCAGGCCGCCGATCGGGTCGCAGGTCAGGCCGAGGTTATGCTCCATGCCGATTTCGGCGGCGTTCTCGATCTGGCTGTTGGTTCCGCCCATGGCCGCGCAGAGGCCGGCGGCGGCCATCGAACAGGCGACGCCGACCTCGCCCTGACAGCCGACCTCGGCGCCGCTGATCGAGGCGTTCTTCTTGTAGAGCGCGCCGATGGCGGCGGCGGTCAGCAGGAAGGTGCGGCGGCCCTCGGCCGTGCCCTGGTAGAACCGGTTGTAGAACCGCAGCACCGCCGGGATCAGTCCGGCCGCGCCATTGGTCGGGGCGGTGACCACCTTGCCGCCGGCGGCGTTCTCCTCGTTGACCGCGAGGGCCCAGAGGTTGACGAAGTCCATCGCCGCCAGCGGGTCGCTGATCTGGCGTTCGACCTTGGCCATGATTGCCTGGTGCACCTGCTGCGCCCGGCGCTTGACGTTCAAGCCGCCGGGCAGGGTCCCGCCGATGCGCATGCCGCGATCGATACAGGCCTCCATGGCCTCGAAGATCGTGTCGAGCCCGGCGGTCACCTCGGCCTCCGACCGCTGGACCCGCTCGTTGGCCATCATGGCTGCGGCGATGGTCACGCCGGCCGCCTGGGTCATCGCCAGCAGTTCTGCGCCGGACTCATAGGGGAAGGGCACGGGCGGCCCTTCCTCGTCGCCGGTGTTGCGGTGGATCTCGTCCTCGTCGCGGACGAAGCCGCCGCCGATGGAGAAGTAGGATCGCTGCAGCAGCACGGCCTCACCGGCAAAGGCGGTCAGGGTCATGGCGTTGGGATGCTGCGGCAGCCGTTCACGGCCGGCCCAGACGATGTCCCGCGCCTCGTCGAACGCGATCCCCGGGCCGTCGCCGCCGAGCGTCATCCATTGCTCCGCGCGCAGGCTCGCCAGCGCCGCCTCACCGGCGTCGGGGTCCAGCGTCGCGGGCACGAACCCCATCAGCCCGAGCATCACCGCCGTGTCCGTGGCGTGGCCCCGGCCGGTGAGGGCCAGCGAGGCGTAGAGCTTCACCTCGACCCGCGTGATCGTCGCCGGCAGGCTGGCCGCCCGCAGCAGGCCGACGAACCGTACCGCGGCGGTCATCGGGCCCATGGTGTGCGAGCTCGAGGGCCCGATGCCGGGCTTGAACAGGTCGAAGACACTGACGGTCATGCTGCCTCCGGGTGGTGTCGGCGAACCTGAGAGGTTTCCCCTCCCCGTCTTCCCGGCGAGGGCCGGGATCCAGATTCAGCCACGGTGTCGGGTTCTTCCCGAAGCGCGCAGCACTTTGATCCGGGCCCCGGCCTTCGCCGCGGAGACGGAAACGTGGAGACTACTGCCGCGCGGCCGCCGTGGCGTCGCGGGTGGCCTTGAACTCCGAGCCCGCGCCCCAGGCCGGCCAGCGGTTCGACGTCGCCAGGTCGCGGCCCAGGTCGTAGAGCATGGTGATGTCGGCGGCGATGCCGTCCATCGACCAGCTGTCGGACCATTCGTCGGCCGGCTGGTGATACATGCTGGTGCGGTAGGTCTGGTCAAAGGCCTGGCCGGCCGCGAGACCGCCGGTGACCATGTCCTGGCCGGACCCGAACGAGATCGCCGGCACGCCGCGCTTGGCGAACGGGAAGTGGTCGGAGCGGAAGAAGTAGCCCGCTTCCGGCGAGGGGTCCGGGGTGTAGGTGCGGTTCCGCTTCGCGCCCTCGGCGATCAGCATGTCGAGCAGTTCGAGTTTGGCGTTGCCGGAAATGGTGAAGTCGCGGGCCGGGCCGGTGGGGTCCAGGGCGTCGGTGTTCAGCACGCCGACGGTGGTGGCCAGCGGATAGAGCGGGTTCGCCGCGTAGTATTCAGACCCCAGCAGGCCGCGCTCCTCGGCGGTCACCCACAGGAAGACGATCGAGCGGTCGGTGCGCGGTGCGGCCTTGTAGAGGCGGGCCATCTCCAGCAGGGCGGCGGTGCCCGTCGCGTTGTCGACGGCGCCGTTATAGATCCTGTCGCCCTTCGCATCGGGCCGGCCGACGCCCAGGTGATCCCAGTGGGCCGTGTAGAAGATCGTCTCGTCCGGCCGCTTGGCGCCCGGCAGGATGGCGACCACGTTCTTCGAGATGATCACCTCGTGCTTCACCTTGTAGTCGCCCGAGAGGGTCACGCCCGTCAGCTCGACCGGCTTGAACGCGCGGGTCTGGGCCTCGCGCTTCAGGGTCTCGTAGTCGTAGCCGGCGGCGGCCAGCCAGGCGGCGGCCGTATCGCGCTGGACCCAGCCCTCGACCGGCGCGTGGGCCTTTGTCGGGTCGGCGCGGACGATGTCGAACATCTCGTTGGTGTTGGAATTCTTGACCGTCGCCCAGCCGTAGGAGGCGGGACCGGTCTCGTGCACCACGATGAAGCCGAGCGCGCCCTGGCGGGCGGCCTCCTCGAACTTGTAGGTCCAGCGACCATAGTAGGTCATGGCCTTGCCGCCGAAATCGCCCTGACCGGTTTCGTAGTCGGCGTCATTGATCATCACCAGGACGATCTTGCCCTTCAGGTCCATGCCCTTGAAGTCGTCCCAGTCGCGTTCCGGCGCCTTGATGCCATAGCCGGCGAAGACGATCGGGGCGCCCGAGAAGGTGACGCTGTCGACGTTGGTCTGGGCGGCGCGGATGGCGATTTCCTCGCCCTGGGTCTGGGGCGTGGTCTTGCCGTTGATGGTCACGCCGAGGCTCGGCGTGCCGACGATCTGGAAGCGGGCCAGCGGCACGTCCTGGGTCCAGGCGCGCCTGCCGTCCTTCAGGTCGCCACCCGGCTCCAGGCCGATCTGCTTCAGCTGGTCGACGAGGAAGGCGACGGTCTTTTCCTCACCGGCCGAGGCCGGGGCGCGGCCTTCGAAGGCGTCGGAGGACAGCGTCTTGATGGCGGAGGCCAGGCGGGCCGTATCGACCGTCGGGGTCGCGGCGGGGCTGGCCGCCCGGCCCGGGATCAGGCCGTCGAGCGTCGAACAGCCGGCGAGGGGCGCGGCGCAGAGAAGGGCGGCAAGCAGAAGCTTTTTCATGAAACAGCGCTCTTGATGGCGAGGATTTGCGGGCCGGACCCTATCGTCCGAAATCGCTCGCCGCAAACAGCACCTTCAGAGGGTCAATCCGCCGTCGACGATGATCGTCTGTCCGGTGATGTAGCCGGCCAGCGGCGAGGCAAGGAATAGCGCCGCCCCTGCCATGTCGGCGGGGGTGCCCAGACGGTGCATGGGAATGCCGCGCAGACTGGCCGCCAGACGGTCGGGGTTCTCCGTGGTGACCTTGGTCAGCTTGGTGTCGACAAGACCCGGCGCCACGCCGTTGACGCGGACGCCGTCGGTCGCCCAGGCCTGTCCGAGCGTGCGCGTCAGGGCCACGACCCCGGCCTTGGAGGCGTTGTAGGCCGGGTTGCCGCGCGTGGCGTGATAGGCCGAGGTCGAACTGATGGTGATGATGTTTCCGCCCGATGCCTTGAGGTCGGGCAGGAAGCGCATGGCGCAGGCCATCATGCTGTCGAGGTTGACCGAGACTACCTTGCGGAAGCCGTCCATCTCGAACTCGCCCTTGCGATAGAGCACCGTGCCCTGGGCCAGGATCAGCACGTCCAGCCCGTCGAACGGCGAAGCCGCCGCCGCAACGGCGGGGCTGTCGGAGGCGTCCACGCGGGCGAATGTCAGGCCCGAGAGGTCGGAGCCGTCCTCGACCCGGTAGTCGGAGGCGTCACGGGTTCCCCAGACGGCGACCCTGGCGCCGCGCTCGCGGAACGCCTGGGCGATGCCGTTGCCGATGCCGCTGGTGCCGCCGACGACCAGCACGCGCTTGCCGGTGAAATCCATGTCGTTCATCGCGTCGCTCCCTGTTTCCCGCAGTCTGCGCGGATGACGCGGGGACAGGGCAAGCCCCCGATCAGGCCTCGAGTTCGCCCGCGCGGGTGCGGACGCCCGCCCGGCTGGACCGGCGGGCGTCAATCGCCCAGCGCTCGATGTCGCCGTTGTCGGACACGACGTGCAGGGCGTCATAGAGGTTGATGGTCGGGTCGCAGTGGCCAGGCTGCAGCCAGACGAGGGCTCCAAGCGCCGGGGCGTCGGCGGGCCAGGCCGCGGCGGGGTCGGCGTCGAGGGCGTCGACCGCATTGACGAAGTCGCCGCTCTTCAACGCCGGAAGACCGGACGGGTGGATGATCATCCCGTGCTCGTCACCCATCGGCCGCCAGAGCGAGCCGTCTGCCGCGCCGGCTGCCAGCCGCGCCGGCGGGCCGTCGCTGGAGAAGGCCTTGAAGCCGGCGTCGACGGTGACATGGCTCTTGTGATTGGCCGAGACCACGCTGGCGACGACGAACAGCGCCTGCTGGAACGGCCAGCCGCCCTCGGGGCCGCCGCAGACTTCGTACTCGACGTCCATGACCGCATAGGAGCCCGCCTGGATCTCGGTGAAGACTCCGGAATCGAGATCCCAGGCGTGGGTGCCGGTGCCGCCGCCGGTGACAACGCCGGGCGCCAGGCTGGCGTCGCGCAGGGCCGCAACCACCCTGGCGAGATCCGCTGTCACCGCGTCGTCCGCCGCGCGCCGTTTGGCGACATCGTCCAGATGCTGAAGGTGTCCGGCATAGGCCTGGACGCCGGCGTAGTTCAGGCCCTCCGTCGCCGCTGCGAGGCCGGCCAGGGCGATGACCCTCGAGGGATGGGCGCCGGTGCGGTGTGTGCCGGGATCGATATCGATGACACAGTCGAGCGTGACGCCCGCCGCGCGGGCCGCAGCGCCGAGACGCTCGATCTGGGTCTCGTGGTCGACCGTCGCGCCGATCCGGGCGCCGGACTTCGCCAGCGCGGCGAGCCGGGCGGCGCCCCATGGCGCATGCGGCGCGGTGACCAGCACATCCCGGATGCCGCCCGCGACAAAGGCCTCGGCCTCGCCGACCGTCTGTGCGCAAAGGCCGACGGCCCCGCCCGCGACCTGCAGCCGCCCCAACGTGGAGCATTTGTGCGTCTTGCCGTGCGCCCGCAGCCGGACACCCGCCTTGTCGCAGCGGCTCTGCATGGTCGCCAGATTGTGGTCGAGCGCCGAGCGCAGCACGACCAGCAGCGGGGTCTGGGGTGGAACGAAACCAGGGATCATCAGAGCTCTCCCGCCAGGATGCGGCTGAACAGGGTCGGGTCGATGTTGCCACCCGACAGGACGATGCCGACCGTCTGGCCGGAGACGTCCAGCTCGCCGGCCAACAGAGCCGCCAGCCCGACGACTCCGCCGGGTTCCACAACCAGCTTCAGGGTCGCGTAGGCATAGCGGATCGCCTCGGCGACCTGGGCGTCGGTGACCGTCAGCACGCCGTCCAGCATCCGCTGGTTGATCGGGAAGGTGATGGCCCCGGGCGATGGCGACTGCAGCGCGTCGCAGATCGAGCGCGCCGCCGGATCGATGGTCTCGCGAGCGCCGCTGACCATCGAACGGGCCGTATCGTCGAACGCGGAGGGTTCGACACCATAGACCTGTGCGCCGGGCTGAAGATGCTTCACCGCCGTCGAGACACCCGCTGCCAGACCGCCGCCGCCGACGGGGGTCAGGACGACGTCGAGTTTCGCCTCGACCTCCGCCGCCTGGGCGACGAGCTCGAGCCCGACCGTGCCCTGTCCGGCGACGATGTCGGCGTCGTCGAAAGGCCAGACGATGGTCATGCCTCGCGCCTCGGCGATGCCGTGTGTGATGGCCTCGCGGTCCTCGGTGTAGCGGTCGTAGTGAACCACTTCGGCGCCGTAGCCGCGCGTGTTGGCCACCTTCATCGCCGGGGCGTCGGCCGGCATGACGATCACCGCCGGTGCGCCGAGCATCCGCGCGACGAGCGCGACCCCCTGGGCATGGTTGCCCGACGAGCAGGCGACGACGCCGCGTGCACGCTCCGCGTCGGACAGCTGCGAGATCCTGTTCATCGCGCCGCGGAACTTGAAGGCGCCGGCATGCTGCAGCGTCTCGGGCTTCAGCAGCACGCGCGCGCTCAGCCGGGCGTTCAGGGCCGGGCTTTCGACCAGCGGGGTCCTGACCGCATGGCCTGCGATCCGGGTGGCGGCGGCTTCGATGTCGGCGAAGGTCACGATGCTCATACGCCTCTCCTAGACCGATGCGACAAAAAGGGCGACGTTGCGTTCATCACCTCCGGAGTCCGTTTATGAACGCCCTTTCTATCGACCGCGAAGGCTGGACCGCCGCCGGCGACGCGCTGCTTCACGACGCCATTGAACTGCGCCGGGCGATCCACATGGAGCCGGAGCTGGGTCTGCATCTGCCGAAGACCACGGAAAAGGTGCTCAAGGCGCTGGAGGGTCTGCCGCTGGAGATCCGCCAGGGCCCCTCGACCACGGGCGTGCTGGCGATCCTGCGCGGGTCGGCCAACGGGCGGACGGTGCTGCTGCGCGGCGACATGGACGCCCTGCCGCTGACCGAGGACACCGGTCTGGAGTTCACGTCACGCACCGAGGGGGCGATGCATGCCTGCGGGCATGACACCCATGTGGCCATGCTGGCCGGCGCCGCGAAGGCGCTCTGCGCGAAAAGGGACCAGCTGGCCGGGACGGTGATGTTCATGTTCCAGCCGGGCGAGGAGGGCTGGCACGGCGCGCGCTTCATGCTCGAGGACGGCCTGATCGATCCGCTGCCTGACGCGGCCTTCGCCCTGCACATCTCGCCCAACATGCCGACGGGCGTGTTCGCCGGGCGACACGGTCCGCTGCTGGCCTCGTCCGACAGCATCCGCATCAAGGTCATCGGCGCCGGCGGTCACGCCTCGATGCCGCAGGACGCCATCGACCCCATCCCCGTCGCCTGCGAGATCGTCACGGCGATGCAGACCATGATCACCCGGACCATCTCGGTGTTCGACCCCGCCGTGATCACCATCGCCCATATCGAGGGCGGCACGACCTACAACATCATTCCCGAGTACGCCCGCATGCGCGGGACCCTGCGGACCCTGTCGGAATACACCCGTGCGGCAGCACATGAGGGCATCCGCAAGGTGGCCGAGAACATCGCCGCCGCCCACGGCTGCGTCGCCGAGGTGGAGATCGAGAAGGGCTTCCCGGTCACCGTCTGCTCCGGCCGTGAGGTCGACCTCGCTGAACGGGTGGCGAAGGATCTCTACGGCGACAGCGCCTGGATGACGATGAAGACGCCGATGATGGGCGCCGAGGACTTCGCCTATGTCCTGCAGAAGGTCCCGGGCCTGATGGCCTTCCTCGGCGCGGCGCCGACGGGCGTCGGCGGCGATTACCGGTCCTGCTGCGCGCTGCACTCCAACCGCATGACCCTGGACGAACAGGTCATGGCGCGCGGCATCGCCATGCACTGCGCCTATGCGGAAGCGGTGCTGTCGGGCGCGCTGGCGGACTAGGGCGCCGCTACTGCTTCGCCAGGGTGTCCTGCACGGTGATGATCGCCGGGCCGAGGATCATCACGAACAGCACCGGAAGGAAGAACAGGATCATCGGCACGGTCAGCTTGGCCGGCAGGGCGGCGGCAATCTTCTCGGCGGCGGACAGGCGCAGTTCGCGGTTTTCCTTGGACATCACGCGCAGGGCGGCGCCCAGCGGCGTGCCGTAGCGCTCGGCCTGGATCATGGCGGTGGCCACGGCCTTGATGCCCGGATGGTTCGTCCGCTTGGCGAGACCCTCGTAGGCCTGACGCCGTTCCGGCAGATAGCTCAGCTCGGCGCTGACCAGGGTCAGTTCCTCGGCCAGCTCGATCGAGGAGCCGCCGACCTCCTGGCTGACCTTCTGGATCGCCGCCTCGATGGACATGCCGCTTTCCACGCAGATCAGCAGCAGATCGAGGGAATCGGGGAAGGCCGCCACGATCGACTCGCGGCGCTTCTGGGCGATGTTGCTGATGTAGACGTTGGGCGCGTAGTAGCCGATCAGCAGGGCGGCGACGCAGATCGTGAAGCGGCTCATCGGCGGCAGGCCGAAGTCGTTGACCACGAACAGGTAGAACGCCGCCAGCAAGGCGAAGACGAACGGCATCACGAAGCGGAAGAAGTAGAAGGCGCTGATCGGGCGCGGGCCGCGGAAGCCGGCCTGGGCCATCTTTTCGGCGACCTTGGGGTCTTCGAGCAGGCGTGACAGCTGCAACCGGTCGACGACCTTGCGGTAGAGGCCCTCGTCGGTCTGGCGCAGGCTGCTGCCCGAGCCTCGCTTGGCCATCTCCTCGCGTGAACGGCGGCGCAGCTCCTCGCGGCGGTTGGCCACCGATTTCAGCCGGCCCTCGAGGCTCGACCTGTTCATCATCGGCAGCACCAGGGTCGCGATGGTGGCGAAGCACACCACCCCGACGAAGGCCGTCAGCAGATTGTCCGGGTCGGTCAGGAACTGGACGAGATCCATCGCGCCCGCCTCAGAACTTGAAGTTGATCATCTTGCGCATCACGAAGATGCCAAGACTCATCCAGAACACCGCCCCCATCAGCATCAGGTGGCCGCGCGGGTCGGTGAACATCGGGGCCATGTACTTCGGCGAGGTGACCGAGATCAGGGTCACGACGCCGGGCGGCAGGCTGCCGATGATGAAGGATGAGGCGATCGCTTCGGACGACAGCGCCTTGATCTTTTCACGCATCAGCTTGCGGCCGCGCAGCACCACCGAGAGGTTGTTCAGCGCCTCGGCGAGGTTGCCGCCGGTCTTCTGCTGGATCGCCAGCACGATGGCGAAGAAGCGCAGCTCGTTGGTCGGCATGCGCTCGTACATCTTCTCCAGGGCCTGATCCATCGGCGCGCCCATACCGACGCTCTCCACCAGGCGGCGGAACTCACCGGCGAGCGGCTCGGGGCACTCCTTGCCGATGATCTTCAGACAGTCATGGACCGGCAGGCCGGATTTGATGCCGCGGACGATGATGTCGATGGCGTCGGAGAAGGCCTCGGTGAACTTCTTGATCCGGGCCTTGGCCAGGAAGCCGACGATCCAGCGCGGCAGACCCATGCCCGCGGCGAAGGCCAGGCCGAGGGCGATCAGCGGCGACTTGGCGAACGGCAACGCGATCGCGCCGACGACCAGGCCGAACACGCCGCTGGCGATCCAGAACTGCTTGGGCGTGAAGGTCAGGCCGGCCTGCTGCAGCTTGGCGCCGATCGACAGCAGCGCCTTCTTCTGCTGCTTGTCCTGGTCCTTCAGCGTCTTGAGAATCTGCTTGCGACGGGCCTCGGGCGAGTTGGCCGCCGCGCGTGCGGTGCGAACCCGGGTCGCGGGACTGCCGCCGCTGACGATCGCCTGGGCCCGTTTGGTGGTGCGGGAGCTTGCGCTGTCGCCGCCGGCGAAGACGAAGCCGAGGCCGGCGATCGTGACGAAGGCGAGAACGCCGACGAGGACCATCATCATGGCCGTCTACTCCGCCGCGTCGAGGGCTTCCGCCAGCTCGCGCTCAAGCCCGTAGTAGCGGGCGCGGTCCCAGAAGCGGGGGCGGGCGATGCCGGTCGAGCGGAACTTGCCCAGCACGCGGCCATTCTCGTCCTCGCCGGTCATCTCGTAGACGAACAGGTCCTGGGTGACGATGACGTCGCCCTCGAGGCCGACAACCTCGGTGATGTGGGTGATGCGCCGGCTGCCGTCGCGCAGACGGGCGGCCTGGATGATCACGTCGACCGATCCGGTGATCATCTCGCGGATGGTCTTCGACGGGAGGCCATAGCCGCCCATCGTGATCATCGATTCCATCCGGCTGATGGCCTCGCGCGGCGAGTTGGCGTGCAGCGTGCCCATCGAGCCGTCGTGGCCGGTGTTCATCGCCTGAAGCAGGTCGAACGCCTCCGGCCCGCGGACTTCGCCGACGATGATCCGCTCGGGACGCATCCGCAGGCAGTTCTTCACCAGGTCACGCATGGTGATCATGCCCTGGCCCTCGAGGTTCGGAGGCCGGGTTTCCAGCCGCACCACATGCGGCTGCTGCAGCTGCAGTTCCGCCGCATCCTCGCAGGTGATCACCCGCTCGGTCGGGTCGATGAAGGCGGTCATGGTGTTGAGCAGGGTTGTCTTGCCAGAGCCGGTGCCGCCGGAGATGACGATGTTGCAGCGGCAGGCCCCGATCACGCCCAGGACACGCGCCCCTTCCGGACTGATGGACTGATAGTCCACCAGATCCTTCATCGTCAGCTTGTCCTTCTTGAACTTCCGGATGGTCAGGGTCGGGCCGTCCAGCGCCAGCGGCGGCGCGATGACGTTGACCCGCGAACCGTCCGGCAGGCGGGCGTCGCAGATCGGCGAGCTTTCATCCACCCGGCGGCCGACCTGGCTGACGATCCGCTGGCAGATGTTCATCAGCTGGGCGTTGTCGCGGAAGCGGACATTGGTCAGCTGGACCTTGCCGCCCACTTCGATGAACACCCGGTTGGCGCCGTTGACCATCACATCGGCGATGTCGTCCCGGGCCAGCAGGGGTTCGAGCGGGCCATAGCCCAGCACGTCGTTGATGATGTCCTGGACCAGGTGCTCGGTCTCGGCGACCGACATCTGCACGTTCTTGATCGCCACCAGTTCGGCGACGATGTCCCTGATCTCCTCGGCCGCCGACTTCTGGTCCAGCTGCGCCAGCTGGCTCAGGTCGATGGTGTTCAGCAGGGCGTTGAAGATCGTCGTCTTCGTGGCGTGATAGTAGTCGCTCTGTTCACGGACGATCTGGGCGGTCGGGTTCTGCGCCGACCGGAGCTGCTCCAGCCCCTTCATCACCTTGGGCGTGGTCCGTTGCGGACCGGGGGCGACGGTGGCGGGATTGTGAGGTTCGGCGGCGCGTGAGCCGGCCTCTGCCCTGGCCGGCGCGGCAGCGGGCTGCGGTCGCGTGGAGATGGCCGCACCGTCCCCGGCGGGCGGAGGCGCCCTCCGCTCCGGAGCCGGACTGCCATCGGACCGTTTGCCGAACACGCTGGGCTACTTCTTTCTGAACAGGCCGCCGAGCAGCGACGATTTCTGCGACGGGGGCGGGTCACGACGCGCGACGAGGCGGGCGAGTTGTTCGACGCCTTCGGCGGCCTTCGACTTGGGGGCGACCTCGCCCAGCATCTGACCGTGGTTGGCCGCCTGACCGAAAGCCTTGGGCTCGAATGGCAGCACGATCGACGGCGTGATGCCGAGGGCCTCGCCGAAGTCCTTGACGGGAATTTCGGGCCGACCGGGCACGCCCACCTGGTTCAGCACCAGCCGGGGCGGGGCGTCATTAGGGCGGGCCTGGCGGACCAGGTCGATCATGTTCTTGGCGTTGCGCAGCGAGGCGAGGTCCGGCGAGGCGACAATGACCATGTCGTCGGACCCGATCAGCATCTTGCGTTTCCAGCCGCTCCAGGCGTGCGGCAGGTCAAGCACGACGAACGGCGCGGCGGCGCGGATCTTCTGGGCGACCTCCTCGAAGGCGTCCGGATGGATGTCGAAGTCTTCCTCCAGCGTCGCCGGGGCGGCGAACAGCGAGAGGCGATCGGTCACCCGCGCCATCATCCGGTCCATCAGCACCGGATCGAGCCGGTCCGGCTGGCCGAGCGCGTCGGCGATGCCCTGCAGCGGGTCCTGGTTGAAGTTCAGACCGGCCGTGCCGAACGGCAGGTCGAAGTCGGCCAGAACCGTTCCGGCCTGCATCCTCTCGGCCAGACACCAGGCCAGGTTATGGGCGATCGTCGAGGCGCCGACGCCGCCCCGGGCGCCGACCACGGCGATCTGCCGCCCCACAAACGGCGCGGCAGGGTCGGCATAGAGGCCGGTGATCGAGCGGATTACCTGCAGCGGGCTGAGCGGCGGCACGAGGTATTCGCTGACGCCGCGCCGCATCAGTTCGCGGTACAGCGCGATATCGTTGGCCGAGCCGATCGTCATGACCTTGGTGCCCGGGTCACAGACCTCGGCCAGCCGATCCAGCAGCGCCAGCAGTTCCGGCGCCGGGTCGAGGCTCTCGACGATCACCAGCGAGGGCGTTGGCTGGTTCTGATAGTGCTCAACGGCCGCCTGGATACCGCCTGGAAGCACCGTGGTCGCCGCCCGCGCCATCCGCCGGTCGGCGGCGGCCTGTTCGATCAGTTCGGCGGTGTCCGGGCGTGCGCAGAACACGTGGATCGAGATGCGCGGGACGCTGACGTCGCCAAGGGCGCCGTCGCCGCCGCTCATCATATCCGGCGCGGGGCTGATGGCCGGGCGAGCCGGTTCGTTCACGGACGAGGTCGCCGACCCGAGCTCGAGGAATGGGTCCTCCTCGGCGCCCTGGCGGGCGAGCGGAAAGTCGGCGAACGGATCGGGGCCGTCGAGGTCCAGACCCGCGGCCGGTTTCGACGCCTCGCGCCAGGGATCACCCGGCGACGCCGCGAAGTCGTCGTCGGCGTCGAAACCCAGGTCGAAGGGATCGTGATCGGCGGGTCCGGGCATGGGCTACTGGACCACCATCGAAACAACACCGGACGCCTGTGCGTCCTTGGCCGTAGAGGTGATTTCGCCCGCGCGGTACTTGCCCAGGACCGTTGTCCGGCGGCCCGTGTCGGCCGGAGTCATCGGTCGCGCGCCGAGCAGGTCGCCCGGATTGGCCACCTGGGCGGCCATATTGGCGCTGACGGCGCAGCCGAGATTGCCATAGGGCTGGTTGCCGGCCGTCCGGCTGATGGAGCTCCACTCGCCGCAGCGCGGGGCGATCGCCACATAGCGCTGGAAGCCGATGACGATCGGGGCGTTCGCCGTCGCGGCGCCGTCATAGCCGATCAGCCTCACCTGGTCCGGCGCGGCGCCCTGGGCCAGCAGGAAGGCCCGCGCGTCGGCGCTGACCCGGTAGGCGCCAGAGCCCTGGGTTCCGGTCGGCGCGGCGACCGTGATCACCCCGCCCTCGGCAAGCGCCCAGCGGGCGTGAAACTCCGCGAGGGCGCGGGCCTGGGTTCCGGACAGACCCGTGGGGTGTGGCGCGAGGCGGATTTCCTCGGGCTGGGCGACCACCTCGACGCGGCTCGACCAGGTATCGAGCGGGGTGAGGGCCATCGCGCCGGTCGCGGGCGGTGGCGTCGAGGCGCACCCCGTCAGAACCAGGGCGGCGGCAAGAGGCGTCAGACGGGCAACAGCGGACATCATGGCGCTTACTCGATCACATAACCGATGGGGCCCTGGTAGGCGCGCCCCGCATTGGCCCCCGGCGGCGCGCCGACAGCCTTGTTCAGTCTGCCGAACAGCAGGGTTTCGGCGTCACTGGCGAACTGCAGCCCGTCCGCCGGCGACTGGAAGGCGCCGGGGTTGGTCGGGTCGACGATGAAGGCGGTGACGATGACCACCATCTCGGTGTCGCCCTGCAGGAAGTCGCGCGAGCGGAACAGTGAACCGATGACCGGCACCGAGCCGACGCCGGGCAGGGCGTCGAGGTTCTCGCGGGTCGTTTGCTGGATCAGGCCGGCGATCATCATCGAGCCGCCCGACGGCAGTTCGATGGAGGTTTCCGCGCGCCTGACGGTCAGGGCCGGAATGGTCAGGCTGGTCCCCGTGGTTCCGCCGCTCAGGGTGAAGGCGCCCTGGGTGGTCAGTTCGGAGATCTCGGTGGAGATTTTCAGCGAGATGCGGCCGCCGGACAGGACGATCGGCGTAAAGGCCAGTCCGACGCCGAACGGCTTGTATTCCACCGTCACCGTGCCGTTGCTGGAGTCCTGGTTGACCGGCACGGGATACTCGCCGCCGGCGAGGAATCTGGCGGCTTCACCCGAAACGGCGGTCAGGTTCGGTTCGGCCAGGGTCCGGACCAGGCCGACCCGCTCGAAGGCGCGGATCGAGCCGGTCAGGATGTCAGCCGGCGTGTTCGAGCCGGTGTAGGAACCGCCGACGCTGACGCCGCCGCCGAGCGTACCGTTGATGCTGAAATTGGCCGCCTGGCCGAGCGTGATGCTGCCCGAACCCTGCTGCAGGATAGCGTTCAGGTTGACGCCCAGCTGCTTGATGACGCTGCGCTGGACCTCGACAACCCGCACGCGGAGCATCACCTGGTCCTTGCCGGCGATGCTGAGCATGTTCAGCACCTGCTCGGGCTTGGACACATAGCGCAGGGCGATCTGGGCGGCCTTGTCGGCGTCGCCCGCGTTGGCGACCATGCCGGTCAGGATTACCGCATCACCGATCGGTTCGACCTGCACGCGGGCGCCGGGCAGGACCCGGTTGATGGTCTCGGCGAGCGCGCCGAAATCCGCGTCCACGCGGATGTTCAGCGACAGGATGCGTCGTCCCGAGGCGTCGAACAGGATCGCGTCGGTCTGGCCGGAGGTCATGCCCAGCACATAGATCTGGCGCGGGGTGCGCAGCACGGCGTCGGCCACGGCCGGGTTGGTGATCAGGATGTCGCGAACATCGACGGGCAGCTCGATCACAGCCGACTTGCCGCGTGGCAATGCCAGGGTGCGCGTCGCGCCGCCGGATCCGAGATCGACCCGCACTGTGGCCGGGCCGCTACCCGGGCCGCCGGACAGGCTTTGCGCCTGGATCGGGAAGTCCTGGGCGATCGCCACCGGCGCGGCGGCCTGCGCCAGGGCGGCGATGATCATGGCGGGCGCGGCGCTGCGCAGAAGTTTGAGCCTGCTCATCGCGACACCGTCACTTCACTGGCCTGGCCGGCGCGATAGACACGGATGGTGCGCCCCGGTCCGCTCGGGCCCGTACCGCCACTGCCCGCCGGCGCGCCGGCATCGGTGTAGGCGCGGAGGGCGAGCACAAGCGTGCCGCCCTTCTTGGCCTCGGCCTGGGCGTCGGCCAGCAGTTCGGCATCGCCTGCCGCCACTTCCAGCGTGGCGACCGCACCGACGATGGTCTTGGCGTCCTTGGCAGCCTCGGCCGCCTGGTCGATGGCCAGCACCCGCAGATTGCGCAGAACCGTCTGGGTGGTCAGGCCCTTGTCGCCGGCGTCCCGGCTGAGCAGCACATCGACCCGGTCGCCGGGCATGATGAAACCGCCGGCGGCGGTGTCGACGCTGACAGGCACGGCCATGGCGCGCATGCCCGGTGTCAGGACGACAGAGAGGAAGTTGCCTTCGCCTGCGCGGACGATCTTGCGCGCGACGATCGGCTCGCCCTGCAGCAAGGGTTCGCGGACGACCGCGCTGACGACCGACTGGACGGCCGCGCCGCCGAACAGGTTGCTTGCGGTCTCGGCGGCCTTCTTCGCGGCGCCTGCAGCGCCGGCCTGCTGGACTTGCGGCGGGGCGCCGTCGGTGATGTAGGCGGCGTTGAGGTTGGCGGCCGGCCAGTCCTGCCAGGTCATGTCGGCTGCGGTCAGTCGCGTGCCGACGGTCAGGTCCCGCTGGGCGACGAGCACCTTTATCGTGGGCGCGGCGGCCGGAGCCGCCGGGGTCGCCGCGTCAGCGACCGTCGCGTCCGGCTTACGGGGCGCGAAGGCGCCACGCACGACGAACGCCAGCGCGATGGCGGCGATCGCGGCGATCACCAGGATGAAGAGGCGGACGGCGCTCATGGACTCGAACAGGCCCCGGAAGGGGTGAAGCGGTGTCGGGCCCGGCCAGTCTGGCCCGGGCAGACGGGCGATTCGTCACCGGCCATTCTGGCGGCAGCCCCAGCTTTTGGGCCTGCATGGTTAACGGGGGCCTAAACCGGGCCTAGGAAAGGCCGCGAAACAGGGCCGTCAGCAAACTTTCCGGGAACGCCGCCAGGGCGCCGAAGGCGATCGCGATGCCGTAGGGCACGTTCTCGCCCGGCGTCGCGAGCCGGCCCATCCAGCCGGGCCCTCGCGAAACAAGCGGGCGCAGCCACACCGAGCGCAGGGCCAGAAGCATGACGGCCAGCGCGCCGCCGGCGAGGGCGGTCACCAGGAGATAGGACAGCAGGGCCCCAAGGCCCATCCACAGCCCGGCGGCGGCGAACAGCTTGGCGTCGCCGCCGCCGATCCAGCCGACCGCGAACATACCCATGCCGGCGATCAGTGTCGCGAAGCCGATCAGGCAGGCGATACCGATCTGCGCCGGGCTTGCGCCCATAATCAGGGCGGTGGGCAGGAAGGCGGCCGCCAGGGCGATCGAGATCCAGTTGGGAATCGTGAAGCTGACGGCGTCGCGCATCGCCCCGATGATGACCAGGGCGGGGAAGGCGAACAGCAGGACGGTCTGGACCAGATGAAGCATGGGAATCCGCCGGAGGACTTTCCCCGACTTTCGCGCGCGCCGGTGAACCGATCATTTACGCCGGCCGAAAAAGGGAAGGGCCGCGGATTGCTCCGCGGCCCTGGCCTCGTGATCGTGAACCGGACGGCTTAGGTCAGGTTGCCGTTGATGGTCGTGAAGGCGGTGTTCAGCTTGGTGCCGAGGGTCGTCACGGCGGTGATGATGACGACGGCGATGAGCGCGACGATCAGGCCGTACTCGATGGCAGTGGCGCCGGATTCATCCTTGGCGAAGCGGGTCATGAACTTGGTCATTGGTAGTTCCCCTTCCTGTGACCGCTTCAGTGAACCGGCCGGTTGACAGCAACATTCGGGGCCCTTTGAAGTAAACGCAGGAACTTGCCGGGCCTTCGAGGACCAATGTGGCGGGGGAACGTGAATCTCTCGTTGAGCGGCACAGTTAAGTATCGGAAACCAATGATATTTCGTCACCCGTTATGGGCCATCGGCCGGGGCCGGAAAAGCAGAAAGGCCGCGGATTTCTCCGCGGCCTCCTGTTTTCGACGATGAGCTGGACGTATCTTACGTCAGCTTGCCGTTGATGGTCGTGAAGGCGGTGTTGAGCTTGGTGCCGAGGGTCGTCACGGCGGTGATGATGACGACGGCGATCAGCGCGACGATCAGGCCGTATTCGATGGCGGTGGCGCCGGATTCATCCTTGGCGAAACGGTTCATGAACTTGGTCATTCGAGTAGCCCCTTCATAAGACCGGCCTTTGCCGGCTGGATTATTGACTGTTGCAGGGCCTGGAAACAGCAACCTTGTGCCGCGACCGGGCCTTCGAGTGAGACTATGGCAGGGGTTCATGAATCGATGATTGATGAGCGGGCCGTCCGGGGCCGAACAACGCATGATTTTCAGAATTAAATCCTTTGTCCCGGACAGCAGAAAGGCCGCGGATCTCTCCGCGGCCTCCTGTCTTCGACGGTGAAGTCGACGTGTCTTACGTCAGCTTGCCGTTGATCGTGGTGAAGGCGGTGTTCAGCTTGGTGCCGAGGGTCGTCACGGCGGTGATGATGACGACGGCGATGAGCGCGACGATCAGGCCGTACTCGATGGCGGTGGCGCCGGATTCATCCTTGGCGAAGCGGGTCATGAACTTGGTCATAGCTGTATCTCCTGTCAGCAGGCTTGCGGTGATGGGGATCAAGCCGCATGGCCTGCTCGCCCTCGAAAACAAGGCCAACCTAGACGGGCGCGTTTAATGGCCAGTAAACAGCAAAGTATTCTCGAAAATTTTGTATGGTTTACTTTGGTTTACTATTACCTTCGCTTAACCATAGCGCCGAAAGGGGCGCTCGAGTCCTTATAGACTCACGTGCGGGCGCGCGCGGGACAATTTCAGCCTTTGTTGACCATTCGGGCCGACTCTGCGGCGTCCAAAGCCGAGGTCTGTTTCCGCCATGCGTCGCCATCTGGCCCTGCTCGCCGCCCTTTCCGTCCTGACCGCCGCCGGGGCCGCCGCGGCCCAGGGGTTGCCGGTTCGCATCGACCAGGCCACCCGGGTCACGCTGTCGGCCCCCGCCCGTGACGTGGTGGTCGGCAATCCGTCGGTCGCTGATGTGACCATCCTGGACGCCCGCAACATCCTGGTGATGGGCAAGGGTTATGGCGTGACAAACATCGTCGTCATCGACGCGCGGGGCCGCACGATCCTCGACCGTCAGATCGTGGTCTCCGCCGCCGACGACGGTCGGGTGTCCTTCTATCGCGGGCCTGACGTCTACAACTACGCCTGCTCACCGCGCTGCGAGCGCACGCCCATGCCGGGCGAACGCGATTCCGGCTCCGGCGTCTACAGCCAGTGGTCGGGCCCCTACACGACCTACTCCGACCGGGCCGCAGCGGCCGCTGCTGCGGCGAAAGCTTCTGCTCCCCAGTAAACCGGCGGTTAGGGACGACAGGCTAGACTGGCCCCTTCACAGGGAAGAGGCGTCCCGGATCATGGCCAGACCGGCCCGCAAAACCAGGGCTCTGCTGCAGCGCTTCAGACGCGCCCGCGAGGGCTCTGCGGCTGTCGAGTTCGCGTTCGTCGCGGGCCCGTTCCTGGCGCTGATGTTCGGCATCCTCGACCTCGGCCTGGTGTTCCTGGTCTCCACGACGCTCGAGAACGCCGTCGACGAGGCGTCGCGCAAGATCCGCACCGGCGAGTTCCAGACTGCCAGCGGCACCGCCTCGACGTTCAAGACCAACGTCTGCAATGAAATGAGCTGGCTTGGGGCCAGCTGCGCCTCGTCGGTCTATGTCGACGTGCGCACCTTCCCGAAGTTCGCCGATGTCACCACGACCGACCCGACCACCAACGGCGCGTTTGATGCAAGCAAGACGGTTTTCTCGACCGGCGCTTCGGAATCCATCGTGGTGGTGCGCGTCTATTACGAATGGTCGCTGATGACGCCGCTGCTGAACCCCGGCCTCAAGAACCTCTCCAACGGCAAGCGCCTGATCTCGGCGACCGCGACCTTCCGCAACGAGCCCTACGCAACATGATCCGCTTTCTCAGGAAACTGGCCCGTGACCGTCGCGGTGTTTCCGCGGTCGAGTTCGCCCTGATCGCGCCGGCGATGGTCGCCAGCTATTTCGGCATGGCCGAGATCACCCAGGCCCTGCTGGCCGAGCGCAAGGCGGCCCACGCCGCCTCGGCGATCGGCGATCTGGTGTCCCAGTCATCGAGCGTCAGCAGTTCGGATATCACCGACATTTTCGAGATCGCCTCGACGATCATGAAGCCCTACTCGACCTCGACGCTGAAGATGCGCGTCAGCAGCCTGACGGCGGACGCCGGGGGCACGCCCAAGGTCGACTGGAGCAGCGGCTCTGGCCTTACGGCCCTGACCACCGGCGCCACGGTCACCGGCGTCCCGGCGGGCGTCATCGCCGCGGGCCAGAGCCTGGTCATGTCGGAAGTCACCTACAGCTACGACTCGCCGGTCGACCTGATGATGCCCAACGCCGTCACCTTCTCGCGCAAGTTCTACCTGCGCCCGCGAAAGTCGGACAAGGTCGCCAGGACTAACTGACGGCCTCAAGGGCAGCGGCCAGTTCCTCCACCTTGCGGTGGGTGCGAATTGGCGTCCCGTCGAGACTGGCGACCGACCGGATGCCGATCAGGCTGCTGGTCAGGAAGATGGCGTCGGCTCCCTCCAGCATGGCCCGCGGGGCCTGCACTTCCTCGACCTTTGCAATCTGCATCACCTGCCGCCGCATGATCCCGTCCAGAACGCCGCAATCGCGGTGCGGGGTGAACAGCGTTCCGCCGCGCAGCCAGAAGATGTTGGCCGCCGCCGCGCAGGTGATCTCGCCGCGATTGTTGAGCAGCAACGCCTCGGCGGGGGAGGCCATCCGCCGCGCCAGCACGTTGTCCAGGTACGACAGGGTCTTGAGCCGGGCCGAGGGCGAGCCTTCATTGCGGCGCAGGTCGCTCGTGACCAGGGCCACCGCGCCGAGGGGACGAGGCGCGGCGGCGACGCTGGCGAAGATATGCGGCTCGGGCTGGTCTGGCCGCTCCAGCCCGCGCCCGCCGGAGCCGGCGGTCAGGGTCATGCGCACCGCAGCCCTGCCGGTCCTGAAGGCCGAGTCGTCGAGGGTCGACTGGCAGAGTTCGCGCGCGTCTTCCAGGTCCGGCGCGGACAGACCGAGCGCCATGCAGCCCCGCTGCATCCGGTCGATGTGCTCATCGAACAGGACCAGCGTCCCGTCCTTCGCCAGGATGGTTTCAAACAGACCATCGCCGAGCAGCAGCCCGCGGTCGTCAAGAGGCATCATGGCAGGGGCTCCGTCAGCGCGCGCAGCAGGGCGGCGATCTTGGTTTCGGTTTCGAGGCGCTCGGACGCCGGGTCGCTGTCGGCGACGATCCCGGCGCCAGCGCGGGCTTCATAGCGCCATCCGCCGGAGTCCTCGACCAGGCCCACGGTGCGGATCAGGACGCTGGAGTCAAAGGCCCCATCAAATCCGGCCCACAATAGCGCCCCGCAGTAGGGACCACGCGGTGGCTCCAGCCGGGCGATCGACGTCATCGCCTGGACCTTGGGTGCGCCGGTGACCGATCCCGGCGGGAAGGCGGCCTTGAGCAGGTCGATCGCCGTCAGGCCCGGCGCCAGAACCCCGCGCACGGTGGACACCAGGTGGTGGACGTTGACGAAGCTCTCGACCCGGAACAGGTCCGGCGTGGTCACGGCCCCCGGCGCACAGACCCGCGAGAGGTCGTTGCGCATCAGGTCGACGATCATCAGGTTCTCGGCCCGGTCCTTTTCGCTGGCGACCAGTTCAGCGATGAGGGCGGCATCCCCGGCGGGCGTGGCGCCGCGCGGGCGGGTGCCCTTGATCGGCCGGGTCTCCACCGTCAACGCACGGCCGGCGCCGACGCTGACGAACCGCTCGGGCGAGTTGGACACCACGGCCAGCCCCGGCAGGCGCAGGTAGCCGGCGAACGGCGCCGCGCTCTGGCCGACCAGCCGCGCGAGCAGGTCGAACGGCGTCGCGCCCCCGGCCAGCCGTCCCGTCCAGCGGCGGGCGATATTGGCCTGGAAATACTCGCCGTCGTGGATACGCGCGATCACATCGGCGACGGCGGCCTCATAGTCGGCGGCCGGGGTCGGCGGGTCGGCGCGGCTGACCAGACTGCCGGGGCGCGGCGCCCGTTCCGGCGCGTTCAGCCAGGACGCGGCGGCCTCAGCGCCCGCCGTGTCCTCGCCAATCGCCAGCACCCGGCGGGTCTGGTGATCGAAGGCCAGCAGGGACGGGTAGCGACCCACGGCGAGGTCCGGCCAGGGCAGCTGGCGCGCGAGGCCCAGCGTCTCGACCCGGTCGCCCAGTTCGTAGGCCGCGAGCCCGGCCAGCCCGCCCTGGAACGGCGGCCCTTCCGGATGGGTGGGTCGCGGCGGGCCGAGCAATGCCTTCATCGGCGAGAACGGCTCGCCGGCCATGTCCGGCGTCACGGTCAGTGTGATGTCGGGGTCGCGCAGCAGATAGGACCAGCGCGCGCGATCGCCCGCGCCGCCGGACAGGAAGGCGCAGGTCCATGGCGCGTCGGCGAAGGCCGACAGTACCACCTCCGGGGCCTTCCAGGGCCGCTCCAGGATCGTCGCCGCGTGCATGGAGGGCCAGATAGCCCCCCGGCGGGTTGTCGCAAAGGTCAGACGGACGGTTTGCCGCCGCCCTTGACGAACATCATGCCCAGCAGGCCCAGCGCGAGCAGGCCGGCGATCGGAATGAACCCGCCTGCCTGGCTCTGGGTCAGGCTGGTGAACAGCCCGACCAGCAAGGAGCCGATCCAGACCGTCAGGGTGCCCGACAGGGCGTAGAGGCCGAAGAAGGACGGCAGCTTGTCGGCCGGCACCAGCCGCGTCAGCAGGGTCCGGCTGGAGGCATACTGGGCCGTGACGAAGACGGCGACGCCGAAGCCGATCAGGAGATAGAGCACCTCGGGCAGGGTCCGGAACATCGGCCCGTTCCACAACGGCGCATGGGCGGCGGGGTCGTAGCTCCAGAAATAGAGGATCCTCTCGCGGCCCATGCCCAGCCAGGCGATCAGACAGATCAGCGAGCCGGTGATCTCGATCCGCACAGCGTTGCGTGGCCCGAACATGTTGTCGAACACCGCGCCACACAGGCCGCCGGCGACGGCGAAGATGCTCAGCAGGATGCCGTAGGCCAGCATCTCGAGGATCTGCCACTGCATAACGCCCGCCGTGTAGATGCCGGAGAAGATCAACAGGGCGGTCATGCCGTCGTTGAACAGCATGCGGGCGCCCAGATAGATCACCGCGTCCCGCTCGGTGACGAGCACGCCCAGCACTTCGCGCAGTTTTGCCGGGCCTCGCGCCGCCGCCGTGATCAGCGACCAGGCCACCCCGCCCATGTGGGCGGCGGCCTTGCCGAAGGCCGACAGAAAGCTGATGCCGCTTTTCGGCGCATCGGGCGTGAACAGGAACAGCGGGATCGCGAACAGCACCAGCAGGACCGCCGCGATCGGAGCGACGACCCGCGAGGTCTCGGCCTGGCTGGGATCGAGCCCGAACAGCGGCTGGTCGGGCACCAGCGGCCAGCCGGCCACCGCCGGGTTGCCGGGCAGGGCGAAGGCCAGCAGGCAGAAGGTCAGGGTGATGACCGAGAAGAAGTTGCCCGCAGACAGAGCCAGCCCCGAGGCCTGCGGCGCGTGCTGATGGCCCGCCGCGCGGATCAGCATCGAATTGTGGATCACCTCGCAGTAGGCGAACAGCACCCCGATGATCCCGAACAGCCACAGGCCGCCCATCACCGGCAGGCCTTCGCCGCCGGGTTTGGAGAACCACAGGGCGAAGATCATCGGCGCCATGGCCGCGACGATCGCCAGCATCAGCGGCTTGCGCGCGCCGTACCGGTCGATCGCCATGCCCAGGATCGGCGCGGTCAGGGCGATGAGGATGCTGTTGAGGGTGCTGACCGTGGCGATCATCGCCTGGCCCTTGACCGGATCGCCGACCACCGCCGTCGTGAAGTAGGGAGCGAAGATGTAGATGGTGATCAGGATCACATAGGGGTCGCGGCCGCCCTGGAAGATCGACCAGCTCCAGCCGCCGAGGGACAGTTTGCCGGCTGCGGGCGCTGCGGCAGCCGGGCCGCCGGCCGGCTCGACCCCGTCCGGGAGCACCTCGCCCAGCACGGTCAGATCGTGATCAGCCTCATTCGGCGCGCGGTCGCTCATGCGGCGTTCGTCCTACCCTAGAGAGAGGCCGACTGCCGCGGCCTTGACGCCACGGTGGACTTCAAACGCGCGTTTGTCACGGGCGCCGCGGTGGCAGCCGCGGGAAATTCGCGGTTCACCGCGTGGCCCTTGCCGCTTGAGGTGCGGCCTGGGGGACGGGCACTGAAGTGCATGTCCCCGGTCTGCGCGACTAGTCCAGGATGCGGTGGGCGATGGCTTCGCGGCGGGCCGCGTCGACGCCGAGGACGTCCTCAAGATAGGCATCCAGCGTCGTGTGGCGTTCGTGGATCGCGGCGAAAGCCGTCTCCAGATACTGCGCTTCGACGCCCATGGCGGTGATCATCGCCTCGCGGCTGGGCAGCCTGCCGGTCATCTCCTCGATGTGGGCGGCGAACTGGGGCGCGCGGCGCTCGAAGCGATGGATGTCGTTGGTCAGCAGGAAGTCGGCGACGATGTCCGCCTCGCTGACCCCGGCCAGGTGATGGGTCAGGGCGGCGAGGATGCCGGTCCGGTCCTTGCCGGCGGCGCAGTGGATCAGCACCGGCCCGGTGGTTTCGGACAGGGCATGGAAATAGCGGCTGTAAAGGTCGATGTGGCGGTCCACGTAGGGCGCCTCGCGGTAGTACTCGACCATGTAGCCGATGAAGGCCTCGGGGCTGAGATCGGAGCCCTTGATGAAGGTGTGCCAGGGATCGTCGGACTCCTGGCCGATGTCGTTCTCAATGACCAGGCCGTCGAACCCTTCCCAGCGGCGGCTGGGGCTGCGCTCCCGCTCGTTGGGCCGCCGCAGGTCGACGATCACCGACAGGCCGAGCGCCTGCATGGCGGCCAGGTCTGCCTCCGTGGCCTCTGACTGATGGGCGGCGCGGTAAAGCAGCCCGCGCTTGAGGCGGCGCGTGCCGGCGGCGTAGTCGCCGAAGTCGCGGAAGTTTTCGATGGCGTCGAAGCTGATCTTGCGGGTCATGCTCCGGTTCCTAGCGAAGCCGGATGACGATGGCGAGACGTTCCGCGCCTTACCGTTCTTTCACTTGCTCCAGCAGGCCTCGCCCGCCATGACTCTGGCGGGGACTATCGAGCGCAACTGTCATCACCGGGGGGTGGGCCGTATCATGCTGATCATCGAGAACCTGACGCACGTCTATCCGAACGGGACGGTGGCGCTGGATGACGTCAACCTCACGGTCGAGAAGGGCATGTTCGGCCTGCTGGGCCCGAACGGCGCCGGCAAGTCGACCCTGATGCGGACCGTCGCGACGCTGCAGGCGCCGACCTCCGGCCATGTCCGGTTCGGCGCGATCGACGTGCTCAAGGATCCCGAGGAACTGCGCCGCACGCTCGGCTACCTGCCCCAGGATTTCGGCGTCTACCCGCGCGTTTCCGCCTACGACATGCTCGACCACATGGCCGTGCTGAAGGGCATCTCCAATGCGAAGGATCGCAAGGAGACGGTCGAGACCCTGCTCGGCCAGACCAACCTGTGGAACGTGCGCAAGAAGGCCATCGCCGGCTTCTCCGGCGGCATGCGCCAGCGCTTCGGCATCGCCCAGGCCCTGATCGGCGACCCGTCCCTCATCATCGTCGACGAGCCGACCGCCGGCCTCGACCCCGAAGAGCGCAATCGCTTCCTCAACCTGCTGGCCGAGATCGGCGAGAACGTGGTGGTGATCCTCTCGACCCACATCGTCGAGGACGTCTCCGACCTCTGCCCGGCCATGGCGATCATCTGCGACGGCCGCATCGTCGGGCAGGGCGCGCCGAGCGACCTGGTCTCCGGTCTGCAGGGCCGGATCTGGAAGAAGATCATCGACAAGAGCGAGCTCAAGGACCACCAGGCCCGCTACCGCGTGATCTCGACCCGCCTGTTCGCCGGCCGGACGGTCATCCACATCATTTCGGACGACAACCCGGGCGATGGCTTCACGCCGGTGCAGGGGGATCTGGAGGACGTCTACTTCTCCACCCTCTCGACCCACCGCAAAGCCGCCTGAGGGCCGCGCCATGTTCGGGAAAATCGCGGGCTTCGAATTCCGCTACCAGCTGCGCAATCCGGTTTTCTGGGTCGCGGCCGTCATCTTCTTCCTGATGACCTTCGCCTCGGTGACGGTGCCGCAGGTCAGCATCGGCGGCGGCGGCGGCGGGGTGCACAAGAACGCGCCCTTCATGATCGGGATCATCCACCTGATCCTGGCCATCTTCTACATGTTCGTGTCGACGGCCTTCGTCGCCAACATCGTCGTGCGCGATGACGAGACCGGCTTCGGCGGGATCCTGAGGTCGACCCGGATCTCGAAGTTCGACTACCTCTACGGCCGGTTCACCGGCGCCTTCGCGGCGGTCTGCCTGTCGTTCCTCGCGGTCCCGGCGGCCATCGCCATCGGCTCGCTCATGCCCTGGGTCGACAAGGAGACGCTGGGCCCGCTGACGGTCCAGCCGTTCGTCTACGCCTATGTCGTGCTGGCGCTTCCGGCGCTGCTCCTCACCTCGTCGATGTTCTTCACCCTGGCGACTGTCACCCGCTCGCTGATGTGGACCTATGTCGGAGTGATCGCGCTGCTGATCCTCTGGACCGTTGCCGGGATCGCGCTGGACAAGCCCGAGTTCGAGAAGGTCGCTGCGGTCTGGGAGCCGTTCGGCACAGCCGCCTATGGCCTGGCGACGAAGTACTGGACCGTCGCCGACCGCAACACCCTGGTCCCGCCACTGACCGGCGCGCTGTTGTTCAACCGCCTCTTCGCGGTGGCGCTGTCGGCGCTTTTCCTGTCTTCGGCCTTCCTCCTGTTCCGCTTCCAGTCCGGCGCGCAGTCCGGCAAGCGGGCCAAGGCGGCGAAGCTGATGGCCACCGCGGCGCCCGACATCGCGCCCCCGCCACTTGCCGCCCTGCCCAAGGCGCGGTTCGACGCCGCGTCCGCCTGGGCCCAGCTGCTCGCCCGCACGCGCATGGACATGGGGCAGGTGTTCGGCAGCCCGGCCTATATCGTGCTGCTGGCGATGGGCCTGTTCAACTCCATCGGCGCCCTGTGGTTCGCGACCGACGACACCGGCTATGGCGGCCAGATCTGGCCCGTGACCCGCGCCCTGATCCCGCCGCTGCTCGGCTCCTTCAGCCTCATCCCCATGATCATCGCGGTCTACTACGCCGGCGAGCTGGTCTGGCGGGAGCGCGAGAAGAAGACCCACGAGATCGTCGATTCCACGCCGGTCCCCGACTGGGCCTTTGTCGGGCCCAAGACCCTGGCCATCTCGCTGGTGCTGCTCTCGACGCTGGTGATCAGCGTGTTCGCCGCCGTGATCATCCAGGCGCTGAAGGGCTACCAGCTGTTCCAGTTCGGCGACTATCTGCTGTGGTACGTACTGCCGCAGGGGATCGACTGGCTGCTGCTGGCGGTGCTGGCGGTGTTCTTCCAGACCCTCTCGCCGCACAAGTTCGTCGGCTGGGGGCTGATGGTGATCTACCTGATCACCACGATCACCTTCGTGAACCTCGGCTTCGAGCACAATCTCTACAACTACGGCGGCTCGCCGGGCGTGCCGCTGTCGGACATGAACGGCCAGGGCAAGTTCTGGATCGGCGCCGCCTGGTTCCGGGTCTACTGGAGCGCCTTCGCCGTCCTGCTTCTGGTGCTCAGCTACGCGCTCTGGCGGCGGGGGGCTGAAACCCGCCTTTGGCCGCGCCTGAAGCGTCTGCCTCGCCGTCTCACGGGCAAGGCCGGCGCGACATTCGCCCTGGCTCTCGCCGTGTTCGCCGGCGCAGGTGTGTTCATCTACATCAACACCAACGTCTGGAACGAGTACCGCACCACCATCGCCGACGAAGAGTGGCTGGCCGATTTCGAGAAGACCCTGATCAGCGAGCGCCGTTTCGACGCCTTGCCCCGGCCGAAGATCGTCTCGATGACGCTGAAGGTCGACCTCTACCCGCACCAGCCGCGCGCGACGACGCTCGGTTCCTATGTGGTCGAAAACCGCACGGACGCGCCGCTCAGGGACATCCACCTGCTGTTCGACCGCGACGTGACGGTGAAGGCCGTCTCGATCGAGGGCGGCCGGCCGGCGGCCAATCCCTACAAGCGGTTCAACTACCGGATCTTCGCCCTCGATACGCCCATGCTGCCGGGCGAGCGCCGGGTGATCACCTTCACCACCGAACGCGCGCAGCGGGGCTTCCGCAACCGCGGCAACGAGACACGCGTGGTCGACAACGGGACCTTCCTGAACAACGCCGAGATCGCGCCCCTGCTGGGCGTCGAGCGGTCTGGCCTGCTGCAGGACCGCGCCAAGCGCCGCAAGTACGGCCTGCCGGCCGAACTGCGCCCGGCGAAGCTCGGCGACACGGCCAGCCGGTCGTTCCACTATCTGCGCCATGACGCCGACTGGGTGACGGCAGACATCACGATCTCGACCGTCGCCGACCAGACGCCGATCGCGCCGGGGTACGAGGTGTCCAACACGGTCAAGGACGGCCGCCGCACCGCGCGGTTCGTCACCGAGGCGCCGGTGCTGCCGTTCTTTTCGGTCCAGTCGGCCCGCTACAAGGTGTCGAAGGAAACCTACAAGGGCGTCGAGATCGCGGTCTATTACGACCCGCATCACCCCTGGAACGTCGAGCGGATGAAGACCGCCGGCAAGGCGTCGCTGGACTATTTCCAGGCCAACTTCAGCCCCTACCAGTTCCGCCAGCTCCGGTTCCTCGAGTTCCCGGCCTACGCCGACTTCGCCCAGGCCTTCGCCAACACCATGCCCTGGTCGGAAAATCTCGGCTTCATCGCCGACTATCGCGACAAGTCGAAGTTCGACCTGGTGACCTACATCGGCGCCCACGAGATCGGGCACCAGTGGTGGGCGCACCAGATTGTCGGCGCCGACCAGCAGGGCATGACATCGTTGTCCGAAACCCTGGCCCAGTACTCTGCGCTCATGGTGATGAAGCACATGTACGGCGAGGACCAGATCCGGAAGTTCCTCAAGTACGAGCTGGACCGCTATCTGCGCGCGCGCGGCGGCGAACCGGTCGAGGAGCTGCCGCTCTACAAGGTCGAGGGCCAGGGCTACATCCACTACCGCAAGGGCTCGCTGGTCATGTACCGGCTGCAGCGGGAGCTGGGCGAGGACGCCGTCAACCGCGCCCTGCGCCGGTTGCTGCAGCGGTTCGCCTTCAAGGCCGCGCCCTATCCGACCTCGCTGGATCTGATCGCAGAGCTGCGCGCCGTGGCGCCGGCCGACAAGCAGGCCCTGATCACCGACCTGTTCGAGAAGATCACCCTCTATGATCTGAAGACCAAGGCCATGACGGTGAAGAAGCGGGCGGACGGCCGGTTTGACGTCAGCCTGACGGTCGAGGCCAAAAAGGTCTATGCCGACGGCAAGGGCGTGGAGACCGCCTCGCCCATGGCCGAGATGCTGGACGTGGGTCTGTTCACCGCAATGCCGGGCGACAAGACCTTCGATCGGAGCAAGGTCGTGGTCATGCAGCCGCGGATGATCCGCAGCGGGACCCAGACCCTGACCTTCACCGTCGACAAGGAGCCGACCTACGGTGGGGTCGATCCCTACAACTACCTGATCGACCGCAACTCCGATGACAACCTGCTGAAGGCTGGCTAAAGCCCGGGCATGACCCAGCCTGCTGCCGGCCCCCTCGAGGGCCTGACCGTGATCGAGATGGGGACCCTGATCGCGGGTCCCTTCTGTGGCCAGATCCTTGGCGACTTCGGCGCCGAGGTGATCAAGATCGAGGACCCTGCGGCGGGCGATCCGATGCGCCAGTGGGGGCGCAGCCTGCCCAAGGGCCACTCGCCCTGGTGGCCGGTGATCGGGCGCAACAAGAAATCGGTGACCCTGAACCTGCGCACGCCTGAAGGCCAGGCCATCGCCCGCAAGCTGATCGGCGGCGCCGATGTGCTGGTCGAGAACTTCCGTCCCGGCGCGCTGGAGAAGTGGGGCCTGGGCTACGACAGTCTGTCAGCAGACAACCCCGGTCTCGTCATGGCCCGCGTCTCCGGCTTCGGCCAGACCGGCCCCTACGCCTCCCGGGCCGGCTATGCCCTGATCGGCGAGGCGATGGGCGGCCTGCGCTACATCACCGGTGAACCCGACCGCGCCCCGGCGCGGGCCGGGATCTCGGTGGGGGACAGTCTTGCGGGTCTGCACGCGGCCCTCGGCACGATGATGGCGCTCCATTCACGCCACCGGACCGGCAAGGGGCAGATCGTCGACGCGGCGATCTACGAAAGCGTCCTGTCGGTGATGGAGAACCTGATCACCGAGTATGGTCTTACCGGATATGTGCGCGAGCGGTCCGGCTCGGTGTTGCCCGGGATTGCGCCGTCAAACGCCTATCCGACCCGGGACGGCGCGCTGGTCGTCATCGGCGCCAACCAGGACACGCTGTTCAAGCGGCTTTGCGAGGCCATGGGCCGGCCGGAGCTGTCCGAGGATCCCCGCTATGCCGGCCATGCGGCGCGCGGTGAGAACCAGACCGGGCTGGACGCCCTGATCGGCAGCTGGACCGCGACCCTCGACGCTGACGCCCTGCTGGCGCTGATGGAGGAAAAGGGCGTCGCCGCCGGCCGGGTCTATCGCGCCCCGGACATGCTGGCCGACCCGCAGTTCGCCGCCCGCGACGCCATCGTCGAGGTCCCGCATCCGGTGTTCGGCGCGGTAAAGATGCAGAACGCCTTCCCGAAGCTCACCGATACGCCCGGCGCGGTGCGCTGGCCGGGCCCGGCGCTCGGCGAGCATACCAATGCAGTGCTGATCGCGCGGGCCGGGTTGTCGGCGGATGATGTCGTGGCGCTGCGGGGCCGGGGCATCGTCTAGGTCCGGCCTAACGCCCCTTGGCCTCGGCGAGGGCGCGGACAATCTGGTGGACGTTGTAGGGCTTGCGCACGATCGGAGCGTCATAGCCTTCCGGCGCGCCGCGCTCGCCATAGCCCGTGGCGAAGACGAACGGTGTGCCGCGGGCGTGCAGCGCCGCGGCCAGCGGCTCGACGGACTCGCCGTTGAGATTGGCATCCAGCACGGCTGCGTCGATCTGCAGGTCCAGCATGGCCATCGCCTCGCCGAGTTCCGCTGCGCGCCCGACCACGATGGCGCCGGCCTCGACGTGCCCGGCCTCAAGTTCCATGGCCAGCAGGACCGCGTCCTCGACGACCAGCAGGCGCAAGCCCTCGACGCCGCCGTGGGCGCCTTCTGGCAGGCCCTGGGAGGCGGCCCATGCCCGGAGCCGGCCCGGCGTCGATGGCAGGCGTGGCCTCGACCGGATCGGCGATCGCGCGGAGGGCGGCGCGCAGCACGACGCACACGCCCTCGGTGCGATAGTCGACGCGGCACTCTCCGCCCAGCTCGCGCCCGGTGACCTGGTCGAGGAGGGCCGAACCAAAGCCGCGCCGTTCGGGCGACGTCACCGGCGGCCCGCCGTGCTCGACCCAGCACAGGGTGAAGCCCCCGTCGGCCGATCGCTCCCAGGTGACCTCGACCCGGCCGGCCTCGACCGAAAGGGCGCCGTACTTCACCGCGTTGGTGGCCAGTTCGTGCAGGGCCAGCGAGATGGCGTTCGCCGCGCGGGGCGTCAGGATCACGTCCGGGCCTTCCCAGCGCGCCTGGCCGGGCGCCAGTCCGCCCAGCTCCGCCGCCGCGATGTGGGCCAGGCTGGCGCCACGCCAGCGGGTCGCGGTCAGCAGCTCATGCGCAGACGCCATGGCCTTCAGTCGGCCGGCGAACGCCGCCAGGAAGCCCTCGGTCGAGGTCGTGCGGCGGGCCGATTGCGCCGCGAGCGACTGGACGGCCGCCAGCACGTTCTTCACGCGGTGGTCGAGCTCGGCCAGGAGGGTCTCGCGGCGCTCTTCCTCCGCCTTGCGCTCGGTGATGTCCCGGACGACGCCGACAATTCGCCGGGGCGCCTCGCTGCCGTCGGGCACTACCACCCCCGATCCCTGAACCCAGCGCTCGCGGCCGTCGTCAGGCCGGATGATCCGGTATTCGGCGCTGTAGCGCCCTGCGCCGCGCAGGCCCTGTTCGACGGTCTTCTTCAGGCCGGCGACGTCGTCGGGATGCACGAGCCGGAACGCGAGGTCGCCACCCACGCCCCTGGCCGTGCCGGACCCGGCTCCGGTGATCGCGCGCATGCGCTCGCTGATCACCATCCGGTCGCGGGCGGTGTCCCACTCGAACTCGCCAAGGCCCGCGGCATCCAGCGCCAGCTCGACCCGGCTGTGGTCGAGCCGCGCGCGGCGTTCGGCGTCAATCGTCTCGGCGTCATGCGCCAGCATCTCGCTGGCGAGCGCGGCCAGATCCTCAAGCGCCAGCCGCTCGGCCTCGGTATGGGCCGCATGGGGTTCGGGGTCGCCGACCGACAGGACGCCGATCACCTCGCCGCCCGGCGCCAGCAGCGGCGCGCCGGCGTAAAAGCGGACATCGACCCCGTCGAAGCTTCGCAGATGCGCGGCGAACAGCGGGTCCGCCTGGATATCGTCGCTGACAAGCGTCCGCGGATTGCGCACCATGAAGTCGGCGATGCTGCCGGCGCGCGGGTACGGACCGCCCGGCACGCCGATGCGCGCCTTGTGCCAGAGGCGGTCCTCGTCGACGAGCACGACGGCGGCTCGGGGCGCGCGCAGGATCATGGCGGCCATCCGGGCGATCCGGTCGAAACGGCGGTCCGGCCCGCTGTCGAGCGCGTGCAGTGACCGCAACGCCCTCAGCCGCGCGGCTTCGTTCATCGCGGGGGCCTGAAGCGCAGCATCGTCCACAGACTCACCATAGCGGGCAACCCGCGCGCACGCGACAGGCGAGAATTCGTGGCGCCGGGGGCCTTGTATGGCTAGGATGGAACCCGATCTAACGCGTTGCGTTCCCGGTCAGTCCCCCCGCTTGGAGGGCGGCCGGCTCCGGCGCGCCCACGATCACGGAGTTTCCCCATGTCCACCAACGCCTCAACCCCGACCACCCGTGAAGCCGACCAGGTCAAGTCTGACCTGAAGAGCGCCGCCAAACACGCCGAGCGAAGCTTCATCGAGGCCGCCGACCAGGCGCGCGACCGTCTGACCGAAGCGGCCCACCGCACCGAAGCGGCCGTCCGCGAAGGGATGGAGACGCTACGCGCCCAGAGCCGCGCCTACACCGACACGGCGACGGCCCAGTTTGATGACGCCCAGCGCTATGTCGTCGAGAAGGTCAAGGAACGTCCCGTGACCGCCACACTCGCCGGGATCGGCGTGGGTGTGTTGATCGGCCTGCTCCTCTCCAGCCGGGGCGATCGCCGCTGATGATGGAACGGACGCTGATGGCTGTCGCGGCTGCCGCCGCTATCGCCGCCGCCGCAGCCGCCGGCGTCTTTTCGGCCTTCTTCGCCCTCTTCGCCTTCATCCAGCCTTACGTCGGTACGCCCGGCGCGGCCGCGATCATCGCCGGTTGCTCGGCGCTGGTCGTGGCGGCAGCCGGGTTCGCCGCCGCCCGCAAGGCCGAAGGGGATCGCAAGCCCGGCCCGGCGCCGGTCGCTGACGCCTCCCTGATCGACACGATCATGACGGTGGTCCGGGACCGGCCGCTGCTCTCGGCAGGCGCCGCCGTCGCGGCCGGGGTCTACGCCCTGCGCAATCCGCAGCTAGCCGCCGCCGTGATCCGCGCCTTCATGGACAAGCCGCCGCACGGCCGGAACTGACACCGTCGCGGCGCGCTTCTCTCCGGACCCTGTCTTCCGGAGCGCGCCATGTTCATTCTCCCCGAGCTGCCCTATCGGCCTGACGCCCTGGCCCCGGTGATCTCCGCCGAAACCCTGCGGTTTCACCACGGCAAGCATCACAAGACCTACGTCGAGACGCTGAACGGGCTGCTCGAAGCGACCGGCGAGTCTCCGGACAGTCTCGAGCAGGTCGTCCGCGACGCCGCCCGAGACGTCGCCCGGGTCAAGCGCTTCAACAATGCCGCCCAGGCCTGGAACCACGGCTTCTTCTGGGACGCCATGTCGCCTCGAGGCGGGGCGCCGACCGGGGCGCTGGCCGCGGCTATCGAGGCCGGTTTCGGCGGGCTCTCTGACCTGAAGGCGACCTTCGTCAGGACCGGCGTTGAGCATTTCGGGTCAGGCTGGGTCTGGTTGCTGGCCGAGGGTAGCGAGATCAGGGTTGTGGCGACCCATGACGCCGATGGGCCGTTGACGCTGGACGGCGCCGTACCGCTGACCGTCTGCGACCTCTGGGAACATGCCTACTATCTCGACCATCAGAACGACCGGAAGGGGTTCCTCGAAGCCTGGTTCGACGGCCTGCTGAACTGGGAACTGGCCAGCGAACAGTATGCCGTCGCGCAGGGCCATGGCGCGGCCTGGGCCTATCCGGCGCCGGTGTCCGCCGAAGGAACGGCGCGCGACGCGAGGCGTTGAGCGTTCCAAGGGCTGTTCAGGACTGCCTGATCCAGACGGGAGACAAGCACTATGCTCAGATGGGCGCTTACATTTCTGGTCGTCGCACTTATCGCGGGGTTCCTCGGCTTCGGGGGTCTCGCAGGCACGGCGGTCGATATCGCCAGGATCCTGTTCTTCATCTTCCTGGTGCTGTTCCTGGTTTCCACCGTGATGCACCTGGTCAGGGGCCGCGCGCCATAGGGCGCCGGCTTCAGGCATGACGTCAGGCGGCGGGGGCTCATCCCCCCGCCGCTTTTCGTTGGAATCAGGCCCTGGCGGGCCGCCGGTCGATCGACCAGGTGCGCCAGGTCTCGAAGTGCGAGCCTGTCCAGGCCAGGGCAGTCACCCTGATGATGGCCTCGTCGACCTCGATGCAGTTGAAGCCGATCGGGGCGTCGCGCTCGCGGATCGACAGCGTACTCGCGCCCACCGCCCAGGTGTGTCCGTCGCCGCCCGGATAGGGCAGGACGAACGGCGCGTGCACGTGGCCTGTCAGCACCAGATCCACACCGCCCTGCGACAGGGCGACGGCGGCCTCGTGCCCGCCATGGACCTGGCCGCTCATCGGCCCGCCGATCATCTCGACCAGCGGGTGGTGGCAGGCCACGACCTTCAGGGCGCCGGCGGGTTCGTTTGCAAGGGCGCTGACCGCGCTGCTGACCTGCCGCGCCGATATGGCCCCTTTGGACCAGTTGGTCCGCAGTTGCACCCCGCGGGCGGTGTTGATGGAGGCCACGGCCAGTCCTGCCCGCCGGAGCGGCGTGGACGGCAGGGGCCCGAAATGCCGTTCGTAGCGCTTCCACGGCGCGAACAGCCGCTTCATCAGACTGAAGTAGGGCGTGTCGTGATTGCCTGGCACGACCAGCGAATCGACGGCGAGGCTATGGATCCAGCGCCGCGCTGCGAGAAACTCGGTCTCGGATCCGTCCCGGGTGACGTCGCCTGTAATGATCGCCAGGTCGGGACGGGTCCGGGCGATCCAGGCCGCCGTCGCGCCGACCGCGTCCCTGTGCTCGCCGCCGAAATGAATGTCGGACAGATGGACCAGGCGAAGGGTCACGCGACCGTCCCCGGTTCACGCGGGACGAGCGCGCGGAAGGCCACCGGCTTGAACCGGAAGCTGACGATCCGCCCCAGCCGTGTGGGCTCGCCGTCCAGCACGGCGGGGATGCGTCCGGTGGCCCAGGCGGCGCCGGCGCGGATGCGGGTGACCTCCACCGTCTGGTCGGAGCGCCAGTCCCCGAGCGCGGCGCGGAAGCCCAGCCGGAAGATCTCCAGCGCCCCCCCGGGGTCGATGGCGGCGGCCTCGAGATAGCCCTCGTCGTCGTCCATGGCGCTTGAGACCAGCGGGCACATCAGCGCCAGCGCCTCGGCCTTGGCGCGCGGCCGACCCTCCAGCCTGAAGCGCAACCGGCTCGAAAAGGCGCGCCGCAGCGCCGCCCGCGCTCGTATCAGAGCCCCGCTCAGGTCGCCGCGGCGGGCTGCTTCCCGCGCCTCGGCCCAAAGCGCCGGAGACCCCAGGATGGCCGCAACATAGAAGGCCCTGCCGGCGATCACGCCGCCGGACACCGGCTTGACGACGCCGTCCTCCATAATGTCCGCGAGGGCGGTTTTCCAGTCCCGACCGCCATAGAGGGCGTTTGGCAGCATGTTCATCGTCCCGCCGGGCAGCGGCGCGACCAGCGGTCCTCCGGGGCCGCACAGTTCCGCCGCGGCGCGCGCGGTCCCGTCGCCGGCGACGGTGACCAGGAGGTCGGGGCCTGTGTCGAGCGCGGCCTGCAGGCAGGCCACCAGCCCGGCCTCGCCCGGGACCGTGACCTGGCCATGCAGCCCCGCCGCGGCAAGGATGCGTTCGGCTTCCGCCACGGAGTCCGGGCCCGCACTGCCCGAGGCGGGGTTCACCACAATGGCGATCCGCTTGAACACGGCCGCCTCCCGACTGGCTTTCACGTTGATTGGTCTCCCTCGTCCCGTCCGCAGCCTAACGGTCAGGGCGCCCTGCATGTTCCGTTCATGGAACCCGAAGCGAGCCCGAACGTTGGCAAATCGCACGAGGAGCAGCCGATGCACAGGACTCTTGTCGCGCTGGCGGGCGGCGGCCTCATCACGGCGGCCTGCGCCTCCACCGGACAAGCCGGGCACGGCGTCATCCCCGTCGCTGCCGACGCACCCGCAGACTGTCGCCTGGCGGATAAATGGGTCGCTGGGCCGCTGCTGACCGGGCTCCAGTTTCCCGATAGTCTAATCGACCGGTACTCCTGTTTCGATCCGGCGTTCGACGAGGTCGTCGACCGCCCCTTTTTGGTCTGAGGGTTGGGTAATGAACAGAACTTCGAAACTGGCCGTGCTGGGCGCGGCCGCAATGATGCTCAGCGGCTGTGGGACCCTGAGCGGGCTTGGGCGGGTCAAGACGCCCAATGTCTGCCAGGATCTGACGGTGTCGATCTATTTCGAGCGGGATTCCGCTGCGATCACCCGCGAGGCGCAGGCGGTGCTGAAGGGCGCTGGCGACATGACGAGGGGCTGCACCCTCGGCCAGGTCGACGTGACGGGTCTGGCGGACTCGGTCGGCGATCCGGCAGCCAATCTGGTCCTGTCGCGGAAGCGGGCGGAGACGGTTCGCAAGGCGGTTGCCCGTCTCGGCTTCTCAACGGTGAACTTTGAAGTCGATGCGGTGGGCGAAAAGGGCGCGGTAACGGCCTCGGGCGCGGACCGGCCCCTGCGTCGACGGACCGACGTCACGTTCCGCCTGTCTCGCTAGACCGACAAAAAACAGGGGGCGGACGCGGGGTCCGCCCCCTGAAGGTTCGCATCGGGACGGGGTGCGGAGGCGACAGGCTGGCTTTCACCAGCCTCAAGTCGGGGGGGGCGTCGCCGCCTCCGCAATTCAATAACGTGGCGACCCGCCATTCCGTTCCGGCCGTTCCGGAAAAAATCCGATACGCCGACGCCCCTGGTCTCCCGGGCCATCGGCGAAATCTGTCGTGGATCAGGCCGCCCTGGCGGTGCGGCCCGGATGGAAGAACAGGGCCTGGCCGATCGCCGCCTTCACCGTTTCCGGCTGGAAGGGCCTGGTGATCAGGAAGGTCGGCTCCGGCCGCTCACCTGTGAGCAGCCGTTCCGGGAAGGCGGTGATGAAGATCACCGGGACGTCGTAATGACCCAGGATGTCCTTGACCGCGTCGATGCCTGACGAACCATCGGCCAGCTGGATGTCCGCAAGCACCAGACCCGGCGCCTTGCGGGCGACGACCTCGACCGCTTCGGTGCGGGTCGCGGCAATGTCGACCACGGTGTGACCGAGCTCGCGCACCAGCGCCTCGATATCGGCGGCAATGACCGGCTCATCCTCGATGATCAGGACATCGGTCGCCAGCTCGGCGTCGATTTCCGTCTGGGCCTGGGAGATCAGCCGTTCGACGTCCGGAAAGTCGGTGTCGAGGACCTGCGCCGTTTCGCTGGGCGTGAACCCTTCGAGCGCGGTCAGAAGGAAGGCCTGGCGCGAGCGCGGGGCGATGCGCATCAGTCGCTGGCTGGCGTCCTGACCGTCGCCCGGCGTGCGGTCTTCCAGCTTCGCGCCGGAGGTGCACCAGATGGCGTGGAACACATGATAGAGCGCGACGCGCGGCGAGAGCCGGCTGTCGAGCTGCTTTTCGCCGGCCGCCAGAGCTTCAAGCGCAACCCGTACATACTGGTCGCCGGTCGACTGGCTCCCCGTAAGCGCCCGTGCGTATCGACGCATGTAGGGCAGGTGCGGCGCCAGACGAGCAAGAAGACTCATAACCCCTCCCGATTTCAGGTCTCAAGGTGGAAGCGCGCGCCAGCACCCGCAAGGACGGTGACGCGTCTCCCTCGGGATCGCCAACGCGTCGGAACGGCAGTGGTTCCCGGAACAGGTTGCCTGGGGCGCAATATAGAACAATGTTCCGGGAACCAGGTGCGGGATCGGGCGTTCAACGGCCCGAGTCACAGTTCCAGAGAGGGGGCGGGCATGTCGCCGCGCCGATATCATGATCGATCAAAGTCCCATGGATGAACGTCGGAAGGGAACGGCCCCGCTCGACGAGGCGAGGCTGCGGCAACGGGCGATCGGCGTAAAACTGCGCCAGATGTTCGATGACGTGGTCAACGAGCCCGTGCCCGACGAGTTTCTCGAAATCCTGCGCAAGGCTGATGGCAAGAACGGTGAGGGCTAGATGGGCCCCTCACCGGACGTCGCGCAGACCCTCCTGGAAGGAACGGCCCGCGACCAGGTGTTCCAGCGCGAGCTAGTCGCCCTCATTCCGCATCTGCGCGCCTTCGCCAGAACCCTGACCGGCGATGCGACCCAGGCCGACGACCTGGCGCAGGACGCCATGATCAAGGCGTGGGACGCCCGGGCCAGCTTCCAGCTCGGCACCAACATGAAGGCCTGGACCTTCATGATCCTGCGCAACCAGTTCTATTCCGACAAACGCCGGTCGTGGCGCTCGACCCAACTCGACCAGGAAGCCGCCGAGCGCACGCTGGTGGCCGTTGACGACCCCGGGGCCCCCCTCGCCCTCGACGAGTTGCGGCTGGCCATGAGCATGCTGCCCTCCGAGCAGCGCGAAGCGCTGATCCTGGTGGGCGCAGGCGGCTTTGCCTACGAAGAGGCTGCGGACATCTGTGGCTGCGCCGTCGGCACCGTGAAGAGCCGTGTCAGTCGGGCCCGCAAGGCCCTCCAGGGCATCCTCGAAACCGGAGCCTACGATCGTGACGGCCGTGGGGCCGGCGATGCGATGCGCTCGATCCTCGCCGATGCGGAGCGGTTGAGCGCCGTCCGGTGAGATTGTTCGACCGGTTGCGGTGGGGGGCCGCGACCACGATCCGGGTCAGGCTGGGCGTCGCCATGGCGCTCGCCCTTGTACCGGTGCTCCTCCTGGGCGCCGGTCAGTCGGTGCTCGCCTATCAGCGGGAATCCGCTGACCGGCAGGCTGTCCTGCAATCAGCCGCCGAGCGCAGTGCGGCGACGGCCCGCGCCAGGATGGAGGCCGCCGGTGTCCTGCTCGAGACTCTCGGCCCCGGCGCCATCGGCATGGACTGCTCGCGCCGACTGGCCGACATCCAGAAGCGGCTTCCGGGCTATGCCAACCTGATCCGCTTTGACGGCATCGGGCGCGTGGCCTGTTCGGCCCAGAGCGTTCCTGCCGACGCCACGCGCCGTGACCGGGACTGGTTCCGCCGCCTGCGGGCCGGCGAGGCGATGGTCGTGACCCTGACGCCGGGCGCACGATACGCGGCCGAGCCCAGCCTGTTCACGGCGACCGGATCGCGGGACCGGGTGTCCGGCTTCGGCGTGCTGGCGGCGGTCATTCCCCTGTCCAGCCTGCAGCCGACGCCGGAGGAGAGAACCCTGCCGGCGGGCGCGCAGGTCGCCGTCGTCGACCGCGGGGGCCGGATCCTGTCGATTACCGATCGCCAGGCCTTCCCCCCGGCGATGAAATCCTGGGTCGACCGCGTCGCCGTCAGGGGCTCCTACCTGGGTTATGGCCCGGACGGGCGCGGCGTGCGCCGGGTCTACTCGGCCGCGCCGCTGGTCGGTGACAGTCTGTTCGTCGTGCTCTCGGCGCCGTCGGCGGACCTGTTCTCGAGCGACTGGCTGGATCCGCTGTCCGGCATCGTCTTCCCGCTGGCCGCCTTCATCGTCGCCCTGATGGCGGTCTTCTTCGCGGCGGAGCGGGTGGTCGGGCGCTGGATCGTCTATCTGCAGCGGATCGCGGCGATCTACGCCCGCGGCCGGTTTTCCGTCCGGCCGCTGCAGGCCGAGCGGGTGCCGCCGGAAATCCGCGAGCTGGCGGAGACGCTCGATCATATGGCCGCGACGATCGTCGCGCGCGACGCGGCCCTGCACGAAAACCTGGACCAGAAGGACGCGCTGATGCGCGAGATCCACCACCGTGTGAAGAACAACCTGCAGGTCATCAGCTCGCTGCTGAGCATGCAGGAGCGCGCGTTGGCAGACCCGGCGGCGCGGGCCGCGATGAGCGACACGCGCCAGCGGATCACGGCCCTGGCGCTGATCTACAGGGCCCTCTACCAGGGGCTCGACATCAAGCACGTCGATCTCAAGCCGTTCCTGGAAGACCTGATCGGCCAGCTGCTGGCGGCGGACGTCGGCGTCGGTTACATCCGCACCGAGGTGCGGGCCGACAGGCTGGCGATCGATCCTGACAAGCTTGCGCCGCTCGCGCTGTTCGCGGTCGAAGCGGTGACAAACGCACAGAAGCACGCGCTGCAGAACGGCGGCGGGACCCTGACCGTCGATTTCACCCTGCGCGACGGCCAGGCCGAACTGGCGATCGCGGACGATGGCGGCGGCGGCGCGGCGGCGCCCGTCGAGGCGGCAAGGACCGCCGGTGTCGGCCGCACCCTGATGAACGCCTTCGCCCGCCAGTTGCGCGGCAGGACGACCCTGGAGCCGAACACGATCGGCGGCCTCACGGCCCGCCTGGTGTTTCCGATGCCCGAAGCGCCCGGCGCAGGAACCTGAAGGCGCACAAGGCGTTGTTTCTTCGTGCAACAACCGCCCCGGTCACCGGGGCCCGAGGAGACTGCGCCATGCGTAAGTTCGTTATTCTGGCCGTTGCGGCTGTCAGCCTGCTCGCCGCCGCCTGCAACACCATCGAAGGCGCGGGCAAGGACGTTAAGGCCGCCGGCGAAGCGGTCGAGGAAACCGCCAAGGACGCGAAGTAGGCGTCTTCGCGACCCGGACAAAGGAAGGGCCCTCGACCTCATGGTCGGAGGCCCTTCCGTTCAGGTCATCCGATACCGGATCGGCAGGGACTTGGGTCCGCTGACAAAGCTGGCCAGACTGCGCCGGGGCTGTCCGTTGAACTCCAGCGATTCCAGCCGCGGCAGCAGCTCCTCGAACAGGATCCGCATTTCCATCTTGGCCAGGTGCTGGCCGAGGCACAGGTGCGCGCCATAGCCGAACGCCAGATGCTTGTTGGGCGTCCGGTCGACCCGGAAGGCGTCGGGATCGTCGAACACGGCCTCGTCGCGGTTGCCCGACGGATAGGCCAGCCACAGCCAGTCACCCTTGGCGATCTTGCGGCCGCCGATTTCGGTATCCGCCGTGGCCGAGCGCATGAAGTGCTTTACCGGCGTGGTCCACCGGATTGCTTCGTCGACCAGACCCGGAATCAGCGAAGGGTCGGCCTTCACCCGGGCGAGTTCCTCCGGGTACTGACACAGGCCCCAGATCGCGCCCGCCGTCGAGGATGAGGTCGTGTCATGACCCGCCGTGGCGACGATCACGTAGTAGCTCATCGCCTCGAAATCGTTGATCGGTTCGCCGTCAACCTTGCCGTTGGCGATCACACTGGCGACGTCGTCGCGCGGATGGGCCTTGCGGTCGTCGGTGATCGTCTTGAAATACATGAAGAAGTCGGCGATCACGCCCTGCAGCGCGGCGAGCGCTTCGGGCCCCTGCATGGTCTCCGCCGAGCTCTTGTTGCGGTTCAGCTCCGGATCCTGTGCGCCGAAAAGCTCCTGCGTCAGCTTCAGCATGCGCGGCTCGTCCTCGGCCGGTACGCCGAGGATCTCCATGATCACCCGCAGGGGATAGTAGAGGGCGATCTCATTGACGAAGTCGCATTCGCCGCCGAGCGAGGCCATATGATCCACATGCTGTCGCGCGATCGTCCGGATGCGGTCCTCCAGCTTGCGGATGTTCTGCGGCAGGAACCACGACTGGGTCATGATCCGGTACTTGGGGTGGTCCGGTGCGTCCATCTGGACCAGGGTGCGCACCAGATGCGGGCTGCCGCCGGTCATGGCCCGGACCATCTTGTCGCCTTCGATGGTCGTGAAGGTCGTCGGCATGTCGCCGGAGTGGAACAGGTCGTTCTGCCGGCTGATCTCGAGGATGTCGGCGTGCCGCGTCACCAGCCAGAAGGGGTAGACGCCCTCAAGCTCCGCCTTGCCCAGGGGATTGTTGGCGCGCAGCCAGCGGAACGCCTCATGGACGCTGTCGTCGGCATAGGCCGCCGGGTTGATGGCCTGAAAGGCGATCTCGTCGGGAATGCGCTCGGCGCCGCTCATGGTTGTTTCCTTTTTGCCCCGCGGGGAGCATGCCGCCGTGACGTGACGGAAGCAAAGGGGGCGCGAAGCCGCGATGGCGATGCAGCGTCCGGCCCATGCGACCTCGCGGGGCATCGCGCAGGCCAGCACGGTCTCGGTGGCCTTCAGGCGGCGACGCGGAACGCGGGGTTGCGGGCGTAGAGGCCGTCGCGGCCGCTGATCGGGCGATAGGCGTCCGTCAGGCCAAGCGGGCTTTCGCCCTGACCCAGCACCAGGAAGCCGTCGGCGGGCAGGGCGCCGGCGAGGCCTTCGAGCACCTTCGGTCGCACCGACTCGTCCATCGCCGACAGAACATTGCGGCAGAAGATCACGTCGAACCGGCCGACCGTCGACAGGTCGCCGGCCAGATTCAGGCGCCGCCAACGGACCCGCCCGCGGATACGCGGCGACAGCCGCCAGCTGTCCTCGACCTTCTCGAAATAGTCGACCAACATCCGGATCGGCAGGCCGCGCTGGACCTCGAACTGGTTGTAGATCCCGGCCTGGGCCTTTTCGAGATAGCGTTCGGAAAGGTCCGAGCCATAGATCTCGACCCGGGCGCCGGGCTCCAGCCCGACGCCGGCCTCGGCGATCATGGCCAGGCTGTAGGCCTCCTGGCCCGTCGAGCAGCCGGCGCTCCAGATGCGGATGGGTTCAGGACCACGCATCCGCGTCAGGGTCGGCAGGATCTCGTCGCGAAACAGGTTGAACGGCGTCCGGTCGCGGAAGAAGGCGGTTTCGCTGGCCGTCATCGCTTCGACCAGCGCCCAGATCAGCGGCTCCTCGCGGCGCGCGCGCAGACCGGCGATCAGTTCGCTGACCGAGCCGTAGGACTCGCGCCGGGCCAGGGGCCCCAGGCGACTTTCGATCAGATAGGTCTTGGCCGGATCGATGTTCAGGCCCGCCCGCTGGCGGCAGACGGCCACGATCAGCTTGATGTCGTCCGGGGTCATATCGCGACGGTCTCCCGGGCGGAGATGTCGGCCTCGGCGAACTTGGCCTGGATGATGTCGCCGTCGAACGGCTTCATGATGTACTCGCAGGCGCCGGCGGCAAGGGCCTCGCGGATGCGCGCCGGTTCGCTCTCGACGGTGCAGAAGACCACCTTGGGCGCGCCGCCGCCGGGCTCGGTCCGCAGCTGGCGCAGGAAGTCCAGGCCGTTCATCACCGGCATGTTCCAGTCGAGCAGGATCACGTCGGGCATCGCCGCCCGGCACCAGGCAAGCGCCTCCAGCCCGTCGGACGCCTCGGCGACCTCGAACCCCAGATCCTCGAGGATCCTGCGGGCGACCTTGCGGATCACCCGGCTATCATCAACCAGCAGACAGGTTTTCAAGGCGCGAGCGCTCCTTCCCCGTCCGATGTTTTGGGGCCGTGTCGGTTAACGGCTGGTGTGAGGACGCAGAAAACGCACGCGATGACGTCCACGAAGCTGTGCAGAAGCCCGAGCGCGTCGTTCCGGACGCCGCGAGGGCTAGGGCGCGACCTCCGCCCCGAATGCCGCCACATCCTCGATCAGCGCCTTCGCCGCAAGGGCCACCAGCTCTCCGCCCTTTTCCGGCGTCGCGAGCGCCGGATCGGAGCCCATGCGGCCGTCAGCGTAGCGGGCGCGGAAATCGAGGGCCTCGCGGATCGGGCCGGTGGGGGCGATCTGCGGGGCGTAGCTCGCGGTCTTGATCGCGTCCGGATAGGCCCACTGTGTCACGGCGATCTCCGAGGGCGTGGCGTGGCTGCCGTGGCCGACCGGGAACTGGCGATTGGCGAGGCCGTTGACGCCCGACAGGTCCCACCAGTTCTTCAGCTTGCAGGCAAAGCCGCGTGGCTTTCCGGCGAAGCTGGCCTCGGCGTAGAGCTCGCTGAACGCCGCCTCGATGGTGTGGACGTTGCCGCCGTGGCCATTGAGGAAATAGATTTTCGTGAAGCCGTGCCCCGCCAGCGACCGGCACCAGTCACCGATCGCCGCCATGAAGGTCGAGGGCCGCAGGCTGATCGTGCCGGGGAAGCCGAGGTGATGCTGCGCCATGCCTATGTTGAAGGTCGGGGCGATCAAGAGGTCGTCGCGACCCTTCTGCGCCTCGATGGCGATGATCTCCGGGCACATCCAGTCAGTGCCGAGCAGGCCGGTCGGGCCATGCTGTTCGTTCGAGCCGATCGGCACGACAACCGTCCTGGACCGTTGAAGGAAGGCCTCGATCTCGGGCCAGGTGGATTTGGCGAGCAACATGGTCAGACTCCCGCAGCGGCATCCTTGCGCCGCCGACCTCCATCCGCATACTCGCGCGCAACAAGAAGACAAGGGAGACGAGCGTGAGCGACGAGCAGGTGTTTCCGGTTCCGGCGGCCTGGGCAGAGCGCGCCCACATGGACGCCGCCGCCTATGAGGCCGCCTGCGCGCGCGTCGACAGCGATCCCGAGGGCTTCTGGCGCGACGTCGCCGGTCGGCTCGACTGGATAAAGCCCTTCACCCAGGTGAAGGACGTCTCCTGGAACCGCGAAGACTTCCGCATCAAATGGTTCGCCGACGGCGTTCTGAACGTGTCGGTCAACTGCCTGGACCGCCACCTGCCGACCCGCGCCGACGATGTGGCCTTCATCTGGGAAGGCGACGACCCCGCGGACTCGAAGACCATCACCTACCGCGAGGCGCACGCCGAAGTGTGCCGCATGGCCAACGTCCTCAAGGCCCACGGCGTGAAGAAGGGCGACCGGGTCACGATCTACCTGCCGATGATCCCCGAGGCTGCCTACGCGATGCTGGCCTGTTCGCGGATCGGGGCCGTGCATTCGGTGGTGTTCGGCGGCTTCTCGCCCGACAGCCTCGCCGGCCGGATCCAGGACTGCGACAGCCGGCTGGTGATCACCGCCGACGAGGGCGTGCGCGGCGGCAAGATCGTGCCGCTCAAGATGAACGTCGACCTCGCGCTGACCCAGTGCCCGGACGTCGAGAAGGTGCTGGTCATCGAGCGGACCGGCTGCAAGTGGCTGAAGCACAGCGGCCGCGACGTCGCCTATGGCCCCGAGCGGGACAAGGCGTCGGCCGACTGCCCGCCCGAGCCGATGGGCGCCGAGGACCCGCTGTTCATCCTCTACACCTCCGGCTCGACCGGGAAGCCAAAGGGCGTGCTGCACACCACGGGCGGCTATCTGACCTGGGCGGCCTGGACCCATGAGCTGGTGTTCGACTATCGCCCCGGCGAGGTCTTCTGGTGCACGGCGGATGTGGGCTGGGTCACCGGCCACAGCTACATCGTCTACGGACCGCTCGCGAACGGGGCCACCAGCCTGATCTTCGAGGGCGTGCCCAACTACCCGACGGCCTCGCGGTTCTGGGAAGTCATCGACAAGCACCAGGTGGAGATCTTCTACACCGCTCCCACGGCCCTGCGCGCGCTGATGCGCGAGGGCGAGGAGCAAGTGAAGAAGACCTCGCGCAAGAGCCTGCGGCTGCTCGGCAGCGTCGGCGAGCCGATCAATCCGGAGGCCTGGCTCTGGTATCACCGCGTGGTCGGCGAGGGCCGCTGTCCGATCGTCGACACCTGGTGGCAGACCGAGACGGGCGCCTGCCTGGTCAGCCCGCTGCCCGGCGCCACGGACCTCAAGCCCGGCTCCGCCAGCAAGCCCCTGCCGGGGGTGAAGCTGCAGCTGGTCGACGCCGAGGGCGCGGTGCTGGAGGGCGCGGTCAGCGGCAACCTCTGCCTCACCGACAGCTGGCCCGGCCAGATGCGCACGGTCTATGGCGACCATCAGCGCTTCATCGAGACCTACTTCACCACCTATCCCGGCAAGTATTTCACCGGCGACGGCTGCCGGCGGGATGAGGACGGCTACTACTGGATCACCGGGCGGGTCGACGACGTGATCAACGTCTCGGGACACCGGATGGGCACGGCCGAGATCGAGAGCGCCCTGGTGGCTCACCATGACGTGGCCGAGGCCGCCGTGGTCGGCTTCCCGCACGACATCAAGGGCCAGGGCATCTACGCCTACGTGACGCTCAACGCGAATGTTCAGCCAACAGAGGACCTGCGCGCGGCGCTGGTCAAATGGGTGCGACGGGAAATCGGCCCCTTCGCCGCGCCGGACGCCATCCAGTGGGCGCCCGGCCTGCCCAAGACCCGCTCGGGCAAGATCATGCGCCGTATCCTGCGCAAGGTGGCCGAGAACGACATTTCCAGCCTCGGCGACACCTCGACCCTCGCCGATCCGGCGGTGGTCGATGACCTCGTGGCCAATCGCCTGACGCGATGATGCGGCCCTAGGAGCGGACACGCCATGCGCCGGATGCTCCCCGCCCTGCTGCTGCTTCTGGCCGCCGGCCCGGCCCGGGCCGACTGGACACTGGACGACGCGGCCCTGCGCCAGCTCTCCCGAGGCGCGGTGCATGCCGAGGTGCATCCGGACGGCGGCGGCGTGTCGGGCGTGGTGTTCGGCGCCGTCGAGATCGACGCGCCGCCGGCCGTCGTCTGGCGGACCATCACCGACTGCGGCCGCGCCGGACGGATGGCGCCCAGCGTCAAGTCGTGCCGCATCACCACAAGCGATCCGGAGGGGCGCTGGGACGTGCGCGAGATGACCGTCCGCAGCGGGATCATGCCGGCCTTCCGCACCGAGTTTCGCTCCGACTTCACGCCGTTGCGGTCGATCCGCTTCCGCTGCACGGCGGGAGACATCCGCACCTGCAGGGGCGAGTGGCGGCTCGAGCCGCTGGCCGGCGGCCGAACCCGGGTGCTCTACGAGAACCGCGCCAGCTCGCCCTTCCCGGCGCCCGCAATCGTCGCCCGGGCCGCCATGCGCCTGGACCTCGCCGACGCCCTGCGCGCCCTGCGCCGGGAAGCGGAGTCGAGAGTCCCCTAGCGCGCTGTTGAAGCGCTGGAGGGCGCCGCACCGAGTCGGCTGTTGAAGAAGGCCACGACCTGCCGGTTGAACGTCTGGTGGAAGGCCCTGCGGTCAAAGCCCTTCGGATCAGCGCAGAGCATCGGCGGCAGGAGCAGTCCGGCAAGCCCGCAGGGCGACAGGAACGAAAGATGCGCCGCGCCCGGGACCCGACGATAGTCTGGCGGCGTCGGCAGCAGATCGCGAACGCGGTCGGCGTTGGTCGCTGCCGGCGCCGTCACGTCCTGGTCCCCGATCCACAGCTGGACGGGCGCGGACACCGCCGCCAGGCCCAGGTGGTCGAAGGCGAAGCCGAAGCCGGGTGCCGCGACTACCGCGGCCTTTACGCGAGGGTCATGGGCCCACCCCTGCGCCGCCGGGCCGGGCTTGATCAGCTTGCAGACCAGTTCCGGTGTCTTTGCACAGTGGGTCGGCACGCGACCCATGTCCGGCCTCCCGCCGACGACGACCAGCCCTGTCGTCCCCCCGGCCGAGAAGCCGAACAGGCCCAGCCGGCCGGAATCCAGCCGGGACCGGCCCGACCATTCCCGCAGCAGGAAGTCGTTGACCCGGATGACCTGCCGCGCCCGTCCCTCGATCCATCGGGGCGTTCCCACGTCCGTGTCGTCGCGAAAGTTGTCTCCGGCATGCTGGGGCAACGCCACCAGATAGCCGGCCTCTGCCAGGGCGAGCGCGGTGTCGAGATGGCTCAGGGAGGAGCCGCCCGTGCCGTGCGACATGACGACGACCGGCAAGTGTTCGCCGGCGAAAACCCCGCCCCTGGCCAGCCGGATCGCACCGGCGCCGGCCAGCATCAGCTGCGGCCTGCTCGAGGTCGGATAGATCAGGACCACCGGGATCGGCGGATGGTTCGCGTCTGTGACCATCTCCTGCCGGATGCCCAGTGGCCGGGCGGGCGTTACGGCGGTGGCGAACACCACGCCGGCCAGGGTCAGGGCGGCAAGCACCGCGAGGCCGGTCAGAAGGCCGGCGATCCTGAGCGCGATCTTCATGGAGTGACTCCCCCGTTGTCGGGCGCAAAGGCCCGCAGGCCATTGGCGATGGCCATCTGATAGATCAGGCGGAACTGGCCCGGGCTGCTGAAGCGCCCGGCGCGGTCCATGGACACCAGGCCCTGCGCCAGGGCCGACAGGGTCAGGGCGATATCGAGCGACGGCGCGTCCCGCAGACGACCGTGGGCCCGGGCGTCGTTGATTCGGGCGGTGATCCGGCTGATCACCCGCGACGAGCCACCCGCGAAATCATCCGGAAACTGCTTCGCCTGGCTGGCCCGCGACAGGAAGGCGGCGTCGAAGCGATGGGGGTCCTCGACAGCGAAGTCCAGAAAGGCGGCCAGAACCTGTTCCAGCCAGGCCAGCGGATCGACCTCGTCGACCGCGACCACCCGGGCCTCCCAGGCGTCAAAGCCGTCCAGCATCAGGGCGTCGATCAGGGAGTCCTTGGTCGGGAAGTGACGATAGATGGCCATGGTCGACAGACCGGCGTCTTTCGCCACGGTCCGCATCGACAGGCCGTCGAGGCCGTCCCGCTCGAAGGTGGTTCTGGCTGCCTGAAAGATGCGATCACGCGTCGTCATGTGTACACCATACACACTTCTGCGTACGGTGTACACATCGGCTTGCGGAACGGCCCTCAGACCTCCTCGCCCGGCCCCTGCAGGCGGTGAGGGAGCCTCCTCGCCCTAGCGTGTGACCGTCTGGCGGTAGGGAATGTAGAGCGCCAGTTCCAGCGGCGCGGACTGGTACCAGGTCACCGGCAGGGTCAGGCCCTCGACCACCACGCTGTAGCCGTCCCCGAACGCCCTTGCCGTCCTGTTGGCGTCCGCCGCGACCAGACTGATGATGTCGCTGCGATATTGCCCCGGGCCGATCAGCGTCAGGTCCCAGCCCCCGCTCATCAGCACCTCGGTGCGGCCGGTCTTCGGCGTCTTCTTCACGAAGGCCTCGATGCGGCCGGTGACCGAGTCGTAGGTGTCGGTCGGCAGTACACGCGTCTTCAGCGTCAGGGTCGCGGTGCTGGTATCGACCTTGGCGGCCGCGCGGATGATGCCGTCGAGATCGGCGGCGTCGAACTTGCGCACGACGTCGTCGGTCTCGACCGCCAGTTCGATGCCGGCGGCGGCCGCGCCCTTTACCAGCGCCTGCAGCGTGGCCTTCAGTTCCGCCTTGCGCTGGACGGGGTCGCGCGTGTCGCACGTGACCTCGATACGGGTCAGGATGTTGTCGGCCCGCTTCTTCAGCACGATGGCCGGCGTTTCGGTCGGCTCGTAGTCCTGCATCCGTGAGCCGGTGACGACGATCTCCGAGACATCGCTGTCCTGGGCGACCGCGATCGGGCCGGCGACGAGCACCAGACTTGCGGCCAGGACGGCCAGGCGCGTGGCTTTCATGGAAACCTCCCGTTGATTTGCATCGAGCCTGAACTCGGGCCGGCCCTCCGTCCAGCCGCCACATGACAGGACCGTAAGGTTTCGCCGCCGCCGCCCGGTGCTAGGGTCCGCGCACAGTTCATCCGGAGTTCTCCATGCGCCGTCCGGCCAAGGCCCTTCTGCTCGCTCTCGCCCTGTCGTCCTCGGCCCTCGCGCCTCTGGCCTGGGCCCAGACCGCCCCCGCCCCGGCCGTCGCCTCCGCCCCGGCGGAGGTGCCGCCGATCGGTTTCAAGAGCCGCGTCCTCGCCAACGGGATGAAGGTCTTCTACTCGGCCGACCGCACGACCCCGAACGTCACGGTCCAGGTCTGGTACGGCGTCGGCGCCAAGGACGATCCGGCCGGCCGCTCGGGCTTCGCCCACCTGTTCGAACACCTGATGTTCAAGGCCACCCGCGACCTGCCGGCGGAGTCCTTCGACCGGATGACCGACGACGTCGGCGGCTTCAACAACGCCTCCACCTGGTCGGACTTCACCAACTATTACGAGGTCGTGCCGGCCAGCCACCTGGAGCGGATCCTGTGGGCCGAGTCCCAGCGCATCGGCTCGCTCGTCGTCGACGAGGCCACCTTCAAGTCCGAACGGGACGTGGTGAAGGAGGAGCTGCGCCTGCGGGTGCTGTCCGACCCCTACGGCCGGTTCTTCCGGATCGTCATTCCGGACGCCAGCTACACGACCCATCCCTACAAGCGCCCCGGCATCGGCTCGATCGAGGACCTTGACGCCGCAACCGTCGACGACGTGCTGGCCTTCCACGCCACCTACTACCGGCCGGACAACGCCGCCCTGATCGTGGTCGGCAACTTCGATGAGGCCGAGCTGAACGGCTGGATCGACAAGTATCTCGCGCCGCTGAAGACGCCCAAGGCGCCGCTGCCGCGCGTGACCGTTCGCGAGCCGGCCCGCACGGCGGCCCGCACCGTCACGGCCTACGCGCCGAACGTGCCGCTGCCGGCGGTTGCCATCTCCTGGCAGGGGCCGGCGGCCTCTGATCCGGACGCCGCAGCCCTGGTCGTGCTCGACGCCATCCTGTCGGGCGGCAAATCCTCGCGGCTCTACAACAGCCTGGTCTATGACCAGCAGCTGGCCCAGGCCGCCTTCTCCAGCGCCAGCCTGAACGCCCAGCCGGGCCAGTTCTACGTCGGCGCCATCATGGCCGGCGGCAAGACGATCGAGGAGGGCCAGGCGGCCCTGATGGCCGAGGTGCGCCGTCTGCGCGACGCCCCGCCGACCGAGGCCGAACTGGCCGAGGCCCGGACCGAGATGATCGCCAGCGCCGTGCGCGACCGCGAAACCATCGACGGCCGCGCCTTCTCGCTCGGCTACGCCCTGATCATGGAAGGCGACGCGGCCAAGGCCAACACCGGCATCGCCGAACTCCAGGCCGTCACCGCCGCCGATGTCCAGCGCGTGGCGCGCAAATACCTCGCTGACGACCGCCTTGTGGTCATCCGCTACCTCGACGAAGGCCAGCGCCCCGCCGGCGAGGTCGCCCCCGCGCCCGCCCGGGTCAAGCCGGTCAAGTCGCCGAAGTTCAAGGGCCAGGTGTTCACCCTTGCGCCGGAAGGCGAACGCGTGGCCCCGCCGCCGCTGGGGGCGCCCGTCGCTCCGGTCCTGCCGGTCGCCTCGGAGAAGACCCTCGCCAATGGCCTGCGCGTGATCGTCGCGCGCAGCAGCGACCTGCCGCTCGTCACCGCCGAACTGACCGTCCGCTCCGGCGCAGCGGTTGATCCGGCCGACCGGGCCGGGGCCTCGGCCATGATGGCCGAGTTGCTGACCGAGGGCACGACGACTCGCAGCTCCGTGGACATCTCGAGCCAGACCGAGGCCCTCGGCGCGGACCTGTCGGCCGGCTCGGGCTGGGAGTCCTCGTCGGTGACGCTCAACGTCATGCCGCAGAACCTGAAGACCGCCATGGGCATCATGGCCGACGTGACGCTGAACCCGGCCTTCGCCCAGACCGAGCTGGACCGCGTGCGCGACCAGTCCCTCGACGGCTTCTCGGTGTCGTTGAAGCGGCCCGGCACGGTCGCCGGCTTCATCACCCCGACCATCATCTACAGCGGCTCGTCCTACGGCCACGTGGCCGGCGGCACGCCCGGCTCGCTGCCGAAGCTGACCCGCGCCGACCTGCTGGCGATCCACAACACCTGGTGGCGGCCGGACAATGCGGTGCTGGTCATCGTCGGTGACCTGACCCCGGAACAGGGCTTCGCCCTGGCGGAATCAGCCTTCGGCGGCTGGACCCGTCCGACCGCGCCGCTGCCGGCCCTGCCGACCGCCGACGCCAACACCCCGGTGCGCAACGTGATCATCGACATGCCGGGCGCCGGCCAGGCGGCCGTCACCCTCGCCCGTCGCGGCATCGCCCGCAGCGACCCGCGCTACTATGCCGGCGTGGTGGCCAACGCCATGCTCGGCAGTGGCCTGTCCTCGCGCCTGAACCAGGAGATCCGGGTCAAGCGCGGCCTCGCCTACGGCGCCGGCTCCAGCCTGTCGGCGCGGCGGATCGTCGGCGGCTTCACCGCCTCGACCCAGACCAAGAATGAGTCGGCCGCCCAGGTCGTCGGCCTGATCCGTCAGGAACTGGCCGGCATGGCCACGATCCCGGCGACCCCGGCCGAGCTGACGGCCCGCAAATCGGCGCTGGTCGGCGACTTCGGCCGTGACATCGGCACCACCGACGGCCTGGCCGGCATGCTCGGCGGACTGGCGGTCTACAACATCGACCTGGGCGAGATGAACCTGTTCACCGGCAAGGTCGAGGCCGTCACCGCCGCGGACGTCTCGGCCTTCTCCGCCGACGTTCTCGACCCGGCGAAGGCCAGCGTGGTCATCGCCGGCGACGCCAGCAAGTTCGGGCCGGATATCAAGACTGCCGTCCCGAACGCCACGGTCATCCCGATCGGCGACCTCGACCTCGACAGCCCGACGCTGAAGAAGGGGCCGTAGCACCAAATCCGCTCATCCCGGCGAAGGCCGGGACCCAGATCACAAGATGCGGTGTCTCGGTTACATCCTGACCACCGAACCTGAATCTGGGCCCCGGCCTTCGCCGGCGTGAGCGGGATTGAGGTTGCGCCAGCCTCCGTTTCACGCTGTTACCGCCCCCATGACCGCGCAGATCGACCCGTTCCACGCCATCGCCATCAGCCGGCTGGCGCACCAGCTCAAGGCCGAGGGACGCTCGATCATCCATATGGAGTTCGGCCAGCCTTCGACGGGCGCGCCGGCGGCGGCGATCGCGGCGGCCCACCATGTGCTCGACACCGACGGCATGGGCTACTGGGAGAGCCCGGCCCTGCGCGCACGGATCGTGCAGCACTATCGCGAGACCTACGGTGTCGCCGTCGAGGAAAACCGGATCATCCTGACCTGCGGCGCCTCGCCGGCGCTGGTTCTGGCCCTGCTGTCGGCCTTTTCGCCGGGCGAGCGGGTGGCCCTGGCCCGGCCCGGCTACGTCGCCTACCGCAACACGCTCAAGGCCCTGCGGATGGAGCCGGTGGAGATCGCCTGTGGCGCCGACAGCGGCTTCCAGCTGACGGCGGCGCACCTGGCGGCGCTCGACCCGGCGCCCGCCGGCGTGATCATCGCCAGCCCGGCCAACCCGACCGGCACGATCATTCCCGCCGCTGAACTGCAGGCCATTGCCGAGGTTTGCCGTGCACGGAACATCCGCATTGTCTCGGACGAGATCTATCACGGCCTGAGCTACGTCGAGCCCTGCCACTCGATCCTCGAGTTTGAGCCGACCGCCCTGGTGGTCAACAGCTTCAGCAAATACTTCAGCATGGTCGCCTGGCGGCTGGGCTGGCTGCTGGCCCCGGCGGACCTGATCGCCAGCGCCCGCGCCTATGTCGGCAACCTGTTCCTCACCGCGCCGTCGCTGAGCCAGCACGCGGGCCTGGCCGCCATGGATGCGACCGCCGAGCTCGACGGCCATGTCGAGGTCTATCGTCGCAACCGCGCTCTGCTTCTGGAGGCCCTGCCGTCACTGGGTCTGGCCGATATCGCCCCGCCGGACGGCGCCTTCTACATCTACGCCAGCGTCGCCCATCTGACCGACGACAGCCTGGCCTTCTGCATGGACCTGCTGCGCGACACCGGCGTCGCCATCGCCTCGGGCGTCGACTTCGACCCCGTCGAGGGCCGGCGCTTCATCCGGATCAGCTTCGCGGTGTCTACGCCGGAAGTGGAGGAAGCCCTGACCCGGCTGCGCCCCTGGTTCGCGGCGCGCGGCCAGGGGACATGTACCGAAAGTACGTGTCCCCCAAACCAGCAGCTCGATTAGGGGACACGTACCTTCGGTACATGTCCCCGCGCCCTCAGCTCTTCAGCTTCAGCGCGCCGAGGAAGTAGCGCTTGCCGAGCGGCACGCCGTTGGCGCGCAGTACGTCGTAGGCGGTCGAGGCGTGGAAGTAGAAGTTGGGCAGCGAGAACGACAGCAGGAAGCCCTCGGCGGTGAACGGCATCTTCGTCGGGCCGAACTCGAAGGTCACGTCCTTGCCGGCGAGGGCGTTGACCTCGTCAGGCGTCAGGGCCCGCAGCGCCGCCTGGGTGTCGGCGATGATCTTGATCAGGCCTTCGTAGGTTTCCGGCATGGCCGGGCCGCCGACCGCCTTGAACAGGCCGACCTTCACCGCCTCGATGGCGCCGATGGAGTGGTGGGCGATCGAGGTGACCTGGAACGCCAGCGGCAGCATGTCGCCGGTCAGCCGCTTGCCGACCAGATCGTCCGGGTTCGCACCCTCGTCGGTGCAGTGCTTCAGCCCCCGGTCGAGGAAGCCCGCGGCGGCGTCGACGGTCTGGAGAAACTGGCCGACGGTGATGTCATAGAGCGAGATGGTCATGGCGGTCGCGCCTCCCCGGTGCGTTGTTTTCGGAAACTGTGGGGACAGTGCCTGATCCCGCTACGCACGCGCAACCTTCCTCTCCCGCGAGGGAGAGGGGGGGCAGCCGGAGGCTGGTGGAGAGGGAAGCGGAGGTGTGAGCCGGGACGTCCGGACCGACAGCGCCACACTGTCGACCACCGCGCCTCCCTCTCCACCAGGCTCCGCTTGGTCCCCCTCCCCCAATTGGGGGAGGAAAGCCTTGAATCTCATGCCAGCCAGCGTGCCGGACGGGTCAGCTTGGTCAAGGGCGGATCATCCCCTAACCCGCCCGCTCACTCCAGTCGTCCAGGTCCTCTTCCGCCCCCAGCAGCGCCAGGCCCGTCGCGATCGAGACCAGCTCGGCCCCGCTCTCCAGCTTGCCCGCCCCGAACCGGCGCTCGAAGATGCCGCGCACCGCCGGCACGAAGCTAGACCCGCCGGTGAGGAACACCCGGTCGACGCCGGCCTCGGTCAGCCCGGCCCGCGAGAGTGCCTGATCCACCGCGCCCTCGATGGCCGTCAGTTCGGGCTGGATCCAGCGGTCGAAGCTGGCGCGTTTGACCGGCCCCTCGATCTCCACCGACCCGCCCTTGAAGCTGAACACGGCCTCCTCGGACGACGACAGCGCCTCCTTCAACCGCGAGACCGACTGGTAGAGACGATAGCCGTGGTTATCGTCGAGCACCTCGACCAACCGCTCCAGCTTCTCCGGCTCGACCGCGTCGCGCACCAGCCGGCGGATGTCGCGCATATCCTTGGAGGCCCGCAGCAGGGCCAGCTGCTCCCACCGCGCGAAAGCGGTGAAGTAGCGGTTGGGCAGCGGGAGGACGTTGTCGAACGCCTTGTACAGGCTGCCCTTGCCCAGCTTCGGCGACACCAGATGGTCGATGATCCGGTAGTCGAAGGCGTCGCCCGCCACGCCCACCCCGGCGTTGGACAGGGCCTGCGACTTCACCCGCCCGTCCTGCCGCGTGAACCTGACCAGCGAGAAGTCGCTGGTGCCGCCCCCGAAGTCTGCCACCAGCACGGTGGCGTCGCCCTCCAGCCGCCGAGCGAAGAAGAAGGCCGCCGCGACCGGCTCATAGACATAGCGGATATCCTCGAACCCCAGCCGCCGGAACGCGGTCTCGTAGCGCGTCAGTGCCAGCGCCGGGTCGGGCCGCAGTCCGGCGAAGGCCACGGGCCGCCCGACGATCACCCGTTTCGGCAGGTCGGCGAGATCGGCCCCGCCATGCTCGCGCACCCTCAGCAGGAAGGCGCTCAGCAGGTCCTCGAAGGTGAACCGGCGGCGCAGGATGGTCGTGTCGGTGAACAGGGTCGAGGCGGCGTAGCTCTTGAACGACTGGATGAACCGCGTCTCCAGCGGCTCCTCGACATAGGCGTCGATGGCCCAGGGCCCGGCCTCGACCACCCGGCCGGCGGGATCGTCGGCGGGCGCATGGAAGCTCAGCGCCGAGCGGAAGGCGTTGAACCGCTGGCCGTCATGGCTGAACCCGGCGAGGGCCGCCTGGCCGTCGCCCTGGTCAAAGGCGAGCACGGTGTTGGTCGTGCCGAAATCGACACCGATCGCGGCGTCGGAAACGCGCGTCATGGGGAAATCCCTTCGCAGTATGGATGGCGGCGGACGCCATCCCTGCGCAAGGGCGGCGTCAGGCCGGTGAGATACTCGTCACGGCGCTGATCCTCATGAAGCCATGGCCCTACTCCACCACCGGCTCGAGCGGCTGGTCGTAGGCCGCCATGAGCGCCATGTTCAGGATCTTGGACACCGAGGCCGACAGCGGCGCGATCTGCACCGACCGGTTCATGCCCAGCAGGATCGGACCCATGACCGTCGCCCCGCCCAGGCTCTGGACCAGCTTGGTCGAGATCGAGGCCGAGTGGATCGCCGGCATGATCAGGATGTTGGCCGGGCCGGTCAGGCGCATGAACGGGAAGTTGCCGCGGGACTCCGGCTCGAGCGCCAGCTCGGGCGGCATCTCGCCCTCGTACTCGAAGTCGATGTCGTCCCGCTCGTCGAGCATGGCCACAGCCTCACGGACCTTCTCTGACCGCAGGCCCATGGGGTTGCCGAAGGTCGAGTAGCTGAGGAAGGCCACCCGCGGGGTGAAGCCCAGTCGCCGTACGGCGCCGGCCGCCTCGCAGGCGATCTCGACCAGCTCGTCCGCCTCGGGCATCTCGGTGACGTTGGTGTCGGCGATGAACACCGTGTGGCCCTTGGCCAGCACAATGGACATGCCCATGACCCGCCCGCCGGGCGCCGGATCGATGACCCGCAGCACCTCTTCCAGCACCTGGTCATAGCTGCGCGTCACGCCGGTGATCATCGCGTCGGCGTCGCCCAGCGCCACCATCGAGGCGGCGAAGCTGTTGCGGTCCTGGTTGATCAGCCGCTGCACGTCGCGCTTGAGGTAACCCTCGCGCTGAAGCCGCTGGTACAGGTGCTCGACGTAGTCGGGATTGCGGTCCGACATACGGGCGTTGACGATCTGCAGCTTGACCTCGTCCGGGTTCAGACCGGCCAGCCGCATGTTCTCCTCCACCAGCTCCTCGCGACCGCAGAGGATCGCCTGGCCATAGCCCTGGGCCTGGAAGGCGTAGGCGGCGCGGATCACGCTGGGCTCCTCGCCCTCGGCGAAGACGATGCGCTTCTTTGGGCCGTTCATCACGGCGCCGGAGATCTTCTGCAGGAAGGCGGCCGTCGGATCGAGCCGCTGCGCCAGCGAAGCGCGGTAGGCGTCCATGTCGGCAATCGGCCTGCGGGCCACGCCGGTGTCCATCGCCGCCTGGGCGACGAACGGCGGGATGTACCAGATCAGCCGCGGATCGAAGGCCGAGGGGATGATGTACTGCGGGCCGAATTTCAGCTGCCGGCCGTGATAGGCGGCGGCGACCTCGTCGGGCACGTCTTCCCGCGCCAGCATCGCCAGGGCGTTGGCGCAGGCGATCTTCATCTCGTGATTGACCCGCCGGGCCCGCACGTCCAGCGCGCCGCGGAAGATGTAGGGGAAGCCCAGGACGTTGTTGACCTGGTTGGGATAGTCGCTGCGGCCGGTGCCCATGATGGCGTCGCCGCGCACGGCGTGCACCTCTTCGGGCGTGATCTCCGGGTCCGGATTGGCCATGGCGAAGATCACCGGATTGGGCGCCATGCTGGCGATCATCTCTTTGGTGAAAGCCCCCGCAGCCGACAGACCCAGCAGCACGTCCGCCCCCTCGACCGCCTCGGCCAGGGTGCGCTTGTCGGTGTCGACTGCGTGGGCGCTCTTCCACTGGTTCATGCCGTCGGTGCGGCCCTGATAGAGCACGCCCTTGGAGTCACAGGCGATGACGTTCTCTGGCCGAACGCCCATCGCCTTGATCAGCTCCATCGAGGCGATGCCGGCGGCGCCGGGGCCGTTCAGCACGACCTTCACGTCCTCCAGCTTCTTGCCGGTGATGAAACAGGCGTTGATCAGGCCGGCGGCGCAGATGATCGCCGTGCCGTGCTGGTCATCGTGGAACACCGGGATGTCCAGCAGCTCCTGGCAGCGCTGCTCGATGATGAAACACTCGGGGCTCTTGATGTCCTCGAGATTGATGCCGCCGAAGGTCGCGCCGATGGTCTTGACCACGGTGATGATCTCGTCGGGATCCTCGGTGTCCAGCTCGATGTCGATGGCGTCGACGTCGGCGAAGCGCTTGAACAGCACCGCCTTGCCTTCCATCACCGGCTTGGACGCCAGGGCGCCGAGGTTGCCGAGGCCGAGGATCGCCGTGCCGTTGGAGATCACCCCGACGAGGTTGCCCTTGGAGGTGTAGTCGTAGGCCAGGTCCGGGTTCTCGGCGATCGCCAGCACCGGCACGGCCACGCCCGGCGAGTAGGCCAGGCTCAGGTCCCGTTGCGTCGCCATCGGCTTGGTCGCCGCGATGGCGATCTTTCCGGGCGTCGGAAACTGGTGGAAGGCCAGCGCTTCCTCGTCGGTGAAGGTCTTCTTTTCGGAATCGCTCATGGCGGAGAGGGACGTCCCTGGAACGCTGGTGGCGCGTCGGTGTGTTGAGAGGCGCGCAACCTAACGGGCGGGAGGGTGCGGGACAACCTGTCGCGGCCCCACAATCAAATCCGTCATCCTCGCCCTTGTGGCGAGGACCCATGCGCGGCGGCCTTTCCGGAGAGGACTGTGTGCTTTGGTCCTCGGGACAAGCCCGAGGATGACGGGGGTTTGTTGCGGCGAGGATGACGGATGGGTGTGCAGGCGCTAATCCTTCTCCATGACCCACACCGCCCCCGCCCCCGTGAAGATCGCCGTCGCCGGCGCGCTCGGCCGGATGGGCCGGGCGGTGATCGCGCTCTGCGAGGGCCGCGAGGACGTCGCTGTGGTCGCGCGCTACGAACGCCCCGGCATCGAGGGCGAGGGGCTGGTCAGCATCGACCAGGCCATCGCCGCCGCCGACGTGGTCATCGACTTCACCACGCCCGAGGCCTCCGTCGCCCTGGCCGAAAAGGCCGCCGGGCGCGGCGCGGTCGGCCTGGTCATCGGCACGACGGGCTTATCGCAGGACCAGACCCGCCGCATCGACGAGGCCGCCGGCCGCATCGCCATCGTCCGGTCGGGCAGCTTCTCGCTGGGCATCAACCTCCTGCTCGGCCTCGTCGAACAGGCGGCCCGAGCCTTCGACGCCAGCGACTTCGACATCGAGGTCTTCGAGGCCCACCACAAACGCAAGGTCGACGCCCCGTCCGGCACCGCCCTGATGCTGGGCGAGGCCGCCGCGCGCGGTCGCGGCGTCGCCCTGAACGACGTGATCCAGCCCGCGCGGCACGGCCTGACCGGCGCGCGGCCCGAGGGCCAGATCGGCTTCTCCGTCCTGCGCGGCGGCGGCATCATCGGCGAGCACAGCGTGACCTTCGCCGGTGAGGAGGAGATCCTGACCATCAGCCACTCGTCGCGGGACCGGTCGCTGTTCGCGCGCGGGGCCGTGACGGCGGCGCGATGGGTCGCGGGCCGGGGGGCCGGTGCGTTTGACATGCAGGATGTGCTTGGGTTGCGATAGCGCCCCCCACCACGCCCTTCATCTCCTGACCCGACCAGCACGCTGGCCTGCATTGGACAAAGGGATTTTTCCTCTCCCGGAGGGAGAGGTGGCCTGGCGGAGCCAGGTCGGAGAGGGATGAGCGATAGCTGAAGGTGCGGCGCGGTATCGTCCACCACCGGCGGCTCCCGCTCCACCATGCTCCGCATGGTCCCCCTCTCCCTCCGGGAGAGGAAAGTGGCTACCCGCCGCGCGCCACGAACCACTCGTTCAGGAACCGCTTGTCGGCCTTGCCGTACAGAAACTCCGCGCCCTGATACCCGCTCACGCTCCCGCCGGCGGCCTCCAAAACCGCCTGGGCCGCGCAGATGTCCCACTCGGACGTCGGGCCGTGGCGCGGATAGATGTCGGCCACGCCCTCGGCGATGCGGCAGAGCTTGACCGAGCTGTCCATCGCCAGGGTGCGGTGGAAGCCGTACTCGACGGTCAGCTTGGCCAGCGTCTCTTCCTTCATCGTGTGGCTGATCAGGGCCACCGCCTCGCCGGTCGGCCAGGGCCGCACCCGCACCGGCGAGGCCGGGCCGCCCTCGGCGCGCTTCATCGTCCCGCCCGCCGTGGTGAACCAGGTCTCGTTCGAGGCCGGGGCGCAGACCGCGCCCGCGACGGGACGCCGGCCCGCGACCAGGCCGATGTTGACGGTGAAGCTCGGATCGCCGCGCATGAAGGCCTTGGTCCCGTCGACCGGGTCGACGAGGAAGAACCGGTCGCCGATGGCGTCGGGGGTGCCGAACTCCGCGGCGGCTTCCTCGGCGACGATGGCGATGTCGGGGAAGTGTTCCTTCAGCCGGGCGACGATCAGCTTCTCGCCCTCCTGGTCGGCGATCGTCACCGGGCTCATGTCGGCCTTGCTGGTGTGGGCCACGGTCCCGCCGTGCGACCAGTAGGGCAGCACCAGCCGCCCGGCCTCCTCGACGATGTCCGCCAGGATCAGGCCAATATCAGCGTCGCTCATCGGCGGGCTCCAGGGTCGTCGGCCACGAAGACCAGGCGCACGACCGACCCGTCGATCGCCTGTTTGCCGGCATGTTCGAAATTCACGGTGACCCGCCGCCCGGTCACCGACTGCACCTGTCCCAGACCCCAGTCCTCGCGGTCCGGATGGCGCACCAGGGCGCCGGGTTCGATGAACGGATCCATGGGCGCTTCGTTAGGGGCCGGAAGGACGTTTGCCAACGCTTCAAATCAGGTCAATTTCGCTGGCCATGACAGACCCCGATCCCATCGAAGCCGCCCCGCCCGTCGTGGAGGAGACCCTGCCGGACGCCGCCGAGCTGGCGGCCCAGATCTCCGCGCGCCTCTGTCACGACTTCATCAGCCCGGCCAGCGCCATCGTCTCGGGCCTGGACCTGCTGGAGGACCCGACAGCCCAGGACATGCGCGAGGACGCCATGGACCTGATCGGCCAGAGCGCCCGCAAGCTGGCCGACCTGCTGCAGTTCAGCCGGGTGGCCTTCGGCGCCTCGTCGACGGCCGAGACCTTCGATCCGCGCGAGCTGGAGTCGCTGGCCAAGGGCGTCTTCGCCCATGTGCGGCCGGAGCTGGACTGGAAGGTCGAGCCGGCGACGGTCAACAAGGCCGCCGCCCGCATTCTGATGAACCTCTGCCAGATCGGCGCGGGCGCCCTGCCGATGGGCGGGACGGCCGTGGTCCGCGTGGTCGAGGCCGACGGCCGGGCGGCGATCACGCTGGACGCGACCGGCCCCCGCGCGCGGCTGAAACCCGAAGTCCTGCGCGGCCTGAAGGGCGAGGGCCGCGGCGACGCGGTCGGCGGCGCCTGGGTCCAGGCCTACTACCTCTCCCTGATCGTCAAATCCGCCGGCGGCCAGCTGGCTGCGGAAGTCGGCGAGGACCGCGTGACCCTGGCGGCCTGGGCGCCGGTCTAGCGACGCCAGCGCGGGCCGACGGCGTCCGTTCAGGCCGTCAGGACGACGCCGTCCTGTACCGCGACATCCCATCGCGCCAGCCGCTGCCCCGCGCACGGCCCGCTCGTGCAGAGGCCGTCGTCGATGCGGAACAGAGCCCCGTGGCCTGTGCACAGGATCAGGTCGTTCTCGCGCGTCACATGGCGGCCGGTCGGGCCGCCGAGCGGCTGGCCGGTGTGCGGGCAGCTGTCAACGTAGCCGCTCAGCGCCTCGCCCCGCCGCACCACGAAGCCGAGGAACAGCTTGTCCCCGACCTGGAAGTGGAAACCGCGCGAGCCGGGATCGGAGATCTCCTCCAGACGGCAAAGCACCGTCCCGGCCGGCGGCCGGGCGGGGTTCAGTCCTTCCACGGCAGGGTGACCCGCCAGGGTTCGACGCTGGAGGTCTCGTAGAGGCCGGCCTTGGTATAGGGATCGTCGGCGTGAAACGCCTGCGCGGCCGCCAGATCGGGCGCCTCGATGATGATCAGCGAGCCGGCCATGCCCTCGTCAGCCGTCAGGAACGGCCCGCCGAGCTTGATCTTCAGCGGCTGCGCGCCGGCCCAGGCCAGGTGCGCCTCACGGGTGGCGGCGCGGATCGCCGGCCCGTCGGGCAGCTTGTCTTTCCACTGGATGACGAAGAGCGGCACGGGGATCTCCTAGCGTTCGGTTCTGATCGGGCGCGAGAGCAGGCCGAGGATGGCTTCATCCACCCCGACCTCGCCTGCGAGAATGGCGGCGACGGCCTCGCTGATGGGGGTTTCGACGCCCAGTTTTCGGGCCAGGGCGCGGACGGCGGGGGCGGATGCGACGCCCTCGGCCACAGTCAGCTTGCCGGCCAGCGCCTGCTCCAGCGACTGGCCGGCGCCCAGGGCCAGGCCGACGCTCATGTTGCGCGATTGCGGGCTCGAACAGGTCAGCACCAGGTCGCCCAGGCCGCAGAGGCCCGCCACCGTCTCGGCCTTGCCGCCCAGGGCCTCGGCCATGCGGGTCATCTCGGCAAAGCCGCGGGTGATCAGGGCGGCGTGGGCGCTACGGCCCAGGCCCTTGCCCTCGACGATGCCGCAGGCGATCGCCAGCACATTCTTGATCGCCCCGCCCGCCTCGGCGCCGATCATGTCGTTCGACAGATAGGGTCGGAACGTGGGGGTCGCGATGGCCTCGGCCAGCGCCCGGCCGAGGTCCTCGTCGGGACAGGCCAGGGTCACCGCCGTCGGCAGGCCGCGCGCCACCTCGCCGGCGAAGCTGGGGCCGGACAGGACGGCGGCCGCGGCGTGCGGGATGGTTTCCGCCAGCACCTCGGTCATCAGCCGCAGGGTGCCCTGCTCGACGCCCTTGGCGCAAAGCAGGATCGGCAGGTTGTCGCGCACATGCGGGCAGAGGGCGTCGAGGGTGGACCGCAGATGCTGGGCCGGTGCGACGGCCAGGATGATGTCGCAGGCCGACAGGTCGCCGAGGTCGGTCGTGACGTCGATCGCGTCATCGAGCTTGACGCCCGGCAGGAAGACGGCGTTCTCGCGATTGGCGCGGATGCCCTCGACCACCTCGGCTTCGCGCGCCTGCAGCACCACCGTCATGCCCGCACGGGCGCAGACCTGGGCCAGGGCCGTGCCCCAGGCCCCGCCGCCGATCACGCCGGCGTAGTTGAAAGCTTCGCTCATGCCTTGGCGCCCTTGCGTCCGGGAACATGGGTAGGATTGGCGCTCGCCGCGGCGGCGTCCAGCGGCCAGCGCGGCCGGGCCGGCGCGTCCATGCCGTCGACGAGCCCCAGGGCCAGCCGCTCGGCGCCGGCCAGGGCGATCATCGCGGCGTTGTCGGTGCAGTATCTCAGCGGCGGGGCGTGGAACGAGAAACCATGCGCGGCGCAGGCCTGCTCCAGCCGGGTCCGCACCGCCATATTGGCCGCCACGCCACCGGCGACGACGAACCGCAGGCCCTCGCCGTCATGGGCTTCGGCATAGGCGGTCATGGCCCGCTGGGTCCGTTCGGCCAGCTGGCGGGCGATGGCGAACTGGACGCTGGCGGCCAGGTCGCGCCGGTCGGCCTCTGCTGTCAGACCCTCGGCGGCCCGGGCGGCGGCGGTCTTCAGGCCCGAGAAGGAGAAGTCGAAGCCTTCGCGGCCCAGCAGGGCGCGGGGCAGGGGGAAGCGCTCGGGGTTTCCGCCCTCGGCCAGCCGCTCCAGCGCCGGCCCGCCCGGGTAGCCGAGCCCCATGCTCTTGGCGATCTTGTCGAACGCCTCGCCGGCGGCGTCGTCGATGGTCGAGCCCAGCCGGCGACAGGCGCCGACCCCGGCCACCTCCAGCAGCTGGCAATGGCCGCCGCTGACCAGCAGCAGCAGGAAGGGGTAGGGAATGTCGTCGGCCAGCCGGGCGCTGAGGGCGTGGCCCTCGAGGTGGTTGACCGCGATCAGCGGCAGGTCTCGCGCCAGCGCCGCCGCCTTGCCGAACGACAGCCCGACCATCACCCCGCCGACGAGACCGGGCCCTGCCGTGGCGGCGACGCCGGACAGGTCGCTCCAGCCGAGTCCCGCCTCGGTCAGCGACCGCGCGACGATGCCGTCGATGGACTCCACATGAGCCCGTGCGGCGATCTCCGGCACGACCCCGCCGTAGGGCGCGTGTTCGGCGATCTGGCTGGCGATGATCGAGGACAGCACGGTGATGCGCCCGTCCGCGTCCCGCCGCACCACAGAGGCGGCAGTTTCATCGCAGCTGGTCTCGATCCCGAGGACGGTGAGCGTGGTCATCTACATTGCGGCCCGGACGACCCTCGTATAGCAGCGGGGCGTCTTGTTCCCGCCCGAGGTAGCCCCCCCGCCGTGTCGTCGCAACCGCCCATCCGGATCGGAACCCGCGGGTCCAAGCTGGCCCTCGCCCAGAGCGGCATGATGCGCGACCGCATCGCCGCCGCGATCGGCGCCGGCGATCGCGCCGAAGAGGCCGCCCCGCTGGTGGTCATCACCACCACCGGCGACCGCATCCAGGACCGCCGCCTTCTGGAGATCGGCGGCAAGGCGCTGTTCACCAAGGAGATCGAGGAAGCCCTGCTCGACGGCCGGATCGACGCGGCGATCCACTCGATGAAGGACGTCCCTGCCGAGAACCCGCCGGGTCTGGTGATCGCCGCCATTCCCGAGCGCGAAGACCCGCGCGACGCCTTCGTCTCGACCCACTACGCCTCGCTGGCCGAGCTGCCACAAGGCGCGAAGCTCGGCACCGCCAGCCTGCGCCGCCAGGCCCAGGCGCTGCACCTGCGGCCCGATCTCGAGATCTTCATGCTGCGGGGCAATGTCGATAGCCGCCTGGCAAAGCTTGCAGCCGGGGATGCCGACGCGATTCTGCTGGCAGCCTCGGGCCTGAACCGTCTGGGGCTCGGCCATGTGCCGCGCGGGTTCCTCGACCCTGTCGCCGCGCCGCCAGCGCCGGGCCAGGGCGCGCTGGCGATCCAGACCCGGGCGGGCGATGCTCACGCGCCCTGGGTCGCCGCCATGCGCTGTGAAGCGACGACGATCGCCGTTGCGGCGGAGCGCGGCGCGCTGGTGGCCCTTGAAGGGTCCTGCCGCACCGCTGTCGGGGCTCACGCCCGGCTTGAGGGCCGGCGCCTCAGCCTGATCGTCGAGGCCCTGACGCCCGACGGCGCCCGCCGCTACCGCCGCGAGGACACTGTCGATCTGGGCGACGATGCGGAGGCTGACGCGCGCGACCTGGGCCTGCGCCTCGGCGAGGCGATCCGGATCGAGGGCGGCGCGGATATCCTGCTCAAGGATTGATCCCGGACCTGCCGGGCGTCAGGGTGCTGCCCATGGCTTCGCCCCCGCTCACTGTCTGGATCACCCGCGCCGAGCCCGGCGCCGGAGCGACCGCCGAGCGGGTGCTGGCTCTGGGACATGTTCCGATCGTCGCGCCCTTGCTGCGGATCGAGGCGCTCGCGGATGTCCAGGTCGACCTGACCGGGGTGGCCGCGCTCGCCTTCACCAGCGCCAACGGCGTCCGCGCCTTCGCCGAGGCCTGCCCGCGTCGCGATTTGCGGGTCTTCTCGGTCGGCGCCGGCACCACGGCGGCGGCGAAGGCGGCCGGGTTCAGGGCGATTCTGTCGGCCGAGGGCGACGTCAACGCGCTTGCCGGCCGAATCGCCGCGCGGAAGAGCGAGCTGCGGGGGGCTGTCCTGCATGCGGGCGCGGCCGAGCCGGCCGGTGATCTCGTCGGCGCCCTGGTCGCCGAGGGTCTGGAGGCGAGAGGGCTGGCGCTCTACGATTCGGTCGTCACCTCGCCCCCGGAGGATCTGCTGGCGCGCCTCGAAACCCTTGATGTGGTGCTGCTTCATTCCCCTAGGGCAGCACGGGCCCTGGCCCGGCTGCTTCGAGGCCGGGACCTGCCGAAACTGCGCCTGCTGTGCCTTTCGGCGGCCGTGGCGAAGCCGGTCGCGCGCACGAAAGTGCGAGAAGTTGTTCGCGCCCCGTTTCCCATCGAAGCGGCGCTGCTTAATCTGATAGGAAGAGGGGGTTCGACCGGGATCTCCCCCACGACCGCAACGAGGCGTTTGAAGAGCCGATGACCGCCGCGCCCGACCCCGCAGAGATCACGCCGCCGATTGATCCGGCAGTTTACGGCCGTCCGCGCCGCTTCGGAGTCGGCGCCTGGGCGGTGATCGCCCTGTGCGTGCTCTGTGTGGTGGCCGGCGCCGCCGTGACGAAGTTCGCCCCGCGTATCTGGGGCGACGATGCGCCGCCCCTGGCGCCGCCCGCAGCACCGTCGGCGGCCGAGTCCTTCGATCTGCCCGCCCCCGCGACAGCGCCTGTGCCCGGCGCGGCGCCTGCGGCGGACGTGGCGGCCTCCTCTGCCGAGATCGCCGCCCTCCAGTCTCGCGTCCTGGCGCTGGAGACCAGCCAGGCGCGCACCGTCAACGCTGCGGCGGCCGCCCTGGCCGCGGCCTCGCTGGCCGAGGCGACGCAAGGGTCGGGCTCGTTCGAGACCGAACTGGCCGCGCTCGAGCGCGTGCTGCCGCTGTCGGGCGAGGTTCGCGCGCTGCGCCCCTATGCCGAGAACGGCGTCACCAGTCGCGCCGCCCTGGCGGCTGACTTTGACGCCTCCGCCGCGCGGGCCGCCGTGGCGGCGCGGGACCCGGGTGAACGGGCCGGCTTCCTCGCGCGGATCGGCCACGCGCTGACGGCCATTGTCACCATCCGCCGCGTCGGCGCCGGCGGTGAGGGACCCGACGCGGTTCTTGCCCGGGCCGGCGACGCGGTGGCTGAAGGCGACCTCGAGGGTGCGCTGAAGAGTCTCCGCGACCTGCCGCCCAAGGCCGCAGAGGCCATGGCGCCCTGGCGCACCCGCGCCCTGCAGCGCATCGCGGTCGACCGCCAGGTGGCGACGATTCGCGCCATGGCCCTGTCCGACCTGATGGCCGTTTCGCGGGCGCAGCCATGATCCGCACCTCAGTTGTCCTGTTCCTTGTCGCGGCCGTGGCGGTCGCCGCTGTCGCCCTGGCCGGCGACGCGGGCGTGGCCAGCCTCATCTGGCGCGGCTGGCGGGTCGATATGACGGCCGCCGCCGCGGCGCTTCTGGTGCTGTTCGTTTCCTTGCTGGCGACGATTTTCTGGAGCTTCCTGAAGTGGCTGCTGGAGGCGCCGCAGCGCGCCGCCAGGGCAACGGCGGACAGCCGGCGCAAACAGGGCGGCGAAGCCCTGGCGCGTGGCTTCCTCGCCGCCGCTGCCGGGGATGGCTCCGAGGCCCGTCGCCTGGCCCAGAAGGCCGCCGAACTGGCCGACGAGGCTCCGGCGCTGGTCCGGGTGCTGGCCGCCCAGGCCGCCGAGGCCGCCGGCGACCTGCCGGCCGCCAAGGCCGCATACTCGGCGATGCTCGGTTTCCCGGACATGCGCCTGGCCGGCCTCAAGGGCCTGATGCAGACCGCGCTGGCCGAGGGCGACAACGCCGCCGCCCTGCGGCACGCGCAAAGCGCCTATGGTCTCGCCAAGACCGCCCGCTGGGCCTGGCGGGCGCTGGTCGATTCGCGGCTCGAGGCCGGCGACTGGGCCGCGGCGCTCGACCTCGTCCAGGGGGCGCAGGAGCGCAAGGTCGTCTCGCCGCTGGTGGCCGACCGCACCCGCGCCGCCCTGTTGGCCGCGTCCGCGGCCAGTCTTGAAAACCATTCAAGCGAACGGATGCGCGGCCAGGCGCTGGAGTTCGCCCTGCAGTCGGTCAAGCTGAAGCCGGACTTCGCGCCCGGCGTGGTCATGGCCGCCCGCCTACTGGCCGCTGATGGCAAGGCCAGCCGCGCATCCGGCCTTCTGGAAGGGGCCTGGAAGAGCGTGCCGCACCCGGCCCTGTGGCTGGCCTACCGCGACCTGCGCACGGACGAGACGCCACGCGAGCGGGCCAAACGGCTCGGCGCGCTGGCCGCCCTCAATCCCAAGGCGCGCGAAAGCCGTGTCCTCGCCGTCGAACAGGCCCTGATCGGCGGTGAGGTGGGCGCTGCCCGCGAAGCCGCCCGCAGCCTGGCCGACGAGCCGGTGACCCAGCGTCTCGCCGGCCTGCAGGCCCGCGCCGCCAACGCCGCCGGCGCCGTGGACGAGGCCCGCGCCTGGATTGCGCGCGGCGCCGCCGCGCCTCAGGAGCCCGACTGGTCCGACCTCGACCCCGAGGGGCGCGCCTTTGACTATCGGCCCGAGGACTGGACCCGCCTGGTCGCTGTCTATGGCGAGACCGGCGAGCTGATCCACCCTCGCCTGGAACGCCGCGAGCGAACGATCAACGACCTGCCAAACCTGCCGGTTTCCTATGTGGAATCGACGCCTTTCCTGGCCGCCGCGGAGGCCGGGGCGGCGGTCATGCCGATCCCTGACGACCCCGGCGTACCCGACTATGCGCGGCCGCCACAGGACGATCCGCCACCGACTTCGCCGCCTCCGCGTCGGCGCCGCTTGGCAAGCCCGACTCGCGCCGCTAAATAGGCGCTCCTTCCGGGGCCCCACGCCCCACAAGGGCCGCTTTAGCTCAGCTGGTAGAGCACATCATTCGTAATGATGGGGTCAGGTGTTCGAGTCACCTAAGCGGCACCACCACTTCCAACAGGATATCGACGGGCGAGCGGCCGAAAGGCCGTAACGGTGGGCCGGCGCGTGGGTCCCGGCTGGGTGTGGCTTCCAGAAGGGGCGGACGGCCGACGCTCAGCAAAGCCTGTCGTACCTCATATCGGACGTTCGGAAGGTCGGTTCCCGGAACCGGATGCCAACGTCCGTTTGTTGGCGCTGATCCAACGGGAAGAAACGACCCGAAGCGGGCGTGAGCAAGGCTACAAACAGACGATCAACCCAAAGGCTCCTCGTCAACCGAGTCGCCATCTGCAACGCGTTCAATCTGCAGGCCCACCTACTCTCCCGACCAACTCTCGGGGTACTGCGCGCCCGGGCATACAGGGCGTGGGAAGTTGCGACTGTCGCCGCCTGATCCAGGGGCAAGGGCGCGCGGTCGCCAACCTCCCCTGCGCCCCCGGCTCAATCCATGGACGCGCGAAGGGCGGTGAAAGGCTGCTGCGACACCTGGACTGTGCCGGTCCTCGGCCTGTTCAGGTCCAGGACCATCATGTGAGCAAGGGTCAGCAGTACCAGCAAGAGTCCGGTCTGTGTTCGATGAGGACGCAGACTGGCTCCAAGGACCGTACCCAGCATGAACATCAGCAGGACGGCATAGGCTAGGAGTAGCCAAAGGACGGAGTCCGGTATGTGAGCAAGACGCGCCGCTTGACGGGCCGAGGCAAGATCAAAGCTCTGGTTCAGGGAATCCATCACGCCACGCGTCAGCAGTGGCGGATTTCCACTACGCAGTGCAGCGCCCGTCGCTGACCATAGCTCACGCCGCAGGGACTCGGCATGGTCCTCCGACGGACTGTCTGTGGCGGCTTCAGACCATAGGATGCGGGTGTCGACATACCGCAGCAAGACATCGCGCATCCGGGCCCGCTCCGGCGCGTCGAGAAGCTGCACCCGAAGCCACGTCGTCCCGAGGGCATTCGCCTCCTGCACCACGAGGTCACGCCTGACTTCATAACGGCTCATGGCGGTGGAGAAAGAAAAGCCAAGCAGAAGCGACAACAGCGCAAGTCCTGCCGGGAGCAGATACGAAGCTGCCGGCATTGGGTCGATCCCGGGATCGAGCTTCTTTTGAAGGCGCTTCTGCCACTCGTAGCCCAGGCCTACCGCTGACGTCAGTGCGGCAAGCAACAGCAGCCCGATCAACCATATGGGCGCCGTGACAAACCAGGACATCCCGCCGACCCCGCCGTAGCTATTGGCAACCGGCAAGGATCGCCGGGTCGCCCACAATATTCAAGCGGAGCAAGCCGCTCCGCTACAAGCAATCCCTGTTCCGGCGCACTCGCCGCGCGCCAGAATAACAACGCCCCGGATAGAAGGTGCGAGGCGCTGTGAAGGTGTCTGACCGGCGAGGAGCAAGACATCCGCTAACCGCAGACACAGCCCTCCCGCGAAGACACCAACCAAGTAACTAGCCGCAGCACGGGTAAAACAAGCGAAACATAGAAAATCGCTACGTACCCATAGCCCCAAAATGAGCCCTCATGAGCTTTCATCAAGCACGATTTACCCATGCAAGAACATGGGCCTTCGATACCCTGACTGAAGCTATATCTCGAAAACTGCCAAGAGGGAGATCCCCATGAGCCCAGTCGTAAGATGTTGCTTGTATTCTGCTTCTGCCGCAGCTGTTCTGGCCGTCATGGTGGTGGGCATGGGTGGCGATCCGGTGAGAGCCGAGTCCCCGGCGAGGCCGCCCGCTGGCAAGCCCGCCCCATCCGCAAGCACGCCCTCAGCGCCGGCCGGCGCGTCCGCATCCCGCCCCCCGGCGAAGGGAGGGAGCGGCGGCAGCGGCTTCAACCCCGGGACAAGCGGCGGCAGTGGGTCCAACGCCGGTGGCGGCGGCTACAACCCCGGCGCGACTGGTGGCGGCTATAACCCCGGGGGCAGCGGTGGCAGTGGGCCCAATCCCGGGGGCGGCGGCTACAATCCGGGCGCGGGTGGCGGCGGCGGCTACAATCCCGGCGGCGGTGGCGGTGGCTACAATCCGGGAGGCGGCGGCGGGAGCGGCTATAACCCGGGCGGCGGCAGTCGTCCCGACTACGGTCAGGGCGGTGGTTACAACCCTGGCTCTGACTGGAACGGCCAGACCGGCAGCGGTTGGAACCCAGGCAACTACTATAGCTCTTCTGTCATCAAGGGTTGGGTCAGGCTAGGCTCGGCGACGGCCGGCAAGAGTCCGGACAGAGACACGATTCAAGCGTTTGGTCGCTATAGTTATTCTCGTATCAAGCTCTGCGTTCGCTTCGCGGATGTCGCGTTCTACAATGCGAAAGTCCAGTTCGAGCATGGCGGGAGCCAGGACATAAACGTTCAGTCTCGCGTCCGTCGGGGCCAATGCACGCGGGAATACTATCTTCGCGGCGGCAGGAAGCTCGACATTCGGTACGTTTATCTGTTCTTCCGACAGGCGGACAACATCGCCAACTGGAGAACCGCCCAGGTCGACTTGTACGCCCGCTAGAACATCGCGCGGCGGCGCCAGGGAACTGACCGGCAGCCGCTTGTGGGGGCGTGCAGCCGGTCAGGTCTACCTGCGTCAGGCGAGGGCAATGCATTCTCAGCCCCGACTTGCCCTGGCGTGTAGCGCGTCGCGTGCGGGACGGCGACGGATTTAGAGGGCAGCGGTACTCGGGAAGATCAGGAGATCCATACAATGTGCAACGCCTGTGACGAAAGGTTCATGGGCCTGATGCGAACCATCCAGGGGCGTCGCGACATCTTGCGAGGCTTCGGCGGTGCGTTTCTGGCGACGGCCGTTCCCACGGTCGGAGGCACTGTCGCGCATTCATCGGAACGCCGGCAGGCTGATACGATCATTCTCGCCGGGCGGATCTACACCATGGATCCACGCGATACGGTAGTAGACGCCGTTGCGATACGTGACGGGCGCATTCTGAGATCGGGAAAGCGGTCGGACATTTTGGGTCTGAAGGGGCGCGGTACGCGGATCGTCGAGCTGGGCGACTACACAGTGCTTCCGGGCTTCGTCGATCCCCACATGCATTCCAATTTCGCCGGCCTTCGGCCGTGGCTTGACGTGGGGCCGTTCAGCACGCCGATGATGGACGACGCCCGGACGAAAATCCGAGACGCCAGCGCCAGGGCCGGGCCCGGAGCCTGGGTCCAGGCCAAGATGCTTGACCCCTCGATCATGCCAGGCCGCCCTTTCTCGCGCGAGGATCTCGACCAACTATCTCCGAACGTTCCTGTCTTCATCCTCGAGTCCAACGGTCACAACGCCTACGCCAATTCGCGCGCGATCGAGCTGGCAGGGCTGACCAAGGATACACCAGATCCGCCGCAGGGACGGTTCGAACGGGGACCAGACGGCAGTTTGACCGGTCGCCTGGAAGAGCCGCCGGCGTTTCAGCCCTTCATTCAGGTCATGACGGCTCCAAGCGCGTCCGAACTGGTCGAATATCTCCGTGCTGACCTCGACGACGCCGCAGCAAAGGGCTGCACTGCGTTACATGACTGCGGTATCGGCGGCCTGTTCGCCGAGGCGGACATTTCTCTTATCGAAGCCGCCCTGCGGGACAACCCTCCCGTGCGCTATGCGGGCATGCTGGTTTCGACCCACTACGAAAAATGGAAGCAGATGGGCCTACGCCCCGGCCTGCATTCGCCAAACTTCTCGTTCAGCGGGATCAAGGCATGGTCCGACGGGTCAAACCAGGGCCTCACCGGCTATCAGCGCACGCCCTACCTGAACTCCAGCAATCGGGGCGCATTGAACTATTCCCCGGAAGAGATTGAGGCGCTGGTTCGAACGCTGCATGCCGACGGATGGCCAATCGGCATTCATGCGAACGGTGACGCCGCCATTGATGTGGTCCTGGACGCCTTCGAACGGGGGACCGGCGGAGAAGGTGGCCACAAGCACCGCCACCGCATCGAGCATTGCAGCATTCTGCATGATGACCAGATCCGGCGGATGAAGGCGCTCGGCATCTCGCCCTCATTCCTTATCGGCCACGTCCACTACTGGGGGCGAGCATTCCGAGACCGGCTTATGGGTCCCGAGCGGGCAAACAGGCTGGATCCGTGCAGGTCAGCGCTTGCGGGCGGTCTACGGATCTCCCTTCACTCCGACTACAACGTGACCCCCATCGATCCCTTGCGTTGTATCGAGAATGCCGTCCTGCGGGACATGAACGAAGGCGGCGGCATCTTGAATCCCGCCGAGTGCATTTCACCTCTGGAGGCCATTCGCGCAGTCACCATCGACGCCGCCTGGCAATGCCATCTGGATGACACCTGCGGGAGTCTGGAGGTCGGCAAGTCTGCTGACCTGGTTGTTCTGGAGCGGGATCCTACAACGGTCTCGCCGGACACCTTGAGATCCATCCGTGTCCATTCCACGTGGCTGGGTGGACAAGAGCTTACCCGATGACGATTGGGTCGGCGCGACTCGGAAATCTGCTGCCAATTGTCCTGCTCGCCTTTGCCTCCCAGTCGCTGGCGGCAGGGGCCGCGTGCGCCGCGCCGACCGTGCGAACCGTCAGCGGCGAGGTTGTCGGCTCGGAGGAGTCAGGAGTTTCGGCGTTCAAGGGCATACCGTTCGCCGCGCCACCGGTCGGAAAACTTCGATGGCGGAGTCCCCAGGCGCCGGAGACCTGGAGCAGAAGGGACTCCACGGCGTTTGGACCGGCCTGTATCCAGCCTCCGTCAAGGGCCCAGGATGAGGCGCTCGGCCCGACAGGACCGCAGTCCGAAGATTGTCTGACCCTGAATGTCTGGACTCCATCTCCTACCGCCGACGCGCGCCGGCCTGTGCTGGTCTGGATTCACGGCGGCGGGTTCGTCTCCGGCGCCGGCAGTCTGGCCGCCTACAACGGCTTGGCTCTGGCTCGGAAGGGTGCGGTCGTCGTCACGATAAACTATCGGTTGGGGAACCTCGGGTTCTTCGCCCACCCCGCCCTGGATCGGGAAAGCTCGACAAGCCCGGCTAACTTCGGCCTTCTTGATCAGATTGCGGCGCTTCGGTGGGTACAGGCCAACATCAATGCCTTCGGGGGCGATCGGCGCAATGTCACCATCGTCGGTGAGTCCGCCGGCGCGCAGAGCGTTCTGGCCCTGTTTGCTTCTCCATTGGCCCGGGACCTCTTTCACAGAGGCATCGCCCAGAGCCCCTACGGGATACCAAGCCACAGCCCTGCAGAGGCCCGGACGATCGGGATCGGGATCGGTAAGGCACTCGGTGTCGGGGGGGAAGAGGCTTCGATCGCATCTCTTCGCAGCATACCCGCAGAAGCTATTGCCCGCATGAGCGGTCGCGGCCAGACCCTTGCTCCGAGCCTCGTCTACGGTGACCTTGTTCTGCCGGCTCCTATCCTTGAAAGATTTGAACGAGGCCAGTCGGCAGCCGTTCCACTGATCATCGGCAACAACAGCAATGAGGCGTCCGTAGCCGAACTCTTCGGGATCGATCCCCGGCTTTTGCTCCGCAATCTGGGTTTGGCGCGGATCGGCGTTCGCCTTCTGTTTCCAGAGGCAGGTGACGAGGCAGATCTGGCGCGGCTGGCCGTTCGTGATGCCGTCTTCGCGGCCTTCGTGAAGCGCATCGCAGACCTGCATTCAGAGCGGGCCACTGCCTGGAGGTATCACTTCAGTTACCTTCCGGAACGTCGGCAGGGCATTGAGCCCGGGGTTCCTCATGGAGGCGAGATCGCCTTCGTGCTTGGCACGCTTGCTAGCACACCGGACTACCAGGATATCCACACGCCCAGAGATGACCGAATTGCGGACCAGATGGCGGCCTACTGGCTGGCCTTCGCGATGACCGGGCGACCCGAACCCGCCGATGAGCCGGAATGGCCACCATCATCGCCGCGGCAAAGCGTGACAATGGAGTTCGCCGACAGCCCCCGCGCACACCTCCGCTTCCACGATCGCCGCCTCAATATCCTGATCGGTGTGATCGGAGTTCTGGGGGACATGCTCGATATGCGGCGCGAGAAGGCGGACCGTACCGACATGGGAGGTGTTGATGCCGCCTAGTTCAGCGCCCCCTCGAAAGACAAACCCCATGTTCCTAAAGCATCCCGGCTGGACTGCCGGCTTCTTCGGCCTGCTGGTTGGCTTTATGCCGATCAAGGCCACCGCCGAGCCTCAAGGCGGACTGAAGGCCGAACTCGCGGACGCTGGCCTCGACGTCGGCCTGACGGCTACCAGCTTCCTGCAGGGTGTTGTGTCGGGAGACGGAGACAGGGACTGGGAGACTGGCGGAAAGGTCGATGCAACGCTTCGTATCGACGCGGCAGCCTTCGGGCTCTGGGAGGGTCTGACCGTCTCGGTCCATCAAGAGTGGGTCTATGGCGATGATGTTAACGCCAAGGGCGACGGGTCGCTCCTGCCGGTGAACGTTGTCATGGGGTTCCCGCGACTGGGCGGCAGCGATTCGGAAACCTCGTTGGTGATCAACCAGTCCGTCGGTGATCGCCTGTCGATCAGCTTCGGCAAGTTCAACATGCTTGACGCGGCCGCACGCACGCCGATTGCAGGCGGCGGCGGACTCACGACCTTTTCACACGTTGGGCTGGCTGCTCCGATCAGCGGCGTCACACCGCCCTATCTTCTGGGCATCATGGCGACGCTTCGAACAGAGGCGGTTACGGCCACTGCCATGATCTATGATCCTCGAAACGCACAGGATGCCGGGGTGCTGAGACAGCCGTTCGCGGACGGTGTCACGGTCAGTCTGTCGGCCACCTTCCCGGTATCGCTGGGCGGCAATGGGGGCTTCCAGGGTATCAGGGCGGTCTACAGCACGCAGCAGGGCCTGAATCTGAACGACATTCCGCAATTGGCTCTCCCACCTGAAGCCGAGGCCGTAGTCGGCGAGAGATCGCCCTACTGGTACCTGGCCTACTCCTTCCAGCAGACGCTGTTCCGGCAAGCGCAGGATCCGGCGCGCGGCTGGGGGATCTTCGGCCAGGTGGCGATCTCGGACGGAAATCCCAATACGATCGAAAGCAGCATTCTGGCCGGGATCGGTGGCGACAGCCCGATCGCACAGCGTCCGCTGGACCGCTGGGGAGTTGGTTACTTCCGCTACAACCTGAGCTCCGCGCTGCTGGATGGCCTGGCAGCCCTCGGCAAACCGGACCTGCGCCGCGAGCAGGGCGTCGAGGCCTTTTACAATATGGCCCTTTCGCAGAACCTCAGGTTGACCGCCAGTCTGAGCTACGTTTCACCCGGAGAGGCGGCGCGCGAAGATGCGGTGTTTGCTGGGTGGAGACTGCAAGCAGCCTTCTGAAACTGGCCTTGCGGTCCCGTCGGTGCATGCAGCTCCGCCGACCGGGCCCGTGACGGCGTCAGGATCGCATAGGCAGACGCTGGACGCGGCGTTAGGAGCCGGTGACCTAAAATAGCGCCTTCGCCGCAGCCCTGAACGCCTCGGCTGCGGCGCTCGTTCCGTCGACCGCGGTCAGCGGCGCGCAGTCGTGTCCGGCCTGGCGGTGGGCGATCTCGATCGGGATTTCGGCCAGCAGGGGCACGCCGAGCGTCTCAGCCTCGGCCCGCGCCCCGCCGGTGCTGTCAGGCGAACGCGAACCCGTCTCCAATTGGGGCTTGGTGGTGAGAGCAGAGGCTGCGTTGAAGCCCATTTCCTACAAGCGTCACCGGTTTCCGGTCCGAAAGCGGACTTTGATGCCACTGGCACCAAGCAGGCCGTCTGAGCGTCTGCACAGGACCGGAAGTGCGCCTGGGGCTCTGGCTCAAGAAATGACGCTTCGCCGGCAGCGCTTGATCAGGCTTCAGGGAACGTTCCTGAACGGTGACCTGCAGGTATAGCGCAGGTCACATTTTCTGCGTTTCCCACGCGAAAGTGCTCAACCTAGGAAACAGCCGATCCCGCCGTATCGGCCTGTCTGGGAAGGGGCTGGGTCTGGTCCCCAGTAGGCATCCTGTTTTCCCCTAAACCTTTATAATTGTGCGTCATTCCGTTCGACCGAGACAGGATTTCGTAATGATGGGGTCAGGTGTTCGAGTCACCTAAGCGGCACCACTTCCTTTCCGGACAAGGCCTTGCGCCGGCAGTCGCTGGCGGCGGGCTGCTCCCCCTCGTCGTACGAAGATCCTGGGCCGCCGGTCCCGACATGGAATCGCCCGGGGACCTTTCGGCTCCCGGGCGTTCCAGTGTTGCGAGGCCCTAGTTGGACGGCGTGCCGTCGCGGCGGTCTTCACGGCGTTCCTGGCGCAGGTCCTGGTTGACGCTCATTGCCAGCCTGTCGAGGCGATCCATGATGTAGGTCTGGTTCGTCGTCGTCAGGCGTCCCGTGCGGCGACGTATGCGCGTGTCCTCCTTGCGGATGGCCGCCAGCGCGCCCAGGGCGCGATTTGCGGTCGCACGGTCCAGCGCGCCGCGGCTCAGACTGCTGCGGATGCGGCTGTCGAGGAAGGCTTCCCGCTGGCGGGTGCCCGCGCGGGCTCCGGCCCACAGGTTCGTCTGGCCCGGACGGTCGATCGAGACCGGCAGGGTGTTGCCGATCCAGCGGCCACGGGCGTCATAGTAGCCATTCGCCACGCCCGGGCGCCAGCGGCCGTCCGTGTCGTAGTAGCCGGTCTGGGCGCTGGAGACCCACACGCCTTCGCCATTGCGATAGCCGGTTGTCTGGCCGCTGACCCAGCGACCGCTGGCGTCATAGCCGCCGCGCGCCGGGCCGGCGTTCCAGCGACCGTTGCTGTCGTAGTAGCCGCTGGCTACGCCGCCGTTCCACTGGCCGTCGGTGTCGTAGTAGCCGTTGGCCGAGGCGGGAACCCAGCGTCCGCCGCTGTCGCGGTAGCCGCTGGAAGAGGCGTCCATGCCGGCCTGCACCCAGCGGCCGTCCTGGCCGTAGTAGCCTTGCGGCGCGCCCTGGACCCAGCGGTCGTCGCGGTCGTAGTAGCCGGCCGCCTGCGAGGCCGGGGTGTTGCTGGCGTGCCAGGCGCCGGTCCGGTCATAGTAGCCGTAGGCGTTGCTGCAGTCGGCGCCGCCCTTGGCGATCTGGTTGCCGATCACCGCGCCGGCGACGCCGCCGATGATCGTGCCACCGGTCTTGCCGCCGCCCTTCGACACGGCGTTGCCGGCCAGGGCGCCGACGACGGCGCCGACGACCGTGCCGGCCGCGCGACGGTCTTCCTGCTGACGGCAGGACTCCTGGGCGGAGGCGAACGAGGGAATGAGAGCCGCGACGGCGATGCCGGCGACCCAGACGGATCTGCGCATGGGATATCTCCTGGGTCAGCCAGTCGGCAGCCCTTGGAGTATCAAAGCATTGAGCGAGCCTTCGTTGCAGGAATCCCGAAATAAAGCTGCCCGGCCTGTGAAACGCGCGGCGCAACAACCGCAAGTTATTCGGCCCTCATCAGCCGGTATGGGCTGAATGACTCTCGAGCCTTACGCGCGTTCCTGGCGCCTCGTCCGATATGATGACAACCGCCCCCAGCTGCTTTGCAAGGGAGTCCACGATAACTGTACCAAGTCCGCCCCTGGTTGTGGTTTTCGCCTTGTCGCGCCCGTTGCCGTTGTCCGACACGGTGAGTGACCAGCCCGGCGATCCGGCGCCATAGACGACCTCGACCTTCCCCGCCCGATTGTCGGGAAAGGCGTGCTTCAGGGCATTGATGACCAGCTCGGTGACAATCAGGCCGAGGCTGACGGCTTCATGCGAACTGACCGTCACCATGTCGGCCCGGACCGCGATGGCGAGGGGGCGCGACTCGGCGATCATCGAGGTCGCGAGGCTGGCGCAGAGCTTGGTCAGATAAGGGCCGATCTCCACGCTGCCGAGGCTGCTCTGAAGCAGGTTCTGCACGGCCGCCACTGACATCACCCGGTCATGGGCGTCGCGCAGATGCAGTCGGGTCTCCTCGGAGGTGACCGTCCGCGCCTTGAGCAGCAGTACGCTGGCGATGATCTGCAGGCTGTTGGCAACCCGGTGCTGCATTTCCTGCAGCAGGATGCCGCGCTCGTTGAGCAGCCGGTCCTTCTCCAGCAAGAGATCGACGTTCAGCTGCTCGATCCGGCGCGCGTTGGTGACGTCGTTGATGCTCAACAGGATGCGCGCGTTGTGGATGTCGTCGTAGACGATGGTCTGCACGTTGACGATCAGCCGGCGCGGCTCGACCCCCGGCCGCACCAGATCGGTCTCGTAGTCGCCCAGGGCCGGGCCGCCCAGCAGGGCGTTTTCGAGCAGCAGGCGCAGCTGGGGAATATCCCACTCACCCTCGCCGATCTCCTTGAGCGAACGGCCGAGCACGGCTCCGCGCGCGTGACCAAAAGCGGTCTTGAACGACGGCGTCACCGACACGACCCGCAGGTCGCCGTTGAACAGCAGCAGCGGCAGATGCGACGTGTTGAGCAGTGCGCTCGCCAGGCTCGGCGCGGCCTCTGGCGGTTTGGTAATGTCGGTCACATTGGGTGTCCTCGACGACCGCGGGCTTTCGAAGCGAAAGCCCGAACGGCATCGATGGGAGGCAGGTGCGTGGAAGGTCGGAGCGGGCGCGCCCGCATGCCGTTACGACGGCACCCTATCCTGAATGCGTCGGGCGCGCTTGATATAGATCAGAGGGCTCAGTGCGCCCCGGCCAGCACCACGCCCAGCAGCACCGCGACATATTGCACCGCCGCGGCCGCCACCACATGGCCATGCCAGACCGCGCGGCGGAACTTGAACCGCTTCATCAGATAGAAGATCACCCCGGTCGAATAGAGCAGCCCGCCGATCGCCAGCAGCATCAGGGCGACCCAGGACACGCCGTCGATCATCGGCTTGAGCGCCACCAGAACGGCCCAGCCGAGCGCCAGGTAGAGCGCCACCCAGAAGCCCTTGCCCAGGCCCGGCAGGAACAGCTTCCCGGCCACGCCCAGCAGCGCCAGGGTCCAGACGGCCGTGGTCATGCCGATCGCCCAGGCCCCGGTCAGGCTCTGGGTCGTGAAGGGGGTATAGCTGCCGGCGATCATCAGGAAGATGCCCGCATGGTCGAACCGGCGCAGCAGGGGCCGCCAGGGCGCCTTGCCGAAGTTGTAGGCCAGCGAGCAACCCAGCATGATCGCCATGCCCACGGCATAGATCACCACCGAGGCGGTCAGGCCGCCGCCCTTGCCCACCGACAGCCCCAGCAGGATGCCGCCGCCGAACAGGGCGAAGGCGAGGCCGACGATGTGCACGACCAGGTCCGCGCACTTCGCGCCGGCCGTCGGGTAGTGGGTCTGGGTCTGATCCATGGGCAGGCACCCTACGCGGCGACTGTGACAGCCGAAAGGACGCTGCGAGCACAGATGGCGAGCGATTGTTACAGCCTGAAGGCCGCCAGCCGTTCGTAGTGAGGCCTGGCGGCGTCGGCGATGCGGCGCAGCTCGTCGCTCAGGTCCTCGCGACCGGCCTCGGGCCGCGGCGGACCAAAGCCCGTCGAGGCCTCGACCGCATCATACCAGGCCGGCGCCCAGACGCCGTCGCTGTCGCGCCGCCCGGCCGGCCAGGCCAGCATGGCGTCGTCGAAGGCGATGCCGAGCGCGAAGCACAGCCGGCCCAGCGTCCCACGCGGATCGGCCAGCACGTCGCGGCCCTCGATCACCGGCGGCGGCGCGCCCAGCCGGTCAGCCTCGCGCTCGAACAGATCGCGCTGCTGCACGAAACCGATATCGTCCAGCGTCACCTGCTCGCGCTTGACGGTGTAGCTGGCCAGCACCGCCTCGGGCGCGCGGATCAGGAAGGCGCTGCGGCAGGCGCCCGCCCAGTCCATGCCGAAGTCCGGCAACATGTGGTGGGTCATGTGCTTCTGGTACCAGACCGTTGCGCCACCGGGTGCCGGACCCGCCATGGCCTTGGCCACCGTGCGCCAGTCGGTCGGCTGACTGGCCAGGACCTCGTCCCGCATCGGATGGTCGAGCCCCGTCTCCGCCAGATAGGCGGCGTAGAAGGGCTCGTCGCTGACGGCGGCGTCAGGCCGGTTCTCGAACGCCCGCATCATCGCCGTCGAGATGTTGCGCGGGCCTGACCACATGGCGATGCGCACGGTCATCGCGCCGCCTCCGCGTCCTTCAGCCCTTCGTAGAGCGCTCGCAGGATCGTCGTGCGATAGCCGGGCAGGGCCTGGGGCAGGGGGCGTCCGTCGATCTCGCGCACCGGTGTCAGCCCGCCGAAGGTGCCGGTGACAAAGGCCTCGTCCGCCTCGCGAACGTCCTCCACCGGAAAGTTCCCCAGCCGAAGCGGAATGCCGTTCGCCTCGCAAAGCCTGATCACATTGGCCCGGGTTACGCCGTTGAAGCAGAACGCGCCGGTCGAGGTGCGGACCTCGCCGTCCCTGACCCAGAAGAGATTGGTCGCGTTGCAACTGGAGACGTAGCCGTCGGGATCGAGCATCAGCGCCTCGTCGGCGCCGGCCCGGATGGCCTCCTGCAGGGCGATGATCAGGTTCAGGCGGCTATGGCTGTTGAGCCGCATGTCGAACATGTGCGCCGGGGTGCAGCGGATGCCGACTGTGGCCAGCGACAGCCCGCGCGTGACGATGGCCGGGCTGGGGACCTTCCATTCGGCCAGGATCACCACCGTCGGCTTGCCCAGGGCATTGCGGGGGTCCTGGTTGGCGCCGGTCTTCTCGCCGCGCGTGACCATCAGGCGCAGATGTACGCCGTCCTCCATCCGGTTGAAGGCCAGCAGGTCGTTCAGCGCTTCGGTGACCTGCTGACGGCTCATGCCGATGTCCAGGCCGATCGCGTCGGCGCCCTGGAACAGCCGGTCCAGATGCGCGTCCAGGAACATCAGCCGGCCCCTGTGAAGCCGCAGGCCCTCCCAGACGCCGTCGCCGACGACGAAGCCGGCGTCGAACACCGAGACCTTCGCGTTCCTGCGGGTGACCATCTCGCCGTTAAGCCAGATGCGCGCGGTGGCGTTGCGCGGGTCGGCGGCGAAGTCCTGGCTTCCGGCCATGATCAGGCTCCCGGTGGTGGACCAAAGGCGGCGGCGAGGCCGGCTGGGTCCAGCCCCTCGACCTCCACCGATTTCAGCCGGCCGGTCTGGCCGGCGGCAATACGGACGCTCGACTTGCTGAGGCCGAGGGTCTTTGCCAGCAGCACCGTCAGGGCGGCGTTGGCCTCCCCCTCCACCGGCGGGGCGGAGACACGCGCCTTCAGGTAGGGGCGGCCGTCAGGGCCGCTGGCCCAGCCGTCGATGGCGTCCCGGCCGCCACGCGGCGTCAGGCGGACCGCCAGACGCACCCGCCTAGCTGCCGACGAGCCCGAGCAGGGCCGACTGCAGGGCCGGCGACAGGTAGTTGCGAATGCCCTGAAGGATCAGGAAAAGCACGATGAAGCTCAGGTCGACCCCGCCCAGCGGCGGCACGAAGCGGCGGATCGGCGTCAGCAGCGGCTCGGTCACCCGTTCCAGCGTGTAGTAGATCTGCCGGACAGCGTTGTTGCGCAGGTTGACCACGTCAAAGGCCACCAGCCAGGACAGGATCGCCGCGATCACCAGGGCGAGGACCAGCAGTCCCAGCAGGCTGTTGATGATGAAGAAGACGAAGCCAATGATGGCGGCCATGGAGCGGGTTCCGGTGTTCGTGAACCCCGCTTCTATCCGGGCGCCGGAATCGCGGCAAGGCGTAGCCGCCGCCATCCACGCCGCCAGCCTTGACAGGCAAGGCGACCCGGCCATATGTGCGCCGCTTCCCTCTTCCTGGGAGGGGGCCGTAGCTCAGATGGTAGAGCGCCTCGTTCGCAATGAGGAGGTCAGGGGTTCGATTCCCCTCGGCTCCACCAGGAACCCTTCCGACATCGGACAGGACCGCCGGCGCGTTCGCCGGACCTGACGAGCGGTGCGTCTTCCTTGATTTCGATCACGGGCGCCTGGCCGGGAAAGGCGCAGGCTTGAGCCGTCATCAGGCTTGAGGATTGAGGTCATGAAGGGTTTTGTCGCGGACATCGAGGATCTGACGGAGGACAACCGGGACTTCCGGCGCGTGCTCTACACGGGCAAGCACCTGCAGCTGGTGCTGATGTCGCTGAAGCCGGGCGAGGACATCGGCGAAGAGGTCCACCCCGACCACGACCAGTTCTTCCGGGTCGAAAAGGGCAAGGGCGAGGTCTGGATCGATGGCGTGTGCACAAGGATCAAGAGCGACCACGCCGTGGTCGTTCCGGCTGGCGCCCGGCACAATGTGGTCAACACCGGTGAGAAGTCGCTGAAGCTCTACACGATCTATGGGCCAGCCGATCACAAGGATGGAACCGTGCGCGCCACAAAGGCGGAGGCCGAGGCCAGCGAGGAGCATTTCGACGGCGTCACGACCGAACAGCCCGCACCCGGCGCGGACGGCTAGACCGCCAAGGGCATCAGCTTGAGCAGCAGCAACGCGGCGATGGCCGTCAGGGGGACGGCGAGCGTCCAGTACAGCGTCTGTTTCATCATCCTGCTCTTCATCAACCCGAAGAGCGAACGTGGTGAGGAGGGCGGGGTTCCGCCCAGCTCACCGTCTTTCGCGGATACCCGGCGACGTGGCGGCGGTGTTCCAGCCATTTCACCCCGGAACGACGGCACGGGAAGGTCCGGCGTCCGGGATTGGGCCGGGTCCGGCGCGACGCTTGGCGCGGGGCGCGATGCAGGAAACACTCGTCGCCGAATCCGCGCCGGAGCCCGCCATGACCCAGACCGCCATTCTCTACGAACAGCCCGCGCCGCACGTCGCGCGCATCGTGCTGAACCGGCCCGAGGCCCGCAACGCCCAGGACACCCGGCTGCTCTACGCCCTGAATGACGCCTTCGACCGGGCGGCGCAGGATCCGAACGTGCGGGTGATCATTCTCGCCGCGACAGGGCCGCACTTCTCGTCCGGGCACGACCTGCGCGAGTCTGCCGCCGACGCCGACATGAGCCAGTACCCGACGGTCGGGACCTGGTGCGGCTTCGAATGCGCTGGGGCCGAGGGCCGCATGGCGCGGGAGAAGGAGATCTACATCGGCTTCAGCGAGCGGTGGCGGAACATCCCCAAGCCGACCATTGCCCAGGTGCAGGGCAAGTGTATCGCCGGCGGACTGATGCTTGTGTGGCCCTGTGACCTGGTGGTGGCCGCCGAGGATGCCGCCTTCATGGACAACACCGTGTCGATGGGCGTCGGCGGCGCGGAGTTTTTCGCCCACCCCTGGGAGCTCGGGGTCCGCAAGGCCAAGGAGATGCTGTTCACGGCGGACTGGCTCACGGCGCAGGAAGCGCAACGGCTGGGCATGGTCAACCATGTGGTTCCGCCCGACCGGCTGGCCGACTTCACCCTGGCCCTGGCCGAGCGGATCGCGCTGAAGCCGCTGTTCGCCCTGAAGCTGGCCAAGGAGGCGGTCAATGCGGCGCAGGACGCCCAGGGCCGGCTCCCGGCGATGCAGACCGCCTTCGCCCTGCACCAGCTGGCGCACAGCCACAACATGCTGGTGCACGGCCTGCCGATTGATCCGTCCGGGATGTCGCCGGCGGTAGCGGGGAAGGGCAGGGGGTAGGGGAAGGTCGCCTGCTAGTGTGCCTCGTCCCAGTTGCTCGCCGCGCGCGCTTCGACGACCAGCGGCACCGACAGCTCCACGGCCGGCAGAGCGGCCTTTTCCATCACCGCTTTCGCCACCCGGATGGTCGCGTCGGTTTCGGCGACGGACGCCTCGAAGACCAGTTCGTCGTGCACCTGCAGCAGCATGCGCGATGACAGTCCCGCGTCCCGCAACGCCGCCGGCATCCGCGCCATGGCCCGGCGGATGATGTCCGCCGCCGCGCCCTGCAGCGGCGCGTTGATCGCCGCGCGCTCGGCGAACTGGCGCATGCCCACGGCCTTGCCGCGGATGTCCGGGATGTTGATCCGGCGGCCGAAGATCGTGGTCACGCTGGCCTTCTCGCGCACCTCGGCCCGCATCCGGTCCATGTATTCGCGGATGCCGGGGAAGCGCTCGAAGTAGGTCTTGATGTAGGCCCCGGCCTCCGACTGGTCGATGCCAAGCTGGCCTGCCAGGCCGAAGGCGCTGATACCGTAGACGATGCCGAAGTTGATTGCCTTGGCCCGGCGGCGCACGTCGGCCGGCATGCCCTCGATCGGGGTGTTGAACATCTCCGAGGCGGTCATGGCGTGGATGTCCAGGCCCTCCTTGAAGGCCCGCTTCAGCTGGGGGATGTCGCCGACATGGGCCAGCAGCCGCAGCTCGATCTGGCTGTAGTCGGCGCTGATCAGCACATGGCCCGGCTCGGCGATGAAGGCCTTGCGGATCTTGCGGCCTTCCTCGGTGCGGATCGGGATGTTCTGCAGGTTGGGATCGGTGGAGGCCAGGCGCCCGGTATTGGCCGCCGCCAGGCTGTAGGAGGTGTGCACCCGGCCGGTCTTCGTGTTGATCGCGGCGATCAGATTGTCGGTATAGGTGCCCTTCAGCTTGGCCAGCTGGCGCCAGTCCAGCAGGGTGCGCGGCAGGTCATGGCTGCCGGCGAGCCGTTCGAGCACGTCAACGTCGGTGGCCCACTGGCCGGTGGCGGTCTTCTTGCCGCCCTCCAGGCCGAGTTCGCCGAACAGGATGTCGCCGATCTGCTTGGGGCTGCCGAGATTGAACGGCCGGCCGGCCAGCTCGTGCGCCTTCGCCTCGAGGTCGACCATCCGCATGGAGAACTCGTGGCTGAGGCTGCGCAGCAGGTCGGGGTCGACCTTGATGCCCGCGTTCTCCATCTGCGCCACGACCGGCGGCAGGGGGCGTTCGGTGGTCTCGTACACGGTCAGCAGGCCCTCGCGCGCCAGCCGCGGCCGCAGGATCCGCCACAGCCGCAGGGTCACGTCCGCGTCCTCGGCGGCGTAGGCGGTGGCCGGCTCCAGGGCGACGTGCCTGAAGCTGATCTCGCTCTTGCCCGTGCCGCAGACCTGTTTGAACGGAATCGGCTTGTGGCCGAGCCACAGCTCGCTGAGCTCGTCCATGCCGTGACCGTGCAGCCCGGCCTCGAGCGAGGCGCTGATCAGCATGGTGTCGTCGATCGGGGCTACGTCGATGCCGTAACGGGTCAGGACGCCGATGTCGTACTTGGCATTCTGCGCCACCTTGAGCACCGACGGGTCCTCAAGCAGCGGCTTGAGGGCGGCCAGCGCCTGGTCGAGCGGGATCTGGGTCAGGTCCGCGCCGCTCTCGCCGCCGAACAGGCCCTCGTCCTTCTCGCTGTGGCCCAGCGGGATGTAGCAGGCCTCCCCTGGTGCGACAGCCAGCGACACGCCGCACAGGCCGGCCACCGCCGAGCCGAGGGCGTCGGTCTCGGTGTCGAAGGCGACGACGCCGATCTCGGTCGCGCGCCTGACCCAGGCCTCCAGTGTCGGCAGGTCGCGGACGCAGGTGTACTTCGTGGTGTCGATCTGGACCGGCTCGACCGGCGCGGCCGCTTCGCGTTCTCCCGCGCTGTAGCCGACTGCGGGGGCCGGCCTCGGCGCGCCCATCTTCGGCATCGGTGCGGCGGGCATGCCGTTGCCGGCCGCCGCATCACCGACCCGCCGGGCCAGGCTGCGGAACTCCATCAGTTCGAGGAAGGCGGACAGCACGACCGGGTCCGGGTCACGGACAACCAGGTCCTCCAGCGGTTCGGGCAGCGGTGTGTTGAGGTCAAGCTGGACCAGCTGGCGGGACAGGCGGATCTGGTCGGCGAAATTGATCAGCGTCTCGCGGCGCTTCTCCTGCTTGATCTCGCCGGCCCGGGCCAGCAGGGTTTCGAGGTCGCCGTACTCGTTGATCAGCAGGGCTGCGGTCTTGACCCCGATGCCCGGCGCGCCCGGCACATTGTCAACGCTGTCGCCGCACAGGGCCTGGACCTCGACCACCTTGTCCGGCGTGACACCGAACTTGTCGAACACCTGCTCGGCGCCGATCAGCACGTTCTTCATCGTATCGAGCATCGACACCCGGTCGTTGATCAACTGCATCAGGTCCTTGTCGGACGAGATGATCACCACCTCGCCGCCGGCGGCGCTGATCTTGTCGGCATAGGCGGCGATGATGTCGTCGGCCTCGTAGCCGGGCAGCTGCAGGCTGGGTACGCCAAACGCCCGCGTCGCCTCGCGCACCAGCGGGAACTGGGGGACCAGATCTTCGGGCGCCGGCGGGCGGTGGGCCTTGTAGAGCGGGTAGAGATCGTTGCGGAAGGTCTTCTCGGACTGGTCGAACACCACCGCCAGATGGGTCGGCCCGTCCTCCTTCATGTCCCGCAGCAGCTTGAACAGCATGTTGCAGAAGCCCTGAACCGCCCCGACCGGCAGGCCGTCCGACTTGCGCGTCAGTGGCGGCAGGGCGTGATAGGCGCGAAAGATGTAGCCCGAGCCGTCGACGAGATAGAGCCGCACGGGGGCATTGGTCTGGGCGGGCGAAGAGTCGGCGGCATCGGTCATGGGCAGAGGATAGTCGGCGCCGGCGCGGTGGTCATCCGCGGAAAAGCGATCCTCCCGGCATCACCTGACCGGGATCACCGGGGCGGGCGACCGAAGTCCGGGCGGATGACCTGGCCGCCAGCGGGGGCGTCGCTCTGATCAGCCGCGACCACGCCCCGCGACAGCGAGCGGTGAAACGGGATGGTCAGCAGCCAGTCGCCGCCGGCCGCCAGTTGGGACGGCCCGAAGTCGCGCGACAACAGCGCCAGGACATCGGCCGGGATCGATCCCTCCGGCGCCAGGGGATCCTGGCCGAGCAGCTCGCGGTAGCGCCTGTCATCGGCCTGGCGGTCTCCTGACAGATCGCCGATGCGGTCCAGCACGATCGGCGCCGCCGTCACCCCGGGGAGCGACCCGTTGCCGCCGCCCAGCGAGATGCCGTCCAGCCGCTGAACCTTGCCCGGGGGAACGCTGCTGAACAGGGCGTAGACCAGGGCGCCGTTGGTGTCGTCCGTGGCGATGCAGAACAGCTGGCCGCGCACCGGCATCAGCCAGCCTTCGTAGACCGTCTCCCTTACCCCCATGCGGAATTCGAGCAGCCCGTTGGGATGCGCCCGGACCATGCCCTGGTCGTGCATGAAGCGGCCCGGCGCCGCCTCGGCCGGACGCGTGGTGCGGAAGAAGCACTCCAGGTCCGCCGCGCGGTCGGCGGTGGACGCCCGGACCGCGCCCATCAGGGGCAGGGGAATGCCGTCGATCGCCTCGGTCGTCGTCACCGGTATCGCCACGCCGAACAGGCGGGCGAAGTCACCGCTCTCCCGGTCCCAGTCGAGCATCGTGAAGCCGGGCGTTCTGACCGCCACGTAGCGGGTCAGCGCCGCGAGATTGTGGGCCGACGGACTGACCGCGCCGGCCACCCAGCGACCCACCAGCGACTTGTCGACCGAGAGGTCAGCCGCGAGTTGGGCGCGACTCATCGAGAAGGCCTTCAGGACGAGATCGAGTTTTGCGCCGAAATGGCTTCCGGTCATGGCGGCAGCCTAACCCGCGTTCGTCCCGGTTCGCCAGTCGCTTGCATCGAAATGCAACTTCATGACCCCGTCGGCGACGTCCGCCGCCGTCCGCTGCATCTCACCGCAGCGCCGCCGCGGCCTCATTAGCCCCCCACAGAGAGGCGGCGCCAGGCCGCTCGAACGCAGGGAAGAACGACCATGATTATCACCGCAATCGCCGGGGCGCTGATCCTGGCCTCGACGCCGCCGAAGCCAGCGCCGCCGCCCCCGCCTCCGCCCTCAAGCGGCCCCGGACACATCAAGACGTTCGACGGCAGGTCCGACGCCGTCCTGGCGAAGCCCGCGACGCCCCCCACCCCGTCCGGCGGGCTGGCGCCAGCGCCCAGGCCGCCCGCGCCGCTTCTGCTGCCGGCGATCCAGAAGGCTCGCGAATCCGCAACCCGTTCCAAGTGACACCCGCGTTTCAAACATCGACGGCGAGTCCGTCAACAGGAGATACCCCCATGAAAGTTTCCAGAACCAGCCTGGTGGTGGCCGTCACGGCCCTCGCCCTCGCCATCGCCGCCCCGGCCATGGCCGCCAGCTACATCAAGTTTGACGGCGTCGACGGCGAAGTGGCGACGGGCGGACGACAGATCGAGCTCAGCAGCGTGAACTGGGGGTCTCCCCTCCGAACCGAAGGCTGCAGCGGCCAGTCGGGCGCAGGCCGACTGATGATTTCCGGCGCCGGCCTCCGCGGCGTCACGCCGGGGGCGCGCATTCAGCGGGCAGAGATGCATATCCGGAAGGCGGGCGAGCGCCCCTCGATGACCTACAAGCTGGAGAACGTCATCGTCACCTCGGCGACCGGAGGTTCGGCGCCGTCCGAGTCGATGTCGCTCAACTTCACCAGGATCAGCTGGTCGAAGGAAGGCTGCCGCTAGCCGGCGTTCCGCGCCTGCGGATGTCTGGGGTCGCTCTCCCCCGAGGGCGGCCCCTTTCGCGTCTCAGTCCGCCAGCCGCTCCAGCACCTCGGCCGCGAAGACCGACAGGGTGTCGTCGCGGGCGCCCATGATGATGATGCGGTCGCCGGGTTTTGCGAGCGCGACCAGCCGGTCGCCGCAGGCGGGCCGATCGACCAGGGCCTGGGCGGTTCGTCCACCGGCGCGGATGTCGGCGGCGATGTCCTCGCTGGTCACCTCGCGGATCGTCGTGCCGCCGAAATAGACCGGCTCCGGCATCAGCAGCACGTCGTCTTCCGAGAGGCCCTCCATGAAGCCGCGCACGAACTCCTTGCGCATCAGCCGCAGCGGACCGAAGCCGTGCGGCTGGAACATCACCAGCAGCCGGCCGGGAAAGGCGTGCAGGGTGTCGAGGGTCGCGGCTATCTTGTCCGGGTTGTGGGCGAAGTCGTCGATGACGGTGATCCCGCCTTTCGACCCGACCACCTCCAGCCGCCGTTTGACGCCCTCATAGCCCTCGATGGCCGTCACGGCGTCCGCCAGCGGAACGTCCAGCGCCCGCACAGCGCCCAGCGCCGCCAGGGCGTTGGCGACATTGTGCCGGCCGGGGACCCTCAGCCGCACGGCGACGGTGGCGTCGCTCGCCTGCTCGCGCAGCCGGAAGCTGATTGAATCCGGCGCGGGCGCGATATCGTCCGCATACAGATCGGCAGACGGATCCTCGAAGCTCCAGCTGATCTGGCGTTCGGCGGGCAGCTCGGCAGCCAGGCGGGCGGTCTCGTCGTTGTCGAGGTTCAACACGACCGTGCGCGCCTTCAGGGCGTAGTCGCGGAACAGCACCCGCAGCTCGTCCATCGTCTTGTGGTCTTCGCTGATGTTGTTGATCACCGCGACCTGCGGCCAGTAGCGGGCGATCGAGCCGTCGCTCTCGTCGACCTCGCTGACGAACAGCCCGCCCTGTCCGACCAGGGCGCTGGCGAAGGGGGTGTCGTCGGTGACGAAGTTCTTCATCACCGCGCCGTTCATCACCGTGGGGTCGCGGCCCGTGCGGTGCAGGATCCAGCCGATCATGGCGGTGGTCGTCGACTTGCCGCTGGTGCCGGCCACGCCCACCGACTGAGGCGCGCCGTTGAACAGGTCGGCGAGCAGTTCGGCGCGGGACAGCAGGGTCGCGCCTACCCGCCGGGCGGCGACCACATCGGGCACCGTATCCTCGACGGCGGCCGTGGCGACAATGATCTGCTCGGGCCGCGTGACCCCGCTGCCGTCCTGCGCAAACAGGGTGATTCCCCGGGCGCGCAGGAACTCGAACTTGGGCGCCGTGCGGCCCTGGTCGAGCGCGCGGTCGGAGCCTTCGACGCTCGCGCCGGTCGCCTGGACGATCAGGGCCAGGGGCAGCATGCCGCTGCCGCCAATCCCGCAGAAGAAGTAGGGTCTGTCCTGAATCATCCCCGGGAAATATACGGTCGGGGGCAGGGTGACAAACCGCCCGACAGGTCCGCGAGCAGATGGTCAAACCGGTCAGGATCGGCGTCGTCGCCCCCGCCTCGCGCATCGACCCCGCCGTGCCGGCCGAAGTCGAGGCCCTGGTCGCCCGGCTGTACCCCGACGGCCGGGTCCAGCTCGTGTTTGATCCGCAGTGTCTCCTGACCGACAACCACTTCGCCGGCGACGACGCGGCGCGGGCCGGGGGCTTTCTGCGGGTGGCCAATGACCCGACCTTGGACGCCCTGTGGATCGCCCGCGGCGGCTATGGCTCCAACCGTATCGCCGGGACCGTGCTGGCCGGCCTGACCGACGCCGCACGGGACAAGATCTATCTCGGCTACAGCGATCTCGGCTTCATTCTGGCCGGCCTCCACAGGCAGGGGATCGGTCGGCCCGTGCACGGTCCCGCGGCCCATGACATCCGCCGGGCCGGCGGCGAGGCGGCCGTGGCGCGCGCTCTGGCCTGGATCGTCGATGGCGACCGCACTGCGCTCGAGCCGGGTCTGGAGCCCGGCCAGAAGGCAGCGGCCTTCAATATCACCGTGCTGAGCCAGCTGCTGGGGACGGACCTTCAGCCGGACCTGACCGGCCACGTGCTGCTGCTCGAGGACGTCGGCGAATACATGTACCGGCTCGACCGGTCGCTGTTCCACATCACCAGCAACCCCGGCATCCGCAATGTCGCGGGCATCCGGCTGGGCCGCTGCAGCGATATCCCCGAGAACGACCCGGATTTCGGCATGACCGCCGAGGAGGTCTGCCGCCACTGGTGTGAACGTTCGGGCATTCCGTATCTCGGCCGGGCCGACATCGGCCATGACGCGGACAACAAGCTCGTGCCGTTCGGCCTCATCTGAACAGGTCGTTGTAGTTTCCGCCGATGGTGTCGGCCGCCGCCAGGGCGTCCGAGTCGCCGGTCGCCAGGAAATCCGCCGTCGCCGCGTTCAGCGCCGCCAGGGCCGCGCGGGCGAGGCCCGTGGCCGAGCTGATCCGCCGCGCCCCGAGCGCCTGCAGGTCCGGCCCCTTCGGCAGACCCGCCCTGGCCATCACGTTCAGCGGCAGGCCGCAGTCCCCCGCGATGGCGCTGATCTCGGCCGGAACCGAAACGCCGGCCGCGAACAGTCCGTCCGCGCCGGCCGAGCGATAGAGCGCCGCCCTTCGCAGCACCTCTGCGACGGCTGTTTCGCCCTCGGCCAACTGGCGCAGATAGATGTCGGTGCGGGCGTTGATGAACAGGTCGACCCCGGCGCTGTCGGCCGCCTTGCGTACGGCCACGATCTTGGCGGCCAGCAGGTCCGGATCGCCGCCGCCGTCCTCGATGTTGATGCCCACCGCACCCGCGTCGATCACCTTGCGGACGTTTTCCCCGACCGTCGCGGGATCCTCAGCATAGCCGCCTTCGAAGTCGCAGGTCAGCGGGATGGAGATCGCCCGCGTGATCTCCCGCACCGTCGCGACCAGGAACTCGACCGGCAGGTGGTGGCCATCGGCGTAGCCATGGCTCCAGCAGACGGCCGCGCTGGTGGTCGCCACGGCCCTTGCGCCGAGGGTCTCGATGACCCGCGCGCTGCCGGCATCCCAGGCGTTGGGCAGGATGAGAAGGTCGGGCCCGTCATGCAGACGGCGGAAGGTCTGGGCGTGATCGGTCATGACGCCAGACTAGAACCGCTCTTTCGGGCCGTCAGCCCTGCGGATGGCCGGAAACGGACCTCAATGGCCGCCCGCGCCCTCATAGACGCCCGGCGCCAGCCGCTCGTCCTCGTCGCCGGCCGCGGTCGCCGCGACGAAGCGACGGTCGCAGTAGGGGCAGTCGACGAAGCCCGCGCCGCCCATCTCCAGCCAGACGCGGGGGTGGCCCAGCGCCCCGCCGACGCCGTCGCAGGCGATTCGGTGCGAGCGCACGACCACGGTTTCGGGCGGCGGGAAGGCGGCGGCCTCCGGCGGCGTGGCCGTCGGGGTCGTCCCCTTGCCGGATTTTGCAGTGACCTTGCGCGCCATTCTGGATCGTTCCCGAAGAAAGCCGCCCTTGGCTAGGCGGCCTGTGGGGCATACCTATGCGAGGCCCCGCCGGGGCGTCAATTGACCGCAAGCCCGCCAGAAAGCCCGAATGGACCTGCCCGACTTCGCCATTGAGGCCACCGGTCTCGTGAAGACCTACGCCGCGACCAGGACCACGCCCGAAAAGACGGCGCTGAACGGCATCGATCTGAAGATCCCGCGCGGCTCGATCTTCGGCCTGCTGGGTCCCAACGGCGCCGGCAAGTCGACCTTCATCAACATCCTCGCCGGCCTGACCCGCAAGACCAGCGGCACGGTGAAAATCTGGGACCGTGACATAGACCAGCGCCCGCGCGACGCCCGGGCGGCGATCGGCGTGGTGCCCCAGGAACTGGCCGCCGACGTCTTCTTCACCCCCCGCGAATCGCTGGAGACCCAGGCCGGCATGTACGGCGTGCCGAAGAAGGAACGGCGCACCGACGAGCTGCTGGCAGCGCTCGGCCTCACCGACAAGGCCGACGCCTATGTCCGCCAGCTGTCCGGCGGCATGAAGCGCCGCCTGATGGTGGCCAAGGCCATGGTGCACAATCCGCCGGTGCTGATCCTCGACGAGCCGACCGCCGGCGTCGACGTCGAGCTGCGCCGCCAGCTGTGGAACTACGTCGTGGGCCTGAACCGGCTGGGCGTGACCATCGTCCTGACCACCCACTATCTCGAGGAAGCGCAGGAGCTCTGCGACCAGATCGCCATCGTCAATCGCGGCGAGGTGGTTGCCTGCGAGCCGACCGCGACCCTGCTGCAGCGGCTGAACACCCGGAACGTGATCGTCACGCCGGAGGAGCCGGTCGCCACCGCTCCGGACCTGACCGGCTTTGAGGCGAAGCTGCGCAGCGGCGGCTCCTTTTCGGTCACCTACAGGACCGGCCAGTCCAGCGTCGAACAGGTGCTCGCCGCTGTCCGCGCCAGCGGCCTGCACATCAAGGACATCGCCACCGAGGACCCCGACCTCGAGGACGTCTTCCTCGCCCTCACCTACGGCGCCGCCGACGGCAAGGACCCGACGAAGGACTGAGGGGCTGGGCGGGCCACCGCGCCCTTCCTCTCTGCGTCTCCGGATGCTGATACGCCCTGAAGGCCTTGATGGAATGGTCCGCTCCGGACGGCGACCTTGGTCAAGGACCGCTTCGCGGCCGCGCAGCGGCGGGCCCTGCGGGCCCGTCCTTGACGAAGGTCCCGCCGGAGCAAGAATGCTCATCAAGACATCAGGACGTTCCCTGCCAGGCCAGGACGCCGGGCGTCTTTCAGAACTCCAACTCGACCATGTCGAAGTCGGCCTTGGCCGTCCCGCACAGCGGACAGATCCAGCTGTCAGGGATATCGGACCATCGCGTCCCGGCGGCCAGGCCCTCGCCGACATCGCCTTCGGCCTCGTCGTAGAGGTAGCCGCACGTCCGGCACTGCCAGACCTTGTAGGGCGGGGCGTCGGCCATCGGTCGTCCTTCGGTGAGGGGTCCTGCGCGGATGATCCCAGCCTGATTGACGCCCAATCGCCCTGAACTGATCCACGTCAATTCAACCGCCGAATTGTTGGTCCGTAGTGCGCCCGAGGCAACAACATTTCTCGCAGTCGCCGGGACGGGCGGCGCGGGACCGGAGAGGAAGACCCCGCGCCCATGATCCCCCAGGACATCGCCAACACCATCGTCGACCCCAGGGCCTATGCCGACGGAACGCGCATCGACGACGCCTTCCGCTGGCTGCGGGCGAACGCGCCGTTGGCGAAGGCGCAGCCTGAGGGGTTCGACCCCTTCTGGGTGGTCACCCGCTTCGCCGACATCCAGGAGATCGAGAAGCAGAATGACCTGTTCCACAACGGCGACCTGGCCACCGTCGTGACGCCGATCGAGGTCGACAAGCGGGTCCGCGAGATGACCGGCGGCTCGCCGCATCTGGTCCGCTCGCTGGTCCAGATGGATAACCCCGACCACATGAACTACCGGCGCCTGACCCAGGCCTGGTTCCTGCCGCAGAACATCCGCGGCCTCGAGGCGCGTATCCGCGAAATCGCGCGCGGCTTCGTCGACCGGATGGCCGCCATGGGCGACCGCTGCGACTTCGCCCGCGACGTCGCCTTCCTCTATCCGCTGCATGTGATCATGGAGGTCCTCGGCGTGCCGGAGATCGACGAGCCCCGCATGCTGAAACTGACCCAGGAGCTGTTCGGCAGCGCCGACCCGGAGCTGAACCGCGGCGGCGCGGTGACCGATGTCGACACCGGCCTGGCCAACCTCCAGGCCACGGTCATGGACTTCATGACCTACTTCAACGCCATGACCGAGGACCGTCGGGCCAATCCGCGCAACGATCTCGCCAGCGTCATCGCCAACGGCCAGATCGAGGGCAAGCCGCTCGGCCACCTGGAGGCGATGAGCTACTACATCATCGCCGCCACGGCCGGCCACGACACCACCTCCAACACGACCTCGGGCGCCATGTGGGCCCTGGCCCAGAACCCTGACCAGTTCGCGAAGGTGAAGGCGGACCTGTCCCTGATCCCCGGGCTGGTCGAGGAGTCGATCCGCTGGGAGACGCCGGTGAAGCACTTCATGCGCAGCGCCACGGCCGACGCCGAGGTCGCCGGCCAGAAGATCGCCAGGGGCGACTGGATCATGCTCAGCTATCCGTCCGGCAACCGCGACGAGTCGGTGTTCACCGATCCGTTCAGCTTCGACATCCAGCGCACGCCCAACAAGCACGTCGCCTTCGGCTACGGCGCGCACGTCTGTCTCGGCCAGCATCTGGGCCGGATGGAGATGCGCGTCCTGTGGGAAGAGCTGCTGCCGCGCCTCGAGAGCGTCGAACTGGACGGGACGCCGCGGAGGATGGAGGCCAGCTTCGTCTGCGGCCCCAAGTCGGTGCCGATCCGCTACCGGATGACCTGAGGGCCCGCGTGCGGAGGGCGGGGTAGCGCACAGCGAATCTTTCCGCTATTCACCCGCCTCCGCCAGCGATCCGCACCCGTAGCTCAGCTGGATAGAGCGTTGCCCTCCGAAGGCAAAGGTCACACGTTCGAATCGTGTCGGGTGCGCCA
>CAIOHT010000013.1 GCA_903858185.1 uncultured Caulobacterales bacterium
CGATCACACGGGCGAAGCGTTCAGGGTGTTGCGCGACCAGATAGAGTCCGATGTTGCCGCCCCAGTCCTGGCAGAAGAGGGTGATCTCGCTCAGGTCCATCTGGGTGAGCCACTTGCCCATCCAGTCGTAGTGCCGCGCCAGGGTATAGTCGCTCTTCGCCGCCGGCTTGTCCGACCTCCCGCACCCGACAAGATCGACCGCGATCACCCGGCGCCCGGTTGCCAGCAGGCCTGGGATCATGTGGCGATAGAGGTAGGCCCAGGACGGATTGCCATGCATCAACAGGATCGGGGCGGCGTCGCGTGGCCCCTCGTCGACGAAATGGATACGGACGTCGGTTCCGTCATCGTCCCTGACGGTCATGTAGTGGGGCTCCCACGGGAACTCCGGCAGGTTTTCGAACCGTTCGTCAGGCGTGCGCAGGATTTTCATGGATCGACTCTGGTCTGAAGGTCAGGTTGAGGCTCAAAGCGCGGCGTCAGGTCTGCGTGGCGGACAGCAGCAGGGCGATCTGCGCGACCGCTGCGGCGAGGCCCAGCGACAGGCCGACCCAGATCTGCGGGCCCGCCAGGGTCATGATCATCGGGCGGGTCGGGAAGTTGAAGGTCTGCGGCATCGCGGCGAACTTGAACGCATGGGCGCCGCCAAACCGGGGATCGCAAACCAGATGCCCGATGTCGCGCCGGCTTCGATAGCGCATGTAGCCCATCATCGACCACTCGGGGACTTCCTTGAGCCCCCAGGTGTCGACCATGCCGCCGACGCGGCGCGCGGCCAGCGCCGGGTGTCCGCCGCGGGCGAACAGCGCAGGCATGAACATGCGAGTGTAGCCGGCCATGACCTCGCGCGCCGGTCTCATCTTGCCGGTGACGGGGTCGGCGACGTCGCTGTCTGACATGCGGATGACGTTGAGCATGTAGAACTCGCGGCCGTCATCCTCCTCGAGAAAGCGTTGCATGACCGGCATTTCGTCCTGGTCGCCGTGCCCGACATTGTTGGCGCGCATGCGCGCCATGAGGGCTTCGACTTCGGCCTTGGAAAGGGGGCCACGCCAATTGACGTACCAGCTCAGAAAAATTCCATGGACGAGCAGGGCGACGCCCCAAACCCAGAAAGTCTCCATCGCACGGCCCCCGTTCCCTCAGTCCCGATCAATGTCCTGCGGGACTCGCCCGATGACATGTAATGACAGTCACCATGTCATTATATGGTGATCTCGGGCTTGGCAACGCCAGCGGTGAGACTGGCGGTCGGGCCCCTGACCCTGCGGCCAGACCAGACTATTCCTGCTGAAACCTGGCCGAGGCGCTCAGTCGCCCAGCAAGCGTTGAACTGCGGCGACGATGGCCAGCCGGCTCTGGTTCGCGCTCAGGCCCTGTGTTCGACGCAGCCGCAGCCATCCATCGATTGAGGTCAGCAACTCTATGGCGGCAGCGACCTCCGGCCGTGCGCCCACTTCGGGCAGGGAGGCCAGGAGTTGGCGGCGCTGTTGGGCCGCGAACTGCGCCCGCGCGCGCTGGAGCGTTGGCGAGGCGTGCAGGCGGGTTTCGCCGGAGAGGTAGTAGGCGGTGATCTGCTCGAACGGGGCCGCCCGGGTCGCGACCAGTTGCTCGACCCGTTGCGCCAGCGATCCTTCGCAGGGGGCTTCCGTCAGCACCGACTGGGCCAGCGCGCGAACCTTGGCGTTCATCTCCTCGAAAAGAGATTCCATATCCTGGAAGTGGCGGAAGACAGTGCGGTGTCCCACCCCCGCATACTGCGCCACATCCTCGGACGTCGGGCTCAGATTGCCCGCGCGAATGAGGTCGAGCAGGGCGGCGATTATCTTCTCGCGCGTGACGCGGCCGCGTTCCATCCGCCCGTCCAGTTCCGGGGGGGGCGTGCGGCGGGGGCGGGGCGATGACGGCTGGGCCGTATCCGAGGTCATGGAGTGCCGATAGGCGTTGAGCCCAGACTAGGCAAGCCGGGCACTCTGCATGGCCTTCCTGTTGCCGACTTTCGCTCTAACGAAGAAAGGCAAGGCATCCCGCTTCCGCAACAATCGCCTCGAGATCAGGGGCTGACGCGGCCGCGGCGTACTTCGCCTTCAGGGCGCCAAGCGACCGCGCGTGGTACTTCTGCGGGGGCTGGGTGTAGGGCCCGCCCGGGAGATTCACGGTGAACGCATCCGCGCCAGCCTCAAGCGCCACGGCATTCGCCGTCGTCCAGGGCAGGAAGTAACTGCCGACATAGCTCAGGATCGGGGCCAGGGTAGGCGCCAGGCTTGCCCATGCCTCAAACTCTCCGTCGGCGCGCGGCTCCATCATGCGATGGCACCAGTCCAGGACATGCCCGCCCCGCGCCCGCATGCCGGCGCCGCAGGTCGGATCGACGGAGCACTCATAGAGTTGTCCGGCAAGGCCGAAGTCCGCGAACGCGGGACGCTCGCCGAACAGGTAGCGGCGCGACGACAGGTGAGCCTCCAGGAGGTCAATCAGCTCGAAGTAATAGGCCGAGATCAGCGGCGCGTTGGCGTCGCTCGACCCTACGAAATGGCCTCGCCCGCTCATGCGCTCCAGGATCATCGCCGCCCTTGCGGCGACCGCCGCCGGGTCGCCGTGGGGAAGCGACAGCCGTGCAAGCGTCTGGGCGGACGCGAGCTTGTCGACTTGCGCATACCATCGATGATGGAACATCAGCTTGTTGCCCCATTCGTCGCCGAACTCCTCGATCAGCTCCGACAGGAACTTCAGTGCGGGGTCGCCCGGGTGAACCGATGGCTGCGGATGCGCCGCCTCGATCCGCTCCATGATCGGGGTGGAGTCCTGCAGGCCCTCGTCATCGGGCGTGGCCACGGTCGGCACGATGGGCAGGCGCGCGAACCGCCTGTATTCGTCCTCATTGTCCGCCCCGCGCGGGACCCAGAGGTGGGGGATCTCCTTGAAGCGGAAATAGGATCGCACCTTCACCGAATACGGCGACATCTCCGAACCGAAGATCCGATAGGGCCGGGTCAACGGGTCGTTTCCTTTTCAGGCGCTGCAGCAATCGACATTTCGATCCCGCCCGGCCAGGCCATGAGCTCCATGACGTCCTCTCCCATCGATCAACGCAGGACCCGCACGATATAATGACATAGACAGTGTCGCTAGTCGAAACCGACGGGCGTCTGGAGAGTGCTGTCAGTCAGCGAAGCGGCGATAGGTGCCTGTCCGATTTGCGACCATGTCGGTTAGGCGTGATTTCAGCGCGCACAGGCCTGGATCTCGGCGCGCCGGTTAGCGTCTGCTTCCCACCCACTGCGGACCTACCCCACCCCCAATTCCCGCTCATCCTCGCGGAAGCGAGGACCCAGGTTTACGGCGGGTGCACTCACGGTCGGGGATGTCGGGTGCTCAGCAGATCTCCGGAAACAGGTCCCGCCATCCGGGATTGGTCTTCTCGATCAGTTCGATCTTCCAGGCC
>CAIOHT010000014.1 GCA_903858185.1 uncultured Caulobacterales bacterium
CGGCAACAGCGGCAACAACTTCCTCGACGGCCAGGCCGGCAACGACACCATCTCCGGGCTGGGCGGCAGCGACAACGTCAACGCCGGGGCCGGCAACGACACCGTTTCCGGCGGCGACGCCAACGACTTCCTGCACGGCGGTCTCGGCGACGACAATCTCGATGGCGGCGCGGGCACGGGCGACATGGCCCAGTACTATGACGCCACCTCCGGCGTCACCGTCAGCCTGCTGCTGCAGGGTCAGGCCCAGAACACCGGCGCGGCCGGCATCGACACCCTGGTCGGCTTCGAGCAGCTCGGCGGCTCGGCCCATGCCGACACCCTGACCGGCGACGCCGGCTCCAACTTCCTCAACGGCGCGGCCGGCGACGACGTGCTCAAGGGCGAGGGCGGCAACGACAACCTGCAGGGGGGGCTCGACAACGATACGCTGACCGGCGACGACGGCAACGACAGCCTCACCGGCGGCCTCGGCAATGACGTGATGACGGGCGGCGCCGGCTTCGACACGGCCAACTACAGCGACAACACCACCGGAGTGACGGTCGACCTCCGCATCCAGGGCGTGTCCCAGAACACCGGCCATGGCGTCGACACCCTGATCGGCATGGAGAACGTCAACGGCGGCACGGGCAATGACACCCTGCACGGGGACGAGACCAGCAACTTCAACTTTGCCAGTTCCGGCAACGACGCCATGTACGGCTACGGCGGCGACGACCAGCTGACCGGCGGTCTCGGTGATGACACGATCGACGGCGGCGCGGGCGGCGACGTCGCGACCTGGGGGGACGCGACCAATGGTGTGACCGTCAGTCTGCTGCTTCAGGGTGCGGCCCAGAACACCGGCTGGGGCAACGATACCCTGATCGGCATCGAGTATCTGTCGGGCTCCGGCTTCAACGACACCCTGACCGGCGATCAGTTCAACAACAGCCTGAACGGCCAGAACGGCAACGACACCCTCAGTGGCGGTGACGGCGACGACGCGGTGCGCGGCCAGAACGGCGACGACATCATGTCGGGCGGTCTCGGCAACGATTTCCTGACCGGCGGCGCGGGCAACGATGTCATCGACGGCGGCGACGGTATCGACCGGCTGGGCATCTCCCTGGCCGCGACCGATCCGCAGACCGGCGCGACCATCGATCTGAACATCACGACGGCTCAGAACACCGGCCACGGCCTCGACACCATCACCGGGATCGAGCACCTCAGCGGCACAGCCTTCAGCGACACCTTCACGGGCAACGCGGCGGACAACTACATCGCCGGCGCGATCACCACCGGCGTCACCGGAGCCGATACGCTGAACGGCATGGGCGGCAACGACCTGCTGACCGTCGGCGGCGGCGACCACCAGCTCGACGGCGGCGCGGATTCCGATACCGTCAGCTTCAACCTGTCCACTGCAGCCGTTACGGTTTCGCTGGCGACCCAGGGCTCCGCCCAGGCGACCGGCGTGGGGTCGATGACGCTGAACAACGTCGAAAACCTCAGCGGCACGGACTTCAACGATACCCTGACCGGCGACGGCGGGGCCAACACGCTCAGCGGCAGCTCCGGCGACGATACGCTCAGCGGCGGCGGCGGCGCGGACCTGCTACTCGGCGACGGCATCAAGTTCACCGACTTCGGGACCTTCGGCGCCTCCGGCGCCATCGTCCAGTACGAGGACGTCGCGACGCAGTTCAACAACCCGGCCTACAGCGGCGCCGACCGTCTGGACGGCGGCGCGGGCGACGACCGCCTGGTCGGGGCCGGCGGTAACGACGAACTGACCGGCGGGGCAGGCAACGATACGCTTGAAGGTGGGGCGGACGAGGATACGGCGGTCTACACCGGCCTGCGCTCGGCCTACACCCTGACCCGCGTCGACGAGACCACCTGGACCGTCAGCGGTCCGGAGGGGACCGACACCCTGACCAACATGGAGTTCGCCCGGTTCTCCGACCAGACGGTCGACCTGACCGTCGCGCCGCCGGTTGTTGGCACCGAGAACGGTGAATACCTCGGCGGCACGGCCAATGACGATGTCATTCAGGGCCTTGGCGGCGATGACACCATCGACGGCCTGGCGGGCAACGACGACATCCAGGGCGGCGAGGGCAACGACAACCTTTTCGGCTGGGACGGCAACGACCATCTGGAGGGCGGCGCCGGCGCTGACTTCATGGGCGGCAACCGGGGCAACGACCACCTCGAGGCCGGTGCGGGCGACGACTACCTGCGCGGCAACGCCGGCGACGACATCCTCGACGGCGGCGATGGCAACGATCGCGCGGCCTTCGCCCCGCAGTCCTTCGATGCCCAGGTCGGCGCCACTGTAGACCTGCGTCTGCAGGGTGTGGCCCAGGACACCGGTCACGGCATGGATACCCTGATCGGCATCGAGAACGTGTCGGGCACCTACCTCGACGACGTCATCACCGGTGACGACAACAGCAACTGGCTGTGGGGCGGCTCGAACGGCTCGGGCGCGACGGGGAACGACGTCATCGACGGCCAGGGCGGCAACGACCTGATCCAGGTGGGCGCGGGCAACCACCACCTGCAGGGTGGATCCGGCATCGACACAGTCAGCTTCGACGGCAACGGCACGGATATCTCGTCCGCCGGGATCACCCTTGACCTCGGTCTCCAGGGCGGCTCGCAGGATACCGAACAGGGCCTGACGGTTCTGAACGGCTTCGAGAACGTCACAGGCTCGGCCTTTGCCGACAGCATCACCGGCGATGGCGCGAACAACGTCCTGGCGGGCTCTGCGGGTGACGACAGCCTCAGCGGGGCCGGCGGCGCGGACGTGCTGCTCGGCGACGGCGAGATCACGCTCGATAGCCCGTTCGGGTTGTCGGGCCCCATCATCACCATCAATGATGCGGCGGAAACCTACGCCAATCCGGCCCTCAGTGGGGCGGACACGCTCAATGGCGGCGCCGGTGCGGACAGCCTGTTCGGCGGCGGCGGTGACGATGTGCTCAACGGCGGCGCGGACGATGACGTCATCAACGGCGGCGCGGGCAGCGATACCGTCAGCTTCGCCACGGCGACGGGCAACATCTTCGTCAGCCTGACCAACGGGACCTCGAGCGGCGCGGATGGCGTCGACACCATCACCGGCGTCGAGAACGTCACCGGCTCGAACTTCAACGACACGATCCGCGGCGATACGGCGGCCAACGTCATCAACGCCGGCAGCGGCAGCGACCTCGTCTACGGCGGGCTCGGGGCTGACACGCTCAACGGCGGCGACGGCAATGACAGCCTGTGGCATGGCGCCAACGTCGACATGCTGACCGGCGTTCAGGTGGATCCCAACACCAACGCGATCCTCGGCCTCGCCCATGACGACGGCGCGATCGACGTCCTGAATGCCGGAAACGGCAACGACAACGTCTTCGTCGGCCTGGGCGACACCGCTGTGGGCGGCGCGGGCTTCGACCGGCTGTACGTGTCCTTCTTCGCCTACAGCACGGCGCTGAACCTCGACCTGAGCACCGGCGACGCAGCGGCCCTTCTGGCGGCCGCATCGGGCGGGACCTACAGCGAGTTCGAGGAGTATGCCGTCTTCGGCACGCTGTTCGACGACACGGTCCGCGGCACCAACGGCAATGACCGGATCTTCGACAACTTCGGCAACAACACCTTCTACGGCGGTGGCGGCAACGATAATCTCAGCGGCGGCTTCGACGGCAGCTTCCTGTACGGCGAAGCCGGGGACGACCTGATCGCGAACGGCGCCAGCGCCGACTACATGGACGGCGGCTCGGGCAACGACACCTTCGTCTTCGGGTCGTCCCTTGGCCCGCTGCTCGATCCGCCGGTCGCGTCGGATGACACGATCATCGGCGGCGCGGACCGCGACAGGATCGACTTCGCCAACGTCGCCCCGGTCAACGGCCAGGGTGTGACCGTCAACCTCACGACCACGACGGGCCAGGACACCAACTTCGGCATCCTGACGATCACGGGCGTCGAGGACCTCCTGGGCACCGCGCTGAACGACACCTTCGTCGGCGACGACGGCGTGAACGCCCTCAGCGGGCGAGATGGCGACGATCACCTGACCGGCGGTGTGGGCAACGACGCCCTGGACGGCGGCAATGGCGTCGATACGGCCGATTACTCGGGCGCGGCCGGCGAAATCTTCGTCAACCTCGCCACCGGCTATCAGGAAGACGTGGACGGCATCGACACGCTCACCTCGATCGAGCGGGTTGTCGGCTCGGCGTTTGACGACTTCATGCTTGGCGGTGCCGGGAACGACATCCTCGTCGGTGGCGCGGGCCTCGACTTCCTGCGCGGCAACGCCGGGAACGACATGCTGGACGGCGGCGCGGATGACGACATCCTGCGCGGTGGCGACGGCGACGACGAGATCCTCGGCGGCCTTGGCGACGACTACCTGCAGGGCGGCGAGGGCAACGACACCATCAATGGCGGCGCCGGCATCGACCGGGCGGCCTTCGTGCTGGCCGCGACGGACGTGCAGGTCGGCGCGACCGTCAACCTGAACCTCCAGGGCACGGCGCAGAACACCGGCCACGGCATGGACACGCTGATCGGCATCGAGCACGTCTCGGGCACGATCTTCAACGACGTGATCACAGGCGATGCCGGCGACAACTGGCTGTGGGGCGGTTCCAACGGATCGGGCGTCACGGGCAACGACATCATCAACGGCGGC
>CAIOHT010000015.1 GCA_903858185.1 uncultured Caulobacterales bacterium
AAGAAGACGTAGAGCGGCGCGCTGACGGCGGTGGCGATCATCACCAGCATGTTGACCGTCTTCGGCTCGACCTTGAGGAACCGCTCAAGGAACACCGGCAGATAGAAGAAGGTCGTGTACCAGACAGCGCCCTGGGCAAACATCAGCGCCACCAGCGCCAGCAGGACCAGCTTGAGATTCTTCCACTGGCCGAAGGACTCCCGGAAAGGATGCTTCGACTCCTCGCCGGCGTCCTTGAGCTTCTTGAACGACGGGCTTTCGGACAGCTTCATCCGCATCCAGATCGATATGCCCAGCAGACCGACAGAGACGAGGAAGGGGATCCGCCAGCCCCAGGCCACGAAGGCTTCCTCACCCACGATCGTGCGGGTCGCCAGGATGACGAGCAGTGCTCCCAGCAGGCCGAAGGCGGCCGAGGTCTGGATCCACCCGGTCAGGGCCCCGCGCTTGTCGTCCGGGGCGTGCTCGGCGACATAGATCGCAGCGCCGCCATATTCCCCACCCAGCGCCGTGCCCTGGATGATCCGCATCAGGATCAGCAAGACAGGCGCGATCCATCCCGCCTGGGCGTAGGTCGGGAGCAGGCCGATGGCGAAGGTCGCCGCGCCCATGAGGATGACCGTGATCAGGAAGGCGCCCTTGCGGCCCGCCTTGTCGCCGATGCGGCCGAAAATCAACGCACCCAGCGGTCGGAAGAAGAAACCGGCCCCGAACAGACCGAGCGCTGCGAGCGTCCCGGCAGTGTCGCCGAGTTCGGCAAAGAAGTTCTTGCCGATGATCGTGGCCAGGGTGCCGAAGACGAAAAAGTCGTACCATTCGAAGGCCGTGCCGGCCGATGAGGCCATAACCACGGTGCGCATCGATGTCGGCTTGTAGTCGTCGGTCGTCGCGTTGCTCATGCCGTCCTCCCCAGGTGACGGTGCAGGTCTAGCACGACATGAGGCGCGGGGAAGACGTCAGGCGACGGCGGACAGATCGGGGCCCGGATCGTCGGCCGCCCCGGCCAGCCGCGAAATCTCCGCGAGCAGGGCCGCGGGCGAGATCGGCTTGCCGACGACCCCGTCCATGCCGGCCGCCAGATAGGTCTCGCGCTGGTGGGCAAGGACATTGGCGGTCAGGGCGATGATCGGCGTGCTGGCGCCAAGGCCGCCCTGGCGACGAATCCGGCGGCAGGCCTCGAGCCCGTCCATGTCCGGCATCTGGATATCCATCAGGATCAGGTCGAACACGCCGGCGCCGGCCGCCGCAACGCCGGACGCGCCATCGGTGGCGGTCTGGGCGGAAGCGCCGAGGCTTTCGAGCAACTTGACCGCGATCATCCGGTTGGTCGCATTGTCCTCGACCACCAGCACGCGCAGGCCCTCAAGCGGCGCGCCGTCCAGCGTCGTCGCTCGTGTCGTGGCCGTTGCGTCGGCGGCGGCGATCTCGATCCGGAAGGTCGAGCCGACTCCGGGGAGGGAGTCGAACGAGACCGCGCCACCCATCATCTCGGCCAGCTTGCGGGTGATGGTCAGGCCGAGGCCCGAACCGCCGAAGCGCCGGGTCGTCGAGGCGTCCGCCTGGTGGAAACGTTCGAACAGCCTGTCCTGCGCCTCGAGGGGAATGCCGATGCCGGTATCCTGGACGGAGAAGGCCAGCCGGCCTGGTCCGGGGCGGCCGCACCGCAGGGTCACGCCCCCGACCAGTGTGAACTTCACGGCGTTGCCCATCAGGTTGAACAGGCATTGGCGCAGCCGCACGGGATCTGTCCGCACCCATCCCAGATCCTCGGCCCCCTCAAGCGTGAGGGTCAGGCCTCTGGCCTGCGCCTGGGGCTCGAGCAGACGGAAGACGCTGCGGGCCAGTTCGCCGGCGTCGACCGCCTCATCATTCAGTTCCAGCCGCCCGGCTTCGATCCGCTCGAAGTCGATCACATCGTCCAGCAGGGTCGACAGCATCTCGCCGCAGCTGAGCGCCTCGTCGAGCAGGCGTTGGCCCGAGTCGCTGATCGACTCGCTCTTGAGCAGATGGAGCACGCCCAGCACGCCGTTCATCGGCGTGCGGATTTCATGACTCATGTTGGCCAGGAAACTCGCCTTGGCCTCGGCGGCCGCCTCGGCGGCGCGCTGCGCCTCGACCAGCGCCAGCTCCTGGCGTTTTTGCGCGTCGATATCCAGCACCAGGCCGACACCCTTCCGGGTCGGCCTGTCGAGCCGGTAGCAGGTCCTGACCCAGCGCTCGGCGCCATCGGGAAGGAGAATCCGGAACTCCATCGCGACGTTTTCGGCGCCGCTGGCCCAGCGGCGATTGGTATCCAGCACCAGCGCCTTGTCGTCGGGATGGACAAACGGCCAGACCGGCTGGGCGATCTCCCGATAGGTCATGCGACGCCCGACGAGCCGGAAGAACTGCTCGCTGGCCCAGAAGGCTCTGGCGCGGTGATCGATTTCGAAGGCGCCGGCGTCAGCGGCCCCGAGGGCGAGCTCCTGGCGCCAGGCGTCCATACGCGCCTGTTCCATCAGCACCTGCACCCGACGCTCGCCATCGCGCGCGGCGTCACGGGCTTCGGCCAGGGCGCTGACGTCCTGGGATATGCCTTTCAAGGCGAAGACCTTGCCGCGCGGCTCGGTGCGGAACGTCGCCCGCATGGTCAGCCAGCGGCCGTCGGCGGTCACCAGACGGTGTTCGAGAGTCGCGCCCTCGCCTGTCGTCACGCCACGCGTGAACACCGCATCGACGGCCGGCAGGTCCTCGGGCGCGACAACGGCCTGAAACTTCGCGGTCGTGCCGATGTCGTCGGCGGCCCAGCCACAAAGGGCAAGGATGTCGTCGGACCATTCGATCCGGTCGCCTCGCGGCTCATAGCTCCAGGTCCCGATGCCTGCGGCCTCGGACAGCATGGAGTTCGTCCGGCGGGCCGTCTCCAGTTCTTCCTTCTGCTGTACCGACTCGGTGATGTCCTGAAGCGTGCCGACCATGTTGCCGTCGGGATCAAGACGCGACCGACCCTGGATCCACATCCATTCGCCGGACTTGCGCAGGATCTTCAGCTGGTTGACCGCCTGGCCGTCTCGCTTCACGCGACGACGACTGTCCCGCGCCTCCTCGTAACAGTCCTCGTGCAGGAACCCGAAGAGCGACTTGCCGACGAGGTCTTCACGCCGCCAGCCGGTGATACGTTCCCAGGCGTCGTTGACGTCGGTGAACACGCCGTCGCGATCGACGACGGCGAACATGTCGAGCGAGTTGTTGAAGAACCACCGGGCAGCCGCGGAGGTCGGCCCCCGACGACTGCTCGTGCCTTTTCCGGTCTTTGCGCCGGCCATGCCGTTGTTCCCGCCCAGTGATCGGCGGACCATGCGGAGCGACACGTAAACTTTGGGTTTTCACCCGATCCGGGCCAGCCTGCAGAGGTCAGGCCCCGGCCCAGATCGGCAACAGGTCGTGCCGGGCGCCGGTGGGCAGGGTTGCCAGGTCCTGCAGCGGGACCGCCGGGCGTCGCCGCGACCCGGTGATGACGTTCGGCGCGAGACCCTAGAACGCCGCGCGTACGGTGAATCGTGCGTTCAGGGGGGCGCCCGGCGAGATGTTGAAATTGTTATGCGCCGAGGCGAAGTAGTCGGCGTCAAACAGGTTCTCGACGTTCATCTGCACCTGCACGGTCTCGCTGACATTGTAGAAGACGGCGGCGTCAACGCGGGTGAAGGACGGCAGTCGGGTCGTCGCCGCTGTGGTCCTGATCGCCGCGAACTGCTCTGACTGGTGAATGACCCCCAGGCCGAAGCCCAGGCGGTCACCGACATTGTAGCGGTTCCACAGACTGAACTGATGCGCCGGAACCTGCGCCAGCCGAACAGAGTCGTTCCCCTCCAATGCAGCGTCCTGATAGGCATACGCGCCGCTGATCCGCCAGCCCGGCAGGATGGAGCCCGTCACGGCCAGCTCCACACCCTCGGTTCTTGTTTCCCCGACATTGATGGTGGCCAGGGGGTTGGCGGGATCCGGCGTCGTCGCATTGGTGCGGTGCAGCTGGAACAGGGCGACGGTCACATTCAGCCGTGGCCGGATATCCCATTTCACGCCCAGCTCGTGGTTGGTGAATTCCTCGGGCTCAAGGTTGGCCTGCGTTGCCGACAGGGTCAGGAACTGATCGCCCGCGCGTGGCAGGAAGGACTGGCTGTAGCTGGCGTAGAGGGACAGGTTCGACCGGGGCTTGAAGATCAGGCCGAGGCGCGGCGAGACCTTTTCGTCGCTGCGCGTGAAGGGCCTGTCCGGATCGGGCTGGTAGTCCATCCCGTCGATGTCGAAGCGATCGAAGCGCAGGCCCGCGACGATCTCGAACCGGTCGCCGATGCTGATCTGGTCCTGGACATAGAGGGAGAAGGCGTTGACGGTCGACGCGGTGTCGCGGCTCAGGGCCGGAAAGGTGACTGTCGGGAACACCGGATTGGCGAGGCTGAATGTCGCGCTGGACAGCACCCCGTTACGGCGCTGGTTTGCGGAGACCTGGTCGGCGTACTCCACCCCGAACAGAACCTTGTGGCCGATGCTCCCGGTCATCAGATCCCAGGCCAGATTGCTCTGGACGAGAAGGTTTTCCCGGGTGGTTGTGTCGGCATAGGACGCCAGCGCCACCGTGCCCTTCAGGGCGGTCGCGGCCCCGTTCGGGAAGACGTTGACGTAGTCCTTGTCGTAGTCGCCGTAGAGGATCGTCGTCGAGAACAGCAGGTCGTCAGTCAGGGCGCGGTCAACGCGCAGCTTGACGATGTGGGCCTGGAGCGTGTTGCGATTGGCGCCGGGCACACCAAAGAAACTGTCACGGTAGCCGCTGATCGGGACGCTGGCGAATGACGGGACGCCGCGGTCGGTGACCCGGTCGTCATTGACGTACTCGTAGGAAAGTCCCGCCTTCCATCCGCCCTCCAGTTCGACGGCGAGATAGGGATTCACCGCGAACCGCTCACCCTCGTAATAGTCGCGGTGACTCTCGAGGCCTTCGTAGACCGCGTTGACGCGAAACGCGGCTGCCCCGCTGACGGGCGCGTTCATGTCCAGCGACAGGTCATGGGCCCCGAAACTGTTCGCGCTGGCGCGGGCATCGATAAAGCGGCTCGTGAGGCTGGGGGACTTCTGCACACGATTTACGATGCCGCCGCCGCCACCGCGTCCGAAGATCAGCGCGTAGGGTCCTTTGAGGATTTCGACCCGCTCAAGATTGTACAGGCCCCGGAAGTACTGGACGTCGTCCCTTACGCCATCGAGGAAGAAGTCGGCGGTGGTGTTCTGGCCCCGCAGGGTGAACTGGTCGCGATTGCCTTCGCCCTGTCCCACGGTGACGCCGGGAACGTAGCGCAGAACCTCGCCGAGGCTGTAGAGCGCCTGGTCGTCGAGCTGGGCGCGGGTCACGACACTGACGCTCTGGGGCACGTCGAGAAGCGGGGTGTCCGTCTTGGTCGCGGTGAAGGAATCGATGGCGCGGTAGCCTTGGGTCTTGCCGGTGATGATGATCGACTCGACGCGGGTCGCCGGTTCCTCGGCCAGAGCGGTCACAGGGACTCCGAGCAGGATTACGGTCGAGGTGAGAAGCCCGCGCATGGATTGTCCTTGTTGGTCTTGGTCTACGGAACGCCTTGGGCAGCTGCCTCCCGTCGGTCGACCCTGCGATTGCGAGGCGTTCTTATCTTTCGCCCATCGCAGCTGCAATGCGAATCGTTCTCAGAAACGCAGTTATTGCACCGGGGCCGTCCGAACGGTGTCGGGAACGGCGCGGCGTGACCGGCGGCGCAGCCACATCACCGTGCCGGTGACGCCCAGCAGCGGCGGCGCAAGGCCGGTGAGGAAGACCAGGACCTGCCAGATGAACGGCGTCTCCTGGGCGTCGTGGATCCTGCGCATCCGCTGCGAGAGCGGATCAGACTGGCCAGGCCCGCCGCGACCCTTGACGATGGCGCCATCCGCATCGCTGACCTGAATACTGGACGGCGGGACGTGACCCTTGCCGGCGAACTGGACGCGCCAGGCCGGCCGCTTGCCTTCGGTGGGGAGGCTGATCACGCTCAGGGCGGCGCCGGGTTTTTCCGCCATTGCCGCCGCGACCGCCATGTCGATCGGCAGATTGGGGGCGGCGAGCGGCGGCGCGTTGTTCGGGCCGCGCGGGGCGGCCTTTTGCTGATTGCCGCGCGCCGGACTTTCGGCGGGCGCGGCTACGCCGAACACCTTCCGGCTGGTTTCCGGGAAGGAGATGTACACCCCGGTCAGGGATACCAGCAGCAGCGGGATCAGCACCCAGAAGCCGAACAGGTGATGCAGGTTGTTGATGGTGAAAGGCGACCGCCGCCAGCGCAGGCCCTTCAGGACCCGCCCGTTTCGCGGCCACCAGAGCCAGAGGCCGGTCAGACAGGACAAGCTCATCGCCCAGCCGAGCCAGCCGACGATCTTGCGGCCCAGCCCGGGCGTGGTGATCAGCAGGCTGCCGTGCAGCCGGTGCATGATGCTGATCACCTCGTCGCGGGTGTCCGCCACATCCAGAACCCTGGCCGTGGCCGGGTCGATCCAGGCGGTCAGAGAGCGCGGACGCTGGCCCGGCGCCGGCGGCGGCCCCCTGAGGCGGCCGCTGGCAACGACCGGATCGCCGGCGTCCTGCGGCAGCCGCAGCTGGGTGACCACGGCGCGGTCGCCATAGGCCTTTCGGGCCGCATCCAGATAGGCCGAGGCAGCCAGCGTCGAGTTCCCCTCCGACACCGCGAAGCGCTGGGGGTGGATGATCTCGTCGATCTGGTCGTGCCAGACCAGGAAGGCGCCCGAGACGCCCAGCGGCGCGAGGACCACGAACAGACCCACGCCCAGCCAGAGATGGACATCGAGCCAGAAGCGGCGAAGGCGGCCGAGCGCGGGCTGGGTCAAGCGAAGGCTCCGGAGCAGGAAGGGGGGTCAGGGCGTAATGCGAATGTTTCTCAAATGCAAGTCGACCGGCTTGACCGCCTGGCGACCGGGGCCTAGCCCGACGAGGCATCAGGGAGGCGACCATGACGTTCACGCTCGAAGCCGTCGGACATGTGCGGGGCGGACGCGAAGAGGCCATCGATGACGACTGGGGGCCCAGCCGGGCGCGGATCGAGCTGGATCCCGCCCGTTTCGGCCCGGAGGCGCTGTTCGGCCTGGCCGACTTTTCTCATGCCGAGATCATTTTCGTTTTCGATCGGATCACGGAGGCGGAGATCGTCACCGGCGCGCGTCGCCCGCGGGGCCGGGAAGACTGGCCGCTGGTCGGAATCTTCGCCCAGCGCGGCCGAAACCGGCCCAACCGTCTGGGCGTTTCGGTCTGCCGAATCGTCGCAGTGGACGGCCTGACCGTCGACGTCGAGGGGCTGGACGCGATCGACGGAACGCCTGTCGTGGACATCAAGCCGGTGCTCGCCGGCTTCCTGCCGCGCGGCGAGGTCCGCGAACCGGCATGGGCCGGCGAGATCATGGAAACCTACTGGTGAGGCGTCCGCTGGAGGGTGTCCGCGTCCTGACCATCGAACACTACGGCGCCGGGCCCTACGCAACCCTGCTGATGTCTGAGCTGGGTGCCGAGGTGATCAAGATCGAGGCCCCGTCGATGGGCGGCGACGCCTCGCGGCCCACCGGCCCCTTCCTGCTGGGTGAGAACGACAGCCAGTATTTCCAGACCTTCTCGCGGGGCAAGAAGTCGGCGGCCATCGAGCTCAAGACGCCGGAGGGCAGGGCCGATTTCGAGAGGCTGGTCCGGTCGGCCGAGGCGGTGGTCAACAACCTGCGCGGTGACCAGCCGGTGAAGCTGGGCCTGACCTTCGACGCCCTGAAGGCGGTCAATCCGGCGATCGTCTGCGGACACCTGTCGGCCTATGGCCGGAACAACAGCCGCGAGGGCTGGCCCGGCTATGACTATCCGATGCAGGCCGAGTGCGGTCTGATGAGCCTGACCGGCGAGCCGGACGGGCCGCCCGCCCGCATGGGCGTGTCGATCATCGACTTCATGAGCGGGGCGACCTTCGCCTTCGGCGTGGTCAGCGCCATCCTGTCGGCCCGGGCAACGGGCGAGGGTTGCGACGTCGATGTCTCCCTTTTCGACGTCGCCCTGCACCAGCTGAGCTATCCGGCGGTCTGGGCGATGAACGAGCATCATCCCACGCAGCGGATGCCCAACGGCGCCCACCCGTCGCTCGCCCCCGTGCAACGGGTGAAGACGGCCGACGGATACGGCCAGCTGATGTGCATGAACGAGAAATTCTGGGCCGAGCTCTGCAACCTGATCGCCCGCCCCGACCTCGCCGCCGATCCGCGCTTCGCCACCCTCGCCGACCGGGCGCGCAACCTGCCGGCCCTGACCGAAGCGCTGGACGCCCTCTTCGCCGCGCAGCCGACCGCGCACTGGTCGACCCTGTTCGCCGGCCGGGTCCCGTTCGGACCGGTCAACGATCTGTTCCGGGCGCTCGATAACCCGTTTGTCGCCGAGGTCGGCATGCGGGATGTGGTCGACCACCCGGACCGGCCGCAGGGTCTGCACATGCTGGCCGCCCCGCTGAAGATTGACGGCAGGCGCATGCCGGGAGTCCGCTCGCCGAAACTGGGGGAGCACACCGACGAGTTGCTCTGACCGACGGTCAGACGGTCAGGTCTTCGCCCGTCATCCGCCGATAGAGATCGAGATAGCGCTCCGACGTCGCCTGCACGACCGCGTCGGGCAGCGCGGGTGGCGGCGCCTCTCCGTTCCAGCGACCTGCAGCGCGCTCGGCGTCGAGATAGTCGCGCAGCGGCTGCTTGTCGAAACTCGGCGGCGTCCCGCCGACCGACCAGCCCCCGGCTGGCCAGTAGCGCGAGCTGTCGGGGGTCATCACCTCGTCGATCAGCACCATCCGGCCCTTCGCGTCGCGGCCGAACTCGAACTTGGTATCCGCCAGGATCAGACCGCGCTCCGCCGCCAGCGCACGGCCGGCTTCGTAGACGGCGCGACTCAGGGCCTCGAGCTCCGCGGCCGGATCGGCGCCGATGGCCGCAGCCATCCGGGCGATAGAGATATTCTCGTCGTGACCGGTCTCGGCCTTGGTCGCCGGGCTGAACACGGGCGGGTCGAGTCGTTCGCTCCGGCGCAGCCCGGCCGGCAGGGGCTCACCCGCCAGGGTTCCCGTCGCGGCGTATTCCTTCCAGGCCGAGCCGGAGAGATAGCCGCGCACGACGCATTCGACCGGGATGACCTCCACCCGGCGGCAAAGCATCGCCCTCCCGACCAGGCTCGCCCGGCGCGGCGCCAGAACGGGCGCGGCCGCGACGATCTCGTCAGGATCGACCGACAGCATGTGGTGGCGCACGATGCCGTCCAGCCGTCGGAACCACCAGGCGCTGAGCTGGGTCAGCACGGCACCCTTCATCGGCACGGGCTCGGCCATCACCACGTCGAAAGCGCTGACGCGGTCGGTGGCGATCAGCAGCAGCCGGTCGGCGCCGACGGCGTAGATGTCGCGCACCTTCCCCCGTCCAACGAGGTCCAGCGGCAGATCGCTTTGGGTCAGCAGGTTCATGGGCGCGCTCACAGTCAGAGGCTACGGCGGATAGCCGCCCAGCTGTCAGCGAGTCCATCCCGATGGGCCGGGTCCGCCACCCCGATGAGGGCCTCGGCCCGGCCGTCCAGGCTCAGGCCGCGCAGGTCGGCCAAACCGTGCTCGGTGATCACCAGCCCGACGTCGGCGCGCGGCACCGACACAGCCGTCGGCGGCAGGCGCGGCACGATGCGGCTGATCTCGCCACGCCGCGCGCTGGCCGGCAGGGCGAGGATCGGCAGGCCGCCGGGCGAGAGACGCGCGCCCCTCAGAAAGTCGGTCAGGCCCCCGACGCCCGAGATCTGACGCCCGTCCTGGAATTCCGCGTTGGCCTGACCGAACAGGTCGATCTCGATCGCCGAATTGACCGCCACCAGACGCGGGATCTCCGCCAGCACGCGGATGTCGTGGGTATGGCCTGACGGCTCGAAGCGGATGCGGCTGTCCGAGCCGCAGCGTTCGTAGAGCGCTCGCGAGCCCGCCGCGAGCCCGGTCACGACCTCGGTCAGGGCGCCGGACTCCAGCACGGGCAACAGCGGGTCGGTGACCATGCCGGAGTGAATTCGCAGGCCCTTCATCCCCTCCAGCGCCGCGAGGGCCGCGATGCCCGCCTTGCCGACGCCGAACTGAACGCTGGCGCCCTCGGGGATCAGTCCCTGCAGATGCCGCTTGATGGCATCGAAGGCCGGATCGAGCGACCCGGTGTCGTAGGTCAGCAGGTCGCGGGGCGCATCAGCGACCAGATCGAACCCGTCCAGCGGGTAGACCGCCCCGCGCACCCGGGGCATGGCCGGATTGACCAGCGCGACCCTGAAGACGTCGCGACCGACGACTGCGGGCGCGAGATCGCTGGAGATTCCGAGGGAGACGCTCCCCGCGGCATCCGGCTCGCTGACATGGAAGACGGCCACATCGAGCGGCGTCTCCCCCAGCCAGCCATAGGCCTGGAACCAGGTCATGGGTCGCAGATCATAGCGCCCGGACTCGAAACTGGCCCGCCAGTCTCCCGACATGAACGTCCCCTCGGCCCGCGCGGTCTCGTGCAAGGCCGACCAGTCGTTGCGGTTGATGCCCGGCACCGGGGCGCCCACGAACGTCAGGTTGGCGGCAAGGTCCGGCCTGCGCCGGTAGACCTCGAGCAGGGCCAGCGGCTCGCTGGCCGAGGTCGGGATGAAGACCCTCCCGCCCGCCGGATTCAACTGGCGAGCGACCGTTTCGGCGGCGGATTCGACTGAGACGCGAATCACGTCATGCTCGGTTCAGACGACGCCTGCAACCGTATGCGGCGCCAAGTGTTCAACCGTTGAATGCCCGGCCCCGAAAGGACCCCCGCGTCATGCGCGCCGCAGTTGATCATCCGTACGATGTCCTCAAGCCCTTCCTGTGGATCGCGGTGCTCGGTTTCGCGACCGGTTTCCTGACCTACGTCGGCCTGCACGGCCTTCCCGCCTAGCCGGCGCCTGTCGAGCCGAACCCGCCGGCGCCGCGCGCCGTCTCGTCGAGACTTTCCACGGATTGCCAGGTCGCACTCGCCACAGGCGCGATCACCAGCTGGGCGATGCGGTCGCCCCGCCGGATGACGAAGTCCTCTTCCCCGAGATTGATCAGGATCACCTTCACCTCGCCCCGGTAATCGGCGTCAATGGTGCCCGGCGTATTCAGGCAGGTGATCCCGGCCTTGGCCGCCAGGCCCGAGCGCGGTCGAACCTGCGCCTCGAAGCCGGCGGGCACCGCGAACGCCAGCCCTGTCGGAACCATGGCGCGCGCCATCGGCTTGAGGGTCAGCGGCTGATCGTCCGCTACAGCCGCGCGCAGATCCATCCCGGCCGCCAGCGGCGTCTCATAGGCCGGCAACGGGAGTCCTTCGGCATGCGCCAGCTGAACGACGGGAAGAGTCGGGGTCACGTCAGGGCCTTTGCGATGCGGGCGGCCAGGTCGGCGGCCACGGAATCCTTGTGGGCGCGGTCCCAGCGCTCGACGCCCTTTCGGGTGATCAGCAGGACCGCGTTCTCTTCGCCGCCCATGACGCCCGGCTCGGTCACGTCATTGGCGATGATCCAGTCGCAGCCCTTGCGGGCCAGCTTCGCCTTGGCGTGGGCCTCGACGTCATTGGTCTCGGCGGCGAAGCCGACCACCAGCGTCGGCCGCGCAGGGCCTGACGCGGACAGGGTCGCCAGGATGTCGGGGTTCTCGACCAGGGTCAGGGTCGGCGGGCCATCCTTGCCCTTCTTCAGCTTGACGCCGAAGGCCTCGTCGGGTCGCCAGTCGGCCACCGCGGCGACGCAGACGGCCGCGTCCGCGGGCAGGGCCGCCGTGCTGGCCGCCAGCATCTCACGGGCCGACTCGACATCCACCCGGTCGACCCCGGCTGGCGTCTTCAGCGCGACGGGTCCGGACACGAGCGTCACTCGCGCGCCCAGCGCCGCCAGCGCGCCGGCGATGGCGTAGCCCTGCCGCCCGCTCGACCGGTTGGTCAGCAGCCGCACGGGATCCAGCGCCTCGGCCGTCGGGCCGGCGGTCACCAGCACATGCTTGCCGGCCAAAGGGCGGGCGGCGGGTCCCTCGAGGAGACCCATGATCGCGTTGTAGATCGCTTCCGGCTCGGCCATCCGGCCAAAGCCGAACTCGCCGCACGCCATCGCGCCCTGGTCCGGACCGACGAACGATATGCCGTCGCCTTTGAGGGTCGCCAGGTTGCGCTGCGTCGCGGGATGCTCCCACATCCGGACATTCATCGCCGGGGCCATCAGCACCGGCTTGTCTGTCGCTAGCAGGGTCGTCGAGGCCAGATCTCCCGCAAGCCCCTGCGCAGCCTTGGCCATCAGGTCCGCCGTCGCGGGCGCGACCACCACCAGATCCGCTGAACGGCTGAGCTCGATGTGGCCCATCTCCGCTTCATCGGTCAGGGAGAACAGCTCGCTGTAGACCCTGTCCTCAGCGAGCGCCGACAGCGACAGCGGGGTCACGAACTGCGCGCCCGCGGCGGTCAGGATCGGCCGCACGGCCACGCCGGCCTTGCGCAGCAGCCGTGTGAGCTCCAGCGCCTTGTAGGCGGCGATCCCGCCCCCGACGATCAGCAGAACACGCCGCTCGCTCAAACCACAGTCTCCGTCAGAGCCGCCAAATCCTGACGCTGCATACGACGGCGCGGACGCTTGACCAAACGCGAAACCCGTGTTCTTGCTATGTTCAAACACTCGTAATGCGAGCAATGGGAGTCTGAACATGGTGGGATTGATCAGGGTCTTCGCAGGGCTGGCGCTGGCCGCCGCCGTTGCCGGCTGCGATGGCGGCGCCTCGGCCGTGCCGGTGCAACAGGCCTCCGCAACGCCGGCGGCCGGGACAGGGCCTGAACCCTACCGGGCGACCGCCGCGCGGGCGGATCCGGTACGACGTGTCGACGGCAAACCCATGTGGTCGGCCAGCCGGCGCTACACGGCAGAAGAGAACGCGGAACGCAGTTTCCAGCGAAACGGCCAGGCGTTCGGCGCGACGACGCTGGAGGCGTTTGTCGCCAAGGCCCATGCCTTCGTTTCAAAACCGCCCAGGGGCGCCCAGACCCTGACCCGGTCGAATGGCGACACCCTGATCTATGATCCCGCCAGCAACGTCTTCGCCGTCGCCACCCGTGACGGCGCTCCGCGCACCATGTTCAAGCCGGATGAAGGCGCGGCCTACTGGGACAAGGTGAAGGCGCGCGAAGCGGAGGGCGGGGCGCGGCCGAAACGGGCGCAGGACGAGGGGTAGCCTGCCGTTGCGGTCATCGCGGTTCCCGCCCCGCAGGCAAACGGCGGGTTATCGGGACTCATCGATGATGACGATCCGGGATGTCAGCCCAGCAGCCGCGCCAGCAGGAATGCCGCGCCCGCAATTGCGGCGCCGGCGGCCAGCCAGGCCATGCCCGATGTCGGCTCCGACGGCTCGACGGCCGCCACAGGCGCAGACCCGGCCTCGGCCATTTTTGCGATGGCGCGCAACGCCATCACAGCGTCCTCCGCGAAGTCCCGAATCCGCGCAGCCGGCGAAAGCTCGCGGGCGATCCAGCGGCGGACCACCGGGTCGGCGGCGGCCCACAGGTCGTGATCGGGCCACAGCCGGCGGGCGACGCCCTCGACCGTGACCATGGTTTTCTGCAACAGCACCAGTTCTGGCCTGAGCCGCATCTCGAACAGGGCGGTGATCTCGAACAGCAGCGCCAGAAGACGGCTCATCGAGAGCTCGCTGGCGGCGCGGCCGAACACCGGCTCGCCCACCGCCCGCAGGGCCTGGGCGAAGGCGTCGGCGTCATGGTGGGCGGGCACATAGCCGGCGTCGAAATGGGCCTTCGCAACACGCGGATAGTCGCGGGTCAGGAAGCCATAGAGAATTTCGGCCAGATACCGCCGGGTCTCCGGAGCCAGCCGGCCGACGATCCCGAAATCGACCGCCACAATGCCGGTCGGCGGGACGACGAACAGGTTCCCCTCATGCAGATCGGCATGGAACACGCCATGATCGAGCGCCTGGGCCAGGAAGGCGCGGATCAGGTTGTCGGCGACGGCCTTGCGGTCGAGGCCGGCCGCGTCGAGCGTCGCAGGATCGGACAGGGCCAGGCCCCCCGCCCACTCCAGCGTCAGCACCCGTTTGGCCACGCCATCCCAGACGACCTGCGGCGCGCGCATCCAGCCGTCTCGGGCCATCACCTCGGCCAGTTCGGCGGCGCCGGCGGCCTCGAACCGCATGTCCAGTTCCAGTTGCAATGAGCGGATCACGGTCTGTGCGAACGCCACCGGCTCCAGCCGGCGGGCCAGCGGGACCAGGGTCTCGATCAGCTGTCCCGCCATCAGCAGGGTCGCGCTGTCCTGGGCGACCCGCCGTTCGATGCCCGGCCGCAGGATCTTGACCGCAACGTCCCGTCCGTCGGCCAGGGTCGCGCGATGCGCCTGGGCCAGCGACGCGGCCCCGACCGCCTCGCCGAACACGGGGAAGATCTCCGCCAGAGGCCTGCCCAGCTCCCGCTCGACCTCGGCCTTCGCCTGCTCCAGCGGGAACGGCGGCAGG
>CAIOHT010000016.1 GCA_903858185.1 uncultured Caulobacterales bacterium
CCAGAGCGGCGCCGGGGGCCACAGCCAGGGCGGCGGCGGAGACGATCAGCGTGCGTCGGTCGAGGTTCATTTCGGTTTCACCAGCCTGAGGGTCATCCGGTCGCTTTCGCCGATGGCGTCATACTTCGCGTGGTCAAAGCCTGGACGGGCCGGCTGTCCGCGCGGCGCCGACAGGCGCGTCGGCGGGAGGGTCCAGACGCCGAACGGATGGTCCCGCGTGTCCTTCGGATTGGCGTTGATCTCGCTGGTCCCGGCCAGGATGAACCCGGCCTCCTGGGCCAGCTGGATGGCGTAGGCCTGCTGCACATAGCCGTCAGCGGCCAGCACGTCCTGGACCTGTCCGGCCTCGGCGCGATGCTCCTCGATGCCGAGCACGCCGCCCGGCTTGAGCGCAGCGAAGGCGGCCTTGAAGGCCTTGTCGGCGATGCCGGCGGCCATCCAGTTGTGCAGGTTGCGCAGGAACAGCACCAGGTCGGCCGACCCCGGCGGCGCGACCGGTCCGCTGGTCGGGCCGAAGGCGGTCACCTCGACCTTGCCGTAGAGTTTGGGCTTGGCGTCGAGCTTCGCCTTGAAGGCGTCGACGATCTGGGTCGCGACCGGATCGCTCGGCTCCAGATTGGCGGCATAGAGCTTGCCGTCGGTTCCCTGCAGGAACGGCGCGAGGATGTCGGTGAACCAGCCGGCTCCGGGCCAGAACTCGACCACGGTCATGCCGGGCTTCAGGCCCCACCAGGTCAGGCTTTCGACGGGATGGCGCCAGGCGTCGCGGGCGCGATCGGCGGGCAGGCGCCAGTCGCCGGCGACCGCCGCGGCCAGGGTCTGGGGACCACCCCGGACAGCCTTGGCAGCCGGTGCATCCGCAGACGTCGCGGGCTTGCAGGCGGCCAGCAGCAGCGCAGCGCCACCCGCCAGGACCAGACGCCTCGACCCCCCGGTCGACGTCAAAATCTTCGAGCTTTCCGTCAACGCCGCCCCCGCACCGCAAGCTCCGGGCTTACCGCGCCCACCTGACCCGGTCAAAGCGGCGCTATTTGGGCTTCACGAAGCGAAGGGTCATGCGGTCGCTTTCGCCGATGGCGTCGTACTTCGACTGATCGAAGGCCGGATTGGCCGGCTGGCCTCCGGGCGCGGAGCGGCGCACGGGCGGCAGGGTCCAGACGCCGAACGGATGGTCCTTGGTGTCCTTCGGGTTGGCGTTGACCTCGGAGCTGGCGTCCAGCCTGAAGCCGGCCTTCGCCGCGGCGGCGACCACCGTGGCGGTGGCGACATAGCCGTCGGTCACGCCGGGGATCTCGGGCCGCGGATCGGCGCGATGCTCCTCGACCGCCAGGAAGCCGCCCGGCTTCAGCACGGCGAAGAAGTCGGCCATCGCCTTGGACAGCATGTCGCCCTGGTACATGAAGTTGTGGATGTTGCGGGCGGTGATCACCAGGTCTGCCGAGCCGGGCGCGCCGAGCGGGGCGGAGACGGGGCCGAAGCCCACGTAACGGATCGCGCCGAATTTCTCGGCGTCGGCGAACCTCGCCTCGAAGTCGGCGCGGCCCTTGCGGGCGCCGTCGGAGAGCTTGGGATTGGCCAGATCGGCCACGCCGGCGACATAGACGCCGCCGGTGGCCTTGGCGTAGGGCGCGAGGATCTCGGTCCAGTAGCCGCCGCCGGGCGACACCTCGATGACCGTCTGTTTCGGCTTCAGCCCCCAGAAGACCAGGCTGTCGTGGGGATGACGCGCCGGGTCGCGGGCGACGTTGGCCGGCGTACGCCAGGCGCCGGCGATGGCCGCCTTCAGCGCCTTGTCGCCCTGTCCCGCGAGGGCTGACCGTGGCTGTCCGGCCAGGAAGCCTGCTGCGCCCAGAAGCAGCCCGTGTCTGCGCGTGATCATCGCCGTTCTCCGCTTGATGCCGTTTCGTCGGGCGAACCTAGCGGTCCCCGGGCGGCGATCAAGAGCCGGGGGGGCTTGAAACCCGAAAACGGGCTCACCACCTCATTGAACGGAGGCGCTGGATGTCCGGGCCTCCCGGGTCACGACGAGGCTTTCGAGCTCGCCACCGGCCTGTACGTCAAAACCGCAACCTTGCTTTGAAAGAAGGACTGCACCCATGCGTACGATCGATTTTTCCCCCCTGTACCGCTCCGTCGTCGGCTTCGACCGGCTCGCCGCGCAGCTTGACGCCGCCGCGACCCAGGACAGCGCCGCCGGCTATCCGCCCTACAACATCGAGCGCACCGACGAGAACGCCTACCGCGTCGAGATCGCGGTCGCGGGCTTTCGTCCGGACGAACTGACCATCGAGGTGAAGGAGAACCTCCTCACCGTGACCGGCCGCAAGGCCGCCAACGACGACGCCCGCAAGTTCCTGCACCGCGGCCTGGCCGAGCGGAACTTCGAGCGCCGCTTCCAGCTGGCCGACTATGTGCTGGTGACCGACGCCAACCTGGCCGACGGCCTGCTGTCGATCGCCCTGAAGCGCGAACTGCCCGAGGCCCTCAAGCCCCGGACCATCGCGATCGGCACGACCGCCGACGCCAAACCGGCCCTGCCCAAGGCGAAAAAGGCCGCCTAGGCCGCGACGACAGAACGACCCCTCCGCGTTCGGGAACGGGCGGAGCCGCAAGGCTCCGCCCTTTTTCCTGCCTGCTTTCGGCTGGTCGGCGGAGAGATCTACTCCGCCGTGTAACCCACGGCGTTTTCGATGTCCGCGTCGCGGAACGAGGCGCGGGCCGTCCGGGCGCCGGTGAAGTCCGCCCCGCGCAGGTCGGCGCCGTCGAGGATGGCGGCGGTAAGGTCAGCAGCCTGGGCCCACGTGTAGCGCATGCGCGCCTGGTTCAAGGTCGCTGGCGTGGTGCGGCCCGGGCCCAGCGGCAGGACGCCGATGCTGGCCCCGCGCAGGTCGGCCTTGGTCAGGTTGGCGCCGGCCAGCTTGGCCCCGCGCAGGTCCGCCTTGATCAGGCAGGCGCCGCGCAGGTCGGCCCCTTCGAGATTGGCGCCCTGCAGCTGGGCGCCGGCGAGGTTGAGGCTGACCATACAGGCCTTTTTCGCCGACATCGCCGTCAGGCGGGCGCCCTTGAGCGAGTCGCCGAGCGGGCGCAGGTCCTCGCCGTCGAATTTCGCCGGGGCGCCGCGCTGACCGCCGGATTCGCACCAGGCCTGGTTGCCGGTCGCCAGGGCCTTGAGTGCGTCGGCCCTCGCCAGCGCAGCGGACGTCGGCGCGCGCAGGCAGCCCTCGACATTGGCGCCGCTCATCTTCGCCGTGGCCGTGTCGACACCGGTCAGGATCGCGCCCGACAGGTTGGCATTTTCCAGATTGGCGCCGGCGATGTCAGCGCCCTCGAGGATCGCGCCGGACATGTTGGCGTCCTTGAGATTACAGCCGGTCAGCTTGGCGCCCTTTAGCGAGCAGTCGGTGAAGTCCGCCGCGAAGGCCGAGGAGCCGTTGAACTTCGAGCCGTCGAGGGTCGCGCCGACGAAGATCGCGCCGTCCGCGTCGCCCGCCCGGTCCTGGTGCGACAGCATGCTGAGGCCCTTGGTCGGGTGCGGCGTGGCGATCTGGCCCTCGCGGAAGTCCGCCTGGGTCAGGTCGGCCATGGTCAGGTTGGCGCCGCGCAGGCAGCAGCCGCGCACGTCGGCGCGCTTGAGGTTGGCGCCGCGCAGGTCCGCCTTGCGCAGGTCACAGCCGAACAGGTTGGCGCGCTCGAGATTGGTGCGGATCATCCGCGCGCCGTCGAGGATCGAGGCCGACAGGTCGGCATCGGTCAGGTTGCGGCCCGCAAGATCCAGCCGGGTCAGGTC
>CAIOHT010000017.1 GCA_903858185.1 uncultured Caulobacterales bacterium
ACCGCAAGCTTGGCGCCAGCGACCTGATGGTCTCTGAAATCTCTCTGGGGTCCTGGCTGACCTATGGCGTGGGTGTCGAGCGCGACAACGCCATCGCCTGCGTGGACCGCGCGTTCGACCTCGGAATCACCTTCATCGACACGGCCAACGTCTACGGGCGGGGCGCGGCAGAGGAGGTGCTCGGCGAGGCGCTCGCGGGTCGCCCGCGTGACGGCTACATCCTGGCGACCAAGCTGATGGGCCCGATGAGCGACACCGACAAGGGGCTGTCACGGGCGCAGGTCTTCAAGCAGATCGACGCCTCGCTGGCCCGGCTGCGCACCGACTACGTCGACCTCTACCAGTGCCACCGCTATGACCCCGACACCCCGCTCGAAGAGACCATGCAGGCGCTGAGCGAGATCGTTCAGGCCGGCAAGGTTCGCTACATCGGCTTCTCGGAATGGTCGCCCGACCAGATCGAGGCCGCCTTCGCCATTCCGGGCGTCGAGCGGTTCGTCTCCAGCCAGCCGCAATACTCGCTGCTCTGGCGTCGGCCCGAGGCGAAGGTCATCCCGGTCTGCAAGGCGCATGATGTCTCGCAGATCGTCTGGTCGCCGCTGGCCCAGGGCGTGCTGACCGGAAAATACCTGCCGGGACAACCGCTCCCCGATGACTCCCGCGCCGCCAGCGACAGCATGAGCAGCGCCATCCAGCGCTGGATGGAGCCGGGGACGCTGGAGCGGGTGCAGAAGCTGAAGCCGATCGTCGCCGAGGCCGGCTGCACCATGGCGCAGTTCGCCCTGGCCTGGGTGCTGAGGGAACCCAACGTCGCCTCAGCCATCGTCGGCGCCAGCCGGCCGGGCCAACTCGACGACAATGCCGCCGCCGTGGACCTGACCATCGACCCGGCGCTGTTCGCCCAGGCGGAAGCGGTCCTGGCGGGCTAGTCGGGCTGGGACGTCGGCTGCGGGTCAGCAGCCGCTGCGGCCGACTCCGGCACGGGTTCAACAACGGCCGGCGCAGGCGGCGCAGCGGCAGCGCGACGGGCCAGGTAGCCGTCGACGATCCCCTTCACCTCAGGCGCATAGGCCTTCGGCAGCGGCTCGGCCTTGCAGGCATAGCCGGCGCCCTTGGCGAACGGCGACCCGGGCACGAGGTCGCGCCAGCCATAGCGGGCGTCGCCGCGCTCGATCGGGGCCATGGCCGCAGTAAAGGTGCTGGACCCGCCGACCTTGTACCGCCCCTGGCAGTCGAACAGGATTGTCGAACTGACCACCTGGGTGGTGCCGGGACCATTCACGGGTTGGGAGAAGGCAATGAAGAACACCGTTTCGCGGTGGCCGTCAGAGTCGGTCTTCACCGCCGCCTCGATCAGACTGATCGCCCGCTCGTCCTCGTTCATCACCCGGTAGTCGACGGCAAGCGCTGTCGCCGGCGCCAGAAGCATCACTGCGGCGCCGAGCAGGGCATTTCGGAAGGGCATCAAGCATACTCCTGGGCCGACGAGCGGCTAGACCGGGGTGCCAACGGGAGGGCCGGCCAGATAGGCATCGACGAGGGTCTTCAGATCCTGCGTCGCGGGACGGGGCAGATCGACGCCGCGGCAGGCGAAGTCGGCCGAGGGCGTGAACGGCGAATTGCGATTGGCCGAAGACCACGCCCCTCCGCCTTTTTCGTGGCCGATCTTCTTGAGCGCCGGATCAAAGACCTCGAGCTCTTCGATCCGGTAACGCGACCGGGAGCAATCCAGCGTCACCCAGGCCACCATGACCACCGCCTCCTCACCGGTCTCCGGCGGCAGGACCGCGGTGATCTGGACCCGACGGTTCTCGCCGACCACCGTGACTGTGTCCGCGTCAACGAGGCCAAGGCCGGCCTCCGTCCTGGACGCCACCCGGTAGTCGAGCGCCAGCGCAGGCGTGGCGGCCAGGCCGCAAATCAGGGCGATCGCCGGAACGACGGTGCGCATGTCAGCCCTCCAGCTTCGCGGCAATCTGGTCGGCAAGATCCTTCAGGTCGGCGGGATCCGCCATCCCCCCCTCCCCGTGCCGGCCGAGCGACACACCCTCCCAGCGCGGAATGACGTGGAAGTGAAGGTGGAAGATGGTCTGACCGGCAGGAGCGCCGTTGAACTGGGTCACCACGATCCCGTCAGGCGTCAGGGCTGCGCGCACGGCGCGGCTCGTGCGCTGTACCGCGCCGATCAGGCGGCCGAGGGTCTTGGTCTCGGCTTCCAGCAGGTTGCGGGCCTTCGAGGTTTTCGAGATGACCAGCACATGCCCCTTTGACTGCGGGAACACGTCCATGAAGGCCAGGACCTGATCGTCCTCCCAGACCTTCACACAGGGCATCTCCCCGCGAATGATCTTTGCGAAGATGTTGCTGTCGTCATAGGCGCCGTCGAGGCTCATTGCTGCGTTCCCTGCGAGGCGTAAAGTCCTACCAAACGTGGCGAGGAGCGCAAACGATGGGCGCAGGCGGCGACGACCGGAATCTGACCGAACGTCAGAAGAAATGGTTCGCCTCGGTGGAGGCCAGCCTGGAGCGTGACACCGGCAAGTCCCTCGCCGACTGGGTCGCTATTGCCCGAACCTGTCCGGAGACCACGCCGCGCAAGCGCACCGAATGGCTGCGCGAGCATCATGGCCTCGGCGTGAACCGCATCGCGCACATCCTGTCGGAAGCCTTCCCGACCGAGGCGGGCTGGGATGATCCCGCCGTCCTGCGCGCGGCCCTGTGGAAGGACCCTGCCTCGACGGCGATCTTCGAGGCCATCGAAGCGGCAGTCGCCGGCTTCCCCGGCCTGGTGACCGGTCAGCGCAAAGGTTTCTCCGCCTGGTCGCGGAACTTCCAGTTCGCGTCGGTGCGGCCAATCAAGGGCGGCAAGGCGCGGCTGGGCCTTTGCGTGGCGGTCGAGGCCGATCCGCGCCTTGAGGCAGCCAGGAATGAGGGCTGGTCCGAACGGCTCAAGGCGGCGGTGACGCTGGACTCGCCGGCAGAAGTAGACGCGGCGCTGAAGGCCCTGCTGCACGCGTCATGGGACGCCTCGTGATGTTTGTCGCCGTCTATCGCATGCGACTGAACCCTGGCCATGAGGATCAGTACGCACGGGACTGGCATGACGCGACCCAGGTCGCCATCGACCTTTACGGATCGGGCGGATCGGCCTTGTTCAAGGCCGATGACGGAACCTGGGTTGCGATCGCCCGCTGGCCCGACCGCGCCGCCCGCCAGCGGTTCTTCGACCGGGACATCGACCCCGTCGTCGGAGCCCGGCAGGCGGCCGCTATCGCCGAGCGTCTGCCGACGCTTGAACTGGACTGTGTCGACGACCTTTGGGTTCCCTGACGCGACTGAGGCGTTCGCTTCAGGGCGTGTCCCTGCTCAGCCCGCCTTGAACGGCGAATACTCCTCCGCCAGCCAGTCCATCTCCTGCTGCACGGCGGCCCGTTCCTGGTCGAGGTAGCGGCGTACCGGCTCGCGCAGGGCCGGGTCCGCGATCCAGTGAGCGGAGTAGACGGCGGCCGGCAGATAGCCGCGGGCGATCTTGTGCTGCCCCTGGGCGCCGGCCTCTACGCGCGTCAGACCCAGCCGGATCGCGTGTTCGATGGCCTGGTAGTAGCAGAGCTCGAAATGCAGGAACGGGATGTCCTCGACGCAGCCCCAGTTGCGGCCGATCAGGCAGTCCCCGCCGATCAGGTTCAGCGCCCCTGCCACCCAGCGCCCGTCACGCCTGGCCATGATCAGCATGACCTTGTCGGCCATCCGCTCACCCAGCAGCGAGAAGAACTGCCGGTTCAGGTACGGTCGACCCCATTTGCGCCCGCCGGTGTCCATGTAGAAGCCATAGAAGGCCTCCCAGTGCTCTTCGGTCAGGTCGGCGCCGGTCAGGGCGACAATCTCGTCCACCGCCGCCTGCGCCAGCCGCCGCTCCCGCTTCACCGTCTTGCGTCGGCCGGATGACAGGTCCGCGAGGAAGGCGTCGAAGTCGGCGTAGCCCTTGTTGAACCAGTGGTACTGCTGGTCCTGTCGCTGCAGCAGGCCGCCCGCGCCGAGGAAGGCCCAGTCCTCCTCGTCCGGGAAGGTCACATGCAGGCTGGAGGCCCCGAGCCGCTCGCACAGCGTCAGGGCGCCGCCCAGCAGCATCCGCCTGCCCTCGTCAGGGTCGATGTCCGGCCGCACCAGCATCCGGGGGCCTGTCACAGGCGAGAACGGCGAGGCGCACTGGAGCTTGGGATAGTAGCGGCCACCGGCCTTTTCGTAGGCGTCTGCCCAGGACCAGTCGAAGACGTATTCGCCCTGGCTGTGGGTCTTCAGATAAAGCGGCATGACCGCCCCGACCCTGCCGTCGTCGTCCGCGACGGTCAGATGGTGCGGCCCCCAGCCGGTGCGGTCGGAGACCGAACCCGACTCCTCGAGCGCATCCAGAAAGTCGAACGCGATGAAGGGGTTCTGGTCGCCGGCGCAGGCATCCCAGTCGGTGCGGCCGATCTCGCTGATGCGCCGGTGGATGGCGACCGCCGGCTTCAGACTCACGCGGCGAAGCCCTCGAAGATCAGGTTGTCGCAGTGATCCTTGAGCCGGTCCCATTCCTCGGCCGAGCGAACGGTCCAGGCGATGACCGGCATGCCCTTCGCCCGGAACAGGTCGGCGCGCGGCGACGGCAGCATCTTCGCGTCCAGCGCCAGAAAGTCCGGCCGGGCGATCTCGACATGCTCGAGGTTGGCGAATGACTTGCGGACTTCCGGCGTCAGCTGGCTGGCCGCGCCGTCCTTCCAGTCATAGCTGTCCAGCCCGCGCAGGATCTGCGGGTGATGATCGGCGAACCAGGCGTGGCTGTAGGGGTTGAAGCCGATCACACAGGTCGGGCCATTGTGGTCGAGCAGCACTTCGCTGACGCGCTTTTCCAGCGGGCCGACGTCACCGAACTTCGTCTTCAGCTCGATGTGAACCATCGCCCTGTGGCCGACCTCGACCAGGACCTCGGCCAGGGTCGGGATGGTCTCGTCCGTTCCGCCAAGGCGCAGGGTCTGCAGGTCGACCAGCGACCGGTCCGACAGCTTGCCTTCCACGCCGGTCATGCGGGTCAGGCTGTAGTCGTGGAACACGACCGCCTCGCCGTCGGCGGTGATCTGGACATCCAGCTCAATGCCGTACCCGGCAGCGCAGGCGCCCTGGAAGGCGGCCAGCGAGTTCTCGGGCGCGCCGCCTGGCGACCAGAGGCCGCGATGGGCGACGGGAGGATCAAACAGACGCTCCCAGGCCTCGCCGAACGCGCCGGGCTCGGGACGGGCCTTGCTCTTCATCGGGCCAGCTCCACGATCGCGTCGACCTCGACGGAGAAGTTGCGCGGCAGGCGGTAGACGCCGACCGCCGAGCGGGCGTGGCGTCCGGCTTCACCGAAGGCCTCGACCATCACGTCCGAGCAGCCGTTGATCACAGCCGGGATGTCGAAGAAGTCCGGCCCCGCCTGGACGAAGCCGCCCAGCTTCACCACCCGGGCGACCCGGTTCAGGTCCCCGTCGCAGGCCGCACGCATCTGGGCCAGCAGGTTGACGCCGCACAGGCGGGCGGCGCGGATCGCGGTGTCCTTGTCGACATCGACGCCGACGATGCCGGTGATCCCGCCCGAGGCGTCGAGCGACACCTGGCCGGAGATGTGGACAAGGTCTCCGCTGCGCACAAACGGCACGTAGTTGGCGATCGGGGCGACCGGGTCAGGCAGGGTGATCCCGGCGGCGGCGAGACGGTGTTCGATACTGGACATGCGGCGAAACTAGACCGCTCCGCCTCCCGGCGGAAGGCAACGAAAAAGACCCGGGTCGTTTCCGACCCGGGCCTTCACGCGAACTTGAACCCGGCGGGCTTTCTGGGGGGAGGTCGCCCGACCCGGATCCAGTTCTTACTTCGCGGCTTGCAGCTTTTCGACGGTCGCGGTGACGCGCTCGTTCAGCGGCTTCACCGAGTCCTTGACGGACGAAGCGACGGTTTCGCCCCACTTGGCGAACTCGGCCATGTAGCCTTCGAGCGAGGTCTTCATCCAGGCGGTCTGGAGCTCAACAGCTTCCTGAACGCTCTTGGCGCCGGCCAGGGCCTTGGCGGCCGAAACCTGGTCTTCGATGTTCTTCTTGGAGAAGGCCATCGCCTGGGCGCCCAGGACTTCCGCGCCCTTGGTGGCGGCGGTGACCGAAGCCACGACGGCTTCGAGGTTCTTCTTGGAGTAGGCGTTCACTTCGTTCAGCGTCGAGAGGGACTTTTCGACGTTGTCCTTGAAGGCCTGATTGCCGGCCGTCGTGAACTGTTCAACCGTGGTCTTGAGAGTTTCGGCGCCAGTGGCCATCGGAAGTCTCCTGCTTGGTCGGGGAGGACCTGAATATGGGGTTCGGCGGCGACCGAGTCGCTGCTGACGCTCCCCATGTCTCATGCTGCAGTGCAGCAGTCAAACTTTTTTGTGCAGTGCAACATGAATTGTTTGCGACGCACCATCGGCGCTCGGGCGCTGCGGCGGATTCGCTCAACAGGTGTTTACTTTGGCGAAAGAGGAAACAATGCATGCTAGTTGGATGCCGCAGCGTAGCTCCTGGGCCGCTCTGTAAACCGTGACCTTATCGTCGGACGCCGCATGCTCGAGCTCGCCCGCCGCCTGTCTTTCGCACTCGCGTTGGTCGCCCTTGTCGCGACCGGCCTCGGTGCGCCTTCGGTCGCGGCCGCTCAGGTGCCCTACCTCTCCCTGCCCTCGACCGAGCCGAAGTATGCCGCGATCGTCGTCGACGCCAACACCGGCGAGGTGCTCTATGCCAAGCGCGAGGACAGCCCGCGCTATCCGGCGTCGATCACCAAGGTAATGACCCTCTATCTGGCCTTCGAGGCGATCTCCGAAGGGCGGATGAAGCCGACAGACCTGATCACCGTCTCGGCCCGGGCGGCATCCCAGCCCCCGACCAAGCTCGGCCTCGCCGCCGGTCAACAGATCAGCGTCGATGACGCCATGCGGGCGATCGCGGTGAAGTCGGCCAACGACATGGCCATGGCCCTCGCCGAACACATGGCCGGTACGGAACAGCGTTTCGGCGCCCTGATGACCCTGCGCGCCCAGGAACTGGGCATGTCCAACACGCGGTTCGTGAACGCCTCCGGCCTGCCCGACAGCCGCCAGATCTCCACCGCCCGCGACATCGCCATCCTGTCGCGCGCCGTGATGCGCGATTACCCGCAGTACTACAGCTACTTCAGCCTGCGCTCCTTCACGTTCCGGGGCGTGACCATGAACAACCACAACCGCCTGCTGGCGCAGATGTGGGGCGTGGACGGCCTCAAGACGGGCTACACCAATGCGTCCGGCTACAACCTCGCCGCCTCCGCCGTGCGCGACGGCCGTCGACTGATCACCGTGGTGCTGGGCGGTCGTTCGACCGCGACCCGCGACGACCATGTCGAGGACCTGCTGCTGACCGGTTTTGACGTCCTCAAGCGCCGCTCGCTCGGTGAGACAATCACCGTGGCCCAGTCGATGTTCGAACCGGCCATGGACGGCCCGATCCAGCGCGCCTCCACCGAGCAGGGCGACGCGAGCCAGGACGGCCTGCGCGTGGTTCTGACCGATGGCCCGGCGTCTGGTCCGATCGCCGTCCAGCGCAGCATGGCCCCTATCCCTGATCCGGTCGCCGCACGCGTGATGCCGGTCAAGCGCGTCGTCGCCCCGCCCCGCAAGCCGCGCGGCCAGTGGGCCATCCAGGCCGGCGCCTTCAAGTCCAAGTCCCAGGCCCGCGAGCAGCTGGCGTTGATCCAGCGTCGCTTCGCCGCGGCGGTCGATGATGGCGAGGCCGCCATTGGCGGCGCTGTCGGCGGCTATTTCCGGGTCCGGTTCGAAGGCATGAGCGCCGACGCCGCCCGCGCCGCCTGCAAGGCCCTCAAGGCCAAGAAGCAGGCCTGCATGGTCATCGCGCCCTGAGGCGCGAGGACATGTACCGAAGGTACGTGTCCCCTAATCGAGCGACTACGTCTTTGGGGGACACCTACCTTCGGTCCATGTCCCCGTTCATTTCTTCAGCAATCTGTCCCGCGCCGCATTGATGCGCGCGGCCAGACTGCTCGAGCCGCCGGCGTCCGGATGCACCGCGCGGATCAGCCGCGCGTAGGCGGCCTGGATGTCCTCTCGCGTGGCGTCGGCGGCGACGCCGAGGATTTCACGCGCTTCAGCCAGTTCAATCCTGTCCAGGGAGGGTGCGGGCGTCCCTCCACGACGGGCGTTCACCGCCAGCACGATCCCGAGCCCCGCCAGCACGACGCCCGGCAGGACCCGGCCGGTCACCCCCAGCAGACCGCCGACAACCACGGCCAGGGCGGCCATGCTGCCGGTAGCGATCCGCCACTCGGTGCGGGCCAGCATCGGTCGCGCACGCCGGCCCACCCAGACGAGCAGGGCGAAGGCGGCGACGCCGGCGAGAATGTAGATCATGAACGCGAACTCCCCGCCCTATTCGGCGGCGAGCAACTCTTCGCCCGAGAATTGCGAAAGTCCAACCGAATGCAGCAGGGCGCGCAGTTCCTGACGGGCCGAAACATGCACCAGCGACACCGGCACGGGCCGGACCTTCGCCGACAGGTCGGCGACCGTCAGGCCGAACGGGAACAGCTCGCGATAGATCACCCGGTCGCGCAGGCCCGCGCCGATGCGGAAACCGACCCGCTTGGCCAGGGCCGTCAGCCGGTCGTCGACCCGCTTGCGGTTGCGCGCCTCTACGCTGGCCAGGCGATTGCGCAGCACGATCCAGTCGAGCGCCTGCCGCTGGCCGGTCAGGGCGCGCGCCTTGCGGGCCTCCCAGACGGTCTCGGAATAGATGCTCGGCGTCAGCAGATCGAGCGTCACCGGGTCGACGTGACCCAGCACATCGAAGTCGACGAAGCTGTCGTTCATCGGGGTGACGATCAGGTCCGCCCGGGCATGCGCGACCCGCGACAGGGCGGAATCCCCGCCCGGCGTGTCGATGATCACGAAGTCGGCGTCCTGATGGGCGCGGGCGAAGGCCTCCTCGAACCGCATCATCTGCTCGGCCTCGCCGGCCTTCGCCAGCGCAACGCCGTCGTCGGACGCATGACGCAGCAGCGGCTCGGGCAAAACCTGATCCTGCGACGCCAGCCAGGCGCGCCGGTTGGTGAAGAAGCGGGCCATCGACGACTGGCGCAGGTCCAGGTCCATGACCGCCACGCTGGCCCCGCCGTGCAGCAGGGCGGTGGTCAGGTGGACGGCGATGGTCGACTTCCCCGCCCCGCCCTTTTCATTGCCCACCACGATGACATGCGGCTGCGTCGCCATAGGTCGCCCCAGTTCCGTCGAACCGCCATGCTCGGCGGGTTTTCATCCGACGAGACACCCGCAGGGTGAGTCGGGGCAATCGCGGCGGCGGAGTTGTCCACAGCTGTAAGGTCGCGGCTGGACCCCCGGCGCCCTCCGCTATATGCCGCGCGGCATGAGTGAAACGTCCCTCCCCGTCGTCCGCACCGTGGCGGAACTGCGCGCCGTCGTCGCCGGCTGGAAGGCCGCCGGCGAGCGGGTGGCGCTGATCCCGACCATGGGGGCCCTGCACAGCGGCCACCTGTCGCTGATCGCCCAGGGCCGGACCCTGGCCGACCGAACGGTCGCCTCGATTTTCGTCAACCCGACCCAGTTCGCCCCGCATGAGGACTTCGAGGCCTATCCGCGCGGCGAGGCGGAAGACGCAGCGAAGCTGGCCGACGCCGGCTGCGACCTGCTGTTCGCGCCCAACGCACGGGAGATGTACCCGGACGGCTTCGCCACGACGGTCAACGTGGCCAAGGGCGTCTCCGAGCCGCTGGAAGGCGTCTCGCGGCCGCACTTCTTCGGCGGGGTGGCGACGGTGGTGGCCAAGCTGCTGATCCAGTGCGGACCGGACGTCGCGATCTTCGGCGAGAAGGACTACCAGCAGCTGCTGGTGATCCGGCGCATGGCGCGGGACCTGGACCTGCCGGTCGAAATCGTCGGCGGGCCGACATCGCGGGAGGCCGACGGCCTGGCCCTCTCCTCGCGCAACGCCTACCTGACGCAGGAGGAACGCGCTGCCGCCCGCGCCCTGCCCGCCGCCATGCGCTATGCGGTCGAGGCGCTGCGGGACGGGACACCGGTGATCGACGTCGAGGGTGCCGTGCTGGCCAGCCTCACCAGTGCAGGCTTTGCGAAGATCGACTACGTCGAGGTCCGCGACGGCGCGACACTGGAGCGGCTGGGGCCCGGCGCGGCGACACCCGGAGCCCGGGTGTTCGTGGCGGCGCGCATGGGCAGGACGCGGCTGATCGATAACTGGGCGGTTTAGTCCGTGCGTGGTTCGAGACGCTCGGCCGATCCCTCGCTCCTCACCATGACGAACGCCACTGCAGCCCACCCCATTACGTCATCCTGAGGAGCGAGCCCTCAGGCGAGCGTCTCGAAGGACGCACCTACCAAGCCCCGAGCTCCCTCAACTGCCGCGCCAGTTCGGGCTCGATCGCCTCGCCGTCGGCGGTGGGCAGGTCGGGCGGGGCGTCGGCGGGGGTCAGATAGCGCCAGCCCTGGAAAGCGCGGCGCGGCTGGGGCGCGGTCTCGATCAGGTCCGGCTTGAGATAGATGCGGCAGGGCTGCGGGCCACTGTCGCCCGTGACGATCTCGTCGATTGCCTGGCGCACCAGAACCTGGCCCTTGATCACCCAGTAGAGCGAGCCGCCGTCGAGCAGCTCGTCGGCCCGCTTGGGCGTCTGGCGCGTCGGGCAGACCGACCGATAGCCCTGCGCCGCCCGCTGCGCCCGCCAGGCACGGAGCTCCTCGACGCTGTCGATGCCGACGCAGAGCTTGATCAGGTGAAGGGGCATGGGGCTCTACATATTGATCCGCTCATCCTCGCTTTCGCGAGGATGAGCGGGGTTATTGGGGGGCTTCCAACCTCGCCAGCACCACACCCTCGCTGACCTGTCCGCCCGCGACGGCCGACAGCTCCGCGACCACGCCGTCGAACGGCGCGGCCAGGGCGTGCTCCATCTTCATCGCCTCAAGCACAAGAAGGGTCTGGCCCTTCGTTACCGTTTCCCCGGCCTTGACCGAAACCGAGACGATCTTGCCCGGCATGGGGGAGAGGACTGAACCATCGGATTCGCCTGCCCGCCCGGCGGCGTTGGCGCGCGGAAGGCGGAAGCAGAAGCCCTCGCCGGCTTCGAAGACGACCACCTCGTCCTCGTCAATGACCAGCAGATCTTCCGGGAAGAGCTCGACATCGAGAAGGTCGGCCTCAACCGTGGCGCCCGCGCAGTCGAGCAGCATCCGGCGACGCGGCGGACCGTTGAGTCTGAAGCCGCTCGCGCTGTCGAGTGGCGACCAGGGGGTCGCGGCCTCATCGCGGGACTGCAGCTCGATCAGGGCAGTTGCGGCGATGCCGGCCACGACCTCGGACGGCGCGCGGTTGTTCACCAGGTCGTCCAGCCGGCGCTCAATGAAACCGGTGTCCACATCTCCCGATACGAAGTCCGGATGCCCGGCGCAGCGGGCGAGGAAGGCGGCATTGGTCTTCACCGGCCAGACCTCGACGCTCGCGCAGGCCTCTGCCAGCGCCTCGGCTGCGGCCTCACGCGTGCCGCCATGGACGATCAGCTTGGCGATCATCGGGTCGTAGTGGGGCGAGACCTCGCCGCCCTCATCCACCGCGCTGTCGACCCTGATGTCGTCTTCCGGCAGCCGGAAATGCGTCAGCGGGCCGGTGCTCGGCAGAAACCCCGTAGCCGGGTTCTCGGCGTAGAGGCGAGCCTCCATGGCCCAGCCCGTCATCGTGATCTCATCCTGATTCAGCGGCAGCGGCTCGCCGCTGGCCACGCGCAGCTGCCATTCGACCAGGTCCTGGCCGGTGATCATCTCGGTGACCGGGTGCTCGACCTGCAGCCGGGTGTTCATCTCCATGAACCAGATTCGGTCGGCGCGCAGGCCCTCGCTGGCGTCGGCGATGAACTCGATGGTGCCGGCGCCCTCGTAGTTCACGGCCTTCGCGGCCTTCACGGCGGCATCGCAGACGGCGGCGCGGGTGGCGGCGTCCATGCCCGGGGCCGGGGCCTCCTCGATGACCTTCTGGTGGCGGCGCTGCAGGGAGCAGTCGCGCTCGAACAGGTGGACGACATTGCCGTGGCTGTCGCCGAACACCTGCACCTCGATGTGGCGCGGCCGGGTGACGTACTTCTCGATCAGCACGCGGTCGTCGCCGAAGCTGGCCGCGGCCTCGCGGCGGCAGCTGGCAAGGGCGGCCTGGAAGTCGGCGGCCGCGTCGACCTTGCGCATGCCCTTGCCGCCGCCGCCGGCCACGGCCTTGATCAGCACAGGATAGCCGATGGCCGCTGCTTCGGCCTCGAGACGCACCTCGGACTGGTCGTCGCCGAGATAGCCCGGCGTCGTCGGCACGCCGGCGGCGATCATCAGGCTCTTGGCCGCGTCCTTCAGGCCCATGGCGTTGATCGCGGCCGGCGGCGGGCCGACCCAGATCAGCCCCACGTCCTTCACCGCCTGGGCGAAGGCCGCGTTCTCCGACAGGAAGCCATAGCCGGGGTGGATCGCCTGCGCCCCCGTCTGCTTCGCCGCGGCGAGGATCTTCTCCGCCACCAGATAGCTCTCACGCGCCGGCGCCGCGCCAATAAGCACGGCCTCGTCGGCCTCGGCCACGTGTGGCGCGCCGGCGTCGGCCTCGGAATAGACGGCCACGGTCCGCACGCCGAGCCGGCGGGCAGTGCGGATGATGCGCCGGGCGATTTCGCCCCGGTTTGCGATCAGCAGGCTCTGGAGCATGCGATCAGAGCGCCCAGCCGGGCTTGCGCTTTTCGAGGAAGGCGGTGACGCCTTCCTGGCCTTCATCGCTGAGCCGCTGGTCGGCGATCAGCCTGGCGGTCATCTCCAGCAGCTCCTCGTCCATCGGAACGCCGGTGACATCGTCGACCAGGGTCTTGGATGTCGCCACCGCGCCGGGGGCGCAAGCCATGATCTCGGTCGCCAGACGCTCCATGGCGTCGTCCAGGTCCGCCGCGCTGGCGACGACCTCGTCAACCAGGCCGATCTTCTCGGCAAAGTCGGCGTCGAACATCCGGCCCGTGACGAACAGGCTCTTGGCCCGGCGCGGGCCGATGGCGGCGACCACATGCGGGCTGATCGTCGCGGCGACGAGGCCCAGCTTGACCTCGGAGAAGGCGAACTTCGCGTCCTTGGCCGCCACGGCGTAGTCACAGGCGGCGACCAGACCCGCGCCGCCGCCGAAGGCCGGGCCCTCGACCAGGGCCACGGTGAACTGCGGCAGCTCACGCAGGGCCAGCAGCATGTCGGCAAGCGCAATGGCGTCTTCGCGGTTCTCGTCCTTGGTGAAGGTCGCGGCGGACTTCATCCAGTCCAGATCGGCCCCGGCGCTGAACGCCCCGCCGGCCCCACGCAGGAAGACGATCCGCACACCGTCGGCGTCGCGCAGGGTCTCGAAGTGCTGGGCGAGCGCTGCGATTACCTCGGCGTTGAAGGCGTTCTTCTTGTCGGGCCGGTTGATAGTGACGACCGCGACGCCCGAGGGGCTGGCGTCTAGCACCGCGAGGTCGCTGAGCGCGTCGGTGTCGGTGACTTCGACGAGGGGATCGGCGATGGGATTGGTCATGATGGAATCATCCTGGCGGCGGACTGGATCACTGCGGCGCCCCGCCGGGCGGCGTTGGAACAACGCTTCGGGAGCGTTCTAGCGCCGCCTGATAGTTGGCGACAGCGCGTTTGCTGTCCGGGGCCTGTGGCGGGAGAGGACAGTAGGCCGCCGCGACCTGGTCCGGGCCGGAACCGGCGGCGATCGGCCGGTCAGGGACAAAGGCGGTCAGGGCGGTTTGCCGGCCCTCGCCGTCGTACCGTCGACCGCTGGAAAGCTGATAGACGCGGCGTTTGCAATCGACCCAAAGCAGCACAACCCAAAGGGGCGCCGGCTCGTTCGCGCCGGGACGGACGATCACAGCGGTCATCCGGATCAATCCCGGCAGATCGGAACGGCCAAAGCTGGGGTGGTCGACATAGATCTCTCCGTCCGTCGTTGCGCCCATGGCCAACAGGGGACCGGACGGCAGGACGGGGTCGTCGACCGGAACCTGCACCATGGTCGGTGGCGCGGCCACCAGACTGGCGGCGAGGACAAAGGCTGCGGCGATCATTGTGCTTGTCGCTTCCTTCGGGGCTACATCCTGAACACGCCGAACGTCGTGTCCGGGATCGGCGCGTTCAGCGAAGCCGATATGGCCAGACCCAGAACGTCCCGGGTCTGAGCTGGATCAATAACCCCGTCGTCCCATAGCCGCGAAGTGGCGTGGTAGGGGTTGCCCTCGTCCTCGTACTTCTGGCGGACCGGGGCCTTGAAGGCCTCTTCCTCTTCCTTCGTCCACTTGTCCGCGTCACGGTGGACGGTAGCCAGCACGCTGGCGGCCTGCTCGCCGCCCATCACGCTGATGCGGCTGTTGGGCCAGGAGAACAGGAAGCGGGGGGAATAGGCACGGCCGCACATCCCGTAGTTGCCGGCGCCGAAACTGCC